>NZ_JBEZBT010000002.1:276231-290338 GCF_040647235.1 Streptomyces sp. NPDC042638
CGGCGCAGTGCCGCCTGCCGCACCTCCTCGGCGAGCACGCCGGTCCGGCCGTCCCACGCGGCCGGCGCCCGAGTTGTGGCACGGGCCAGGACGGGGTGCCGTTTGCTGGCCGGGTGGTGGTACGGCCCGGGTCGGGGGGCTTGCGGTCGGGTGGCGACTCGGGCCGGGACGGGGGCCGGTCTCCGGTCGGTCGTGGCATCGGTCCGGGACAGCTGGCGGCGCAGTGCCGCCTGCCGCACCTCCTCGGCGAGCACGCCGGTCCGGCCGTCCCATGCGGCCGGCGCCCGAGTTGTGGCACGGGCCAGGACGGGGTGCCGTTTGCTGGCCGGGTGGTGGTACGGCCCGGGTCGGTGGCGTTCGCGCGGGCGGTGTCATGGGCCCGAAGGGGGTATTCGTCGCGGCGGTGGCACGGGTTCGAACGGCGGGGCCCGCTTGCGCTCCGGCGTGCCGCGGGCCCGCACCGGGCGATCGGTCTTCGTCCCGGCGGCCCGGGCAGGGCGGGTTTGCGGCCAGCGGGGTGCCGGGGGCCTGGGCTCCCGGGCGGGGGTCGGCCTGGGGGCTGGGTCTCAGTCGAGCGAGTCGCGTGGGTGGGCGGGCGGATCCAGTGCGGCCGACAGCGCCTTCAGGAACCGGTTCACCGTGCCCCGGTCCCGTACAGCGATCCGTACCCACTCCGCACCGAGCCCCGGAAACGTGTCACCCCGCCGCACCGCATAGCCGAGGTCCCGCAACCGTCGCCGTACACCGCTCGCGTCCGGTATCTCCACCAGCACGAACGGCCCCTCCGCAGGCTCCACCACCCGGACTCCACGCGCGGCGAAAGCCGCCAGCCCCGACACCAGGTGCGCCCGGTCCGCGGCGATGCGATACGCCGCGTGCCCCGCCTCGGCCAGCGCCCGCGGCGCCACACACGCCCGCCCCGCGGCCAGGGCCGGTGTCGACACCGGCCACAGCGGCTGCGCCCGCTCCAGCTCGGCGATCACGTCGGGCGCCGCCAGCGCGTAGCCGATGCGCAGGCCGGCCAGCCCCCAGGTCTTGGTGAGGCTGCGCAGCACGACCAGACCCGGCACATCGGTCCGCCCGGCCAGCGCCTCCCGCTCACCCGGCACGGCGTCCATGAACGCCTCGTCCACCACCAACGTCCTTCCCGGCCGGGCCAGTCGGACGATCGACTCCGCCGGATGCAGCACCGACGTCGGATTGGTGGGGTTTCCGATCACCACCAGGTCGGCCGCCTCCGGCACGGCCGCCGGGCCCAGCCGGAACCCGTCCTCCGCCCGCAACAGCACCCGTTCCACGGTGTGCCCGGCGTCCCGCAGCGCGGCCTCCGGCTCCGTGAACTGGGGGTGCACCACGACCGGCTGACGTACCTTCAGGGCGCGTGCGAGCAGCACGAACGCCTCCGCGGCGCCCGCCGTCAGCAGGACCCGCTCCACCGGCAGGCCGTGCCGCGCCGCCACCGCCGCCCGCGCGGCCCGCCCGTCCGGGTAGGCCGCCAGGGCCGACAGCGAACCCGCGATCTCCTCCCGCAGCCACGGCGGGGGCGTGTCCGCGCGGACGTTGACGGCGAGGTCGACCAACGCCGCACCGTCGTCCCGCACTTCGGCATCCCCGTGATGCCGCAGATCGTGCCCGGCCCCGCCGGTCTCCTCAGTGCCCATGGCTGTGCGAGTGCCCCCTCGTGATGGTGGTGCCCGTGACGGTGGCCGCGGTGTGCGCCTTCACCAGGTCGTCCTCGGCCGTGACGGCGTCGTCCCCGCCCGTGACGGCGTCGTCCTCGGCCGTGACGGCGCGGGCCGGCCGTGTCCCCGGCCGCCGTACCACGGCACAGGTCACCCTCCCCGACTTCCGCTTGGGGACGAGGAGGTCACCGCCGCCCAGCAGGGCAGCCGCCTCGGCGACCGAGGACGTGCCGACGGAGGCGAGCGGCGCGGCGGACGGGTTCGGCACCGCCACGGCCGACAGCTGCTGCGCGGAGTACGTCACCAGCGGCACCCCGAGCCGCTCGGCGGCGGCCACGATGCCGGGCTCCGCCGCCTTGGTGTCCACGGTGGCCAGCTCGGCGACCGACCGCACCGGGACTCCCGCCTCCCGCAGTGCCGCCTCCACCAGCTCGACGACGTCCCCGGCCGGCGCCCCCCTCGACGCGCCGACCCCGACCACCAGCGCCCCGACCGGCGACGGCCGGCACCCGGGCACGTCACCGGCACGGTACGGGTGCGACACGCCCGGGACGGCCCCGGCCGTGACGCCGGTCTCCCGGCAGCGGTCCCGCTGCTCCGGCGTGCCGTTCCCCGGGGCCGCAACGTCCGCTCCGGGCCCGGCACCGGCCCGGGTCATCCCGTCTGCCAAGGCGTCGGCCATGGGAAGCGGTCCTCTCCGGCCGGTGCGAGTCGGCACGTGAACGGCTGTCGGACATGCGCGAACGCCGGTCCATCGGATACCAAGGGCCTATGGCGGTCTTCGTCGCGCTCGGCGCGTTCCTGATGACGCTGGCCGGCGGCTGGACGGCACAGCGCGTGACCGACCGCCGCCATCTGGTCCTCGGTCTGGCCGGCGGGCTGATGCTGGGTGTGGTCGGCCTCGACCTGCTGCCGGAGGCGCTGCACGCGGCCCACCGGGAGATCTTCGGCGTACCCGCCGCCCTGCTGCTCTTCGTGACCGGCTTCCTGCTGGCCCACCTCGTGGAGCGCACCCTGGCCGCGCGCCAGGCGGCGCACGGCGGCGCCGAGGGGGAGGGCCACCGAGCGCCCGAGGTGGGACTCGCGGCGGCCGGCGCGATGGTGGGCCACAGCGCCATGGACGGCGTGGCGATCGGCGCGGCCTTCCAGGTGGACGGCGGCATGGGTACGGCCGTCGCGCTCGCCGTGATCGCCCACGACTTCGCCGACGGCTTCAACACCTTCACCGTCACCAGCCTGTACGGCAACGCGCGCCGCCGGGCCGTCGGGATGCTGGTCGCCGACGCCTGCGCACCCGTGCTGGGCGCGCTGTCCACGGCCTTCCTCCACATCCCCGGACCGGTGCTCGGCGGCTATCTCGGCCTCTTCGGCGGCGTACTGCTCTACCTCGCCGCCGCCGAGATCCTGCCCGAGGCCCACCACGAGCACCCGGCCCGCTCCACCCTGCTGTGCACGGTGGCCGGAGCCGCGTTCATCTGGCTGGTGGTCGGCATCTCCGGCTGACCGCGCGCCCGCCCTCACCGGCACCTCTCCACGAACCGCCGGGCGACATCGGGCCGGGACGCCCAGTGCGTGTGCAGATAGCTCGCGTGCACACCCCGCTGGACGAAACCCTCGACCCGCGGGACCGGGGCGCGCACACCCCAGGCGGGAGCGGCACCGGCGCCCGGTTCGACGACCGTGCGATGGAACTCGTGTCCCCGCATCCGCGTTCCGGCCGCCGCCAGCACACTGTCGCCGACGGCCACGGCGTCCCGGTAGCCGAGCGTCAGCCGCTCGCCCATCCGCGCGGTGGCGTCCAGTACGCCGCACATGGGCCGCCCGTCCAACTCGCGGCACAGATAGAGCAGTCCGGCGCACTCGGCGGCGACGGGGGCGCCGGACAGCGCGAGCTCCGCGACGGCCTTGCGCAGCGGCTCGTTGGCCGACAGCTCACTGGCGTACACCTCGGGAAAGCCGCCTCCGACGACCACCCCGGCCGTACCCTCGGGCAGCCGCTCGTCCCGCAGCGGGTCGAAGCCGACCACGTCCGCGCCGGCGGCGGCCAGCAGCTCGGTGTGTTCGGCGTAGGAGAAGGTGAACGCCGGTCCGCCGGCCACGGCGACCACCGTGCGCCTGTGCGCCGCGGTGCCGGGCGGCGGCTCCCAGGGAGCGCATGCCAACGCTCCCGCGGTCCGTGCCAGCCCGAGCAGGGCTTCGAGATCGCACCCCCGCTCGACCTGCGCGGCCATGGCCGCCACCGCGGCCACGGCGTCGGCACGCCGCTCGGCGACCGGGACGAGCCCCAGGTGCCGCGACGGTGTCTCCACCTGAGCGGCCCGCCGCAGCACACCGAGAACCGGCACCCCCGTCGCGTCCAGGGCCTCCCGCAGCATCTCCTCGTGCCGGTCCGACCCCACCTTGTTCAGGATCACGCCGCCGACCCGCACCTCCGGATCCCAGGAGACGAACCCGTGCACCAGCGCGGCCACCGACCGGGACTGCGAGGAGGCGTCCACGACGAGCACGACCGGCGCGCGCAGCAGCTTGGCGACCTGGGCGGTGGACGCCAGCTCACCCTGCCCGGCGGCCCCGTCGTACAGCCCCATCACGCCCTCGACCACGGCCAGGTCGCAGCCCCGCGCACCGTGCAGGAACAGCGGAGCGACCAGCTCGGGCCCGCACAGATACGCGTCCAGGTTGCGCCCCGTCCGCCCGGTCGCGAGGGCGTGGTACCCGGGGTCGATGTAGTCCGGCCCGGCCTTGTGCGGGGACACGGCCAGCCCCCGCGCGGCGAACGCGGCCATCAGCCCCGTGGCCACGGTGGTCTTGCCGCTCCCCGAGGAGGGCGCGGCGATGACCAGCCGGGGCACCGACGACATCACCACTCGATGCCCTTCTGGCCCTTCTGACCCGCGTCCATGGGGTGCTTGACCTTGGACATGTCGGTGACGAGGTCGGCGAAGTCCACCAGCTTCTCCGGCGCGTTGCGACCGGTGATCACGACATGCTGGGTACCCGGACGGTTCCGCAGCACGTCGACGACCTCGTCGGTGTCGACCCAGCCCCAGTGCAGCGGGTACGCGAACTCGTCCAGCACGTACAGCCGGTACCTCTCGGCGGCCAGGTCCCGCTTGACCTGCTCCCAGCCCTCGCGGGCCTTCTCCTCGTTGTCCAGCTGGGCGTCCCGCTGGACCCAGGACCAGCCCTCGCCCATCTTGTGCCAGTCGACGGTGCCGCCCTCGCCGGAGGCGCCGAGCACACGCAGGGCGTTCTCCTCCCCGACCTTCCACTTCGCCGACTTGACGAACTGGAACACCCCGATGGGCCACCCCTGGTTCCAGGCGCGCAGCGCGAGCCCGAACGCGGCGGTGGACTTGCCCTTGCCGACTCCCGTGTGCACCATGACCAGCGGACGATTCCGTCGCTGACGTGTCGTCAGACCGTCCTGCGGTACGACACCCGGCTGTCCCTGCGGCATTACGCGGCCCTCCTCGACGTCCCCTGCACATCCCTGACCAGCCCGGCGATCGAGTCGGCCCGCAACTCGTCCAGCGTCACGGCCGTACCGCCCAGCTCACCCGCGAGCTGCCCGGCGAGCCCCAGCCGCACGGGCCCCGACTCGCAGTCCACCACCACCGAGGCGAGGTGCCCGGCCGCGAACAGCCGCGCCGCACGTCCGGCCAGGGCGACCGGCTCCGGACCGCCCGTGGCCCGTCCGTCGGTCACCACCACGACCAGCGCCCGCCGCGCCGGGTCCCGCAGCCGCTCCACCCGCAGCACCTCGTGCGCCTTCAGCAGCCCGGCGGCCAGCGGCGTACGGCCCCCGGTCGGCAGCGACTCCAGCCGCGCGGCGGCGGCGTCCACGGAGGACGTCGGCGGCAGCGCCACGTCCGCCCCCGCTCCCCGGAAGGTCACCAGACCGACCTTGTCCCGCCGCTGGTAGGCGTCGAGCAGCAGCGACAGCACGGCACCCTTGACGGCGCCCATCCGCTGCCGCGCCGCCATCGACCCCGAGGCGTCCACCACGAACAGCACGAGGTTGCCCTCGCGCCCCTCCCGGGTCGCCTGCCGCAGATCGTCCCGGCGGATCACCAGCCCGGGCCCGGACCTCCCGCGCGCCCGCTGGTGCGGGGCGGCGGCCTGCACCGTGGCGGCCAGGTGCAGCTTGGTCAGCGCGCCCCCGGGCCGCCGGGCCCCGGTCGTCCGCCCGTGCTCGGTCCGCGCCCGCGACCGCCGCCCGGCGGCGCCCTCGCCGAGCCCGGGCACGCTCAGCACCTTGGCCCGGAAGGGCTCGCAGGCCCGTACGGCCGACTGCTCCTGCGCACCGGACGGCCGCGGCTGCCCGCCCTCACCGGCCTCGGGCCGCGCGGCGCCGGCCCCGTCACCCTGCGGACCGCTGTCCGGCGCCGGCTGCCCACCGCCGCCACCGGGCCCGTCCCCGCGGCCGGGTCCGCCGTCCCCGCCGCCCGGCCCGTCGGGCTCGGGGTCGTCGTCGGGTTCGCCTTCGCCTTCGTCTTCGCCGGAGAACTCCTCCAGCGTCTCGTCCAGCCTGTCCTCGTCCAGCCCCGGGGCGTCGAACGGGTTCCGGCGCCGCCGGTGCGGCAGCGCCAGCAGGGCCGCCTGCCGCACGTCCTCGGCGAGCACGTCGGTCCGCCCGGCCCACGCGGCCAGCGCGGTGGCGGTCCGCGCCATCACGATGTCGGCGCGCATGCCGTCCACCTCGAAGGCCGCACAGGTCGCCGCTATCTGCCGCAGGGCACCGTCGCCCAGCCGCACCCGCGGCAGCAGCTCCCGCGCCGCGGCGACGCGCTGCCGCACGGCCGCCTCCTCGGCGGCCCAGCGCGCCGCGAAGCCTTCCGGGTCGGCGTCGTAGGCCAGCCGCCGCCTGACGACCTCCACGCGCTGGTCGGGCTCGCGGGAGGCGGCCACCTCCACCGTCAGACCGAACCGGTCCAGCAACTGCGGGCGCAGCTCGCCCTCTTCGGGGTTCATGGTGCCCACGAGCAGGAAGCGGGCGGCATGCCGAACGGACACGCCCTCGCGCTCCACGTACGAGGCACCCATCGCCGCCGCGTCGAGCAGCAGGTCCACCAAGTGGTCGTGGAGGAGGTTGACCTCGTCGACGTACAGGATGCCGCGGTGCGCGTCGGCCAGCAGGCCCGGCTCGAACGCCTTCACGCCCTCGGCGAGCGCCCGCTCGATGTCCAGGGCGCCGACGAGCCGGTCCTCGGATGCGCCGACGGGCAGCTCGACCATCCGCGCGGGCCGCTCGCCGCCGCCGCCGGCCTCGTGCGGGCCGTCCGGGCACGCCGGATCGGGGGCTGCCGGATCACACGAGAACCGGCACCCGGGCACGACGGCCACCGGCGGCAGCAGCGCCGACAGCGCCCGTACCGCCGTGGACTTCGCGGTGCCCTTCTCACCGCGCACCAGCACACCGCCGACCGCCGGCGACACGGCGTTCAGCAGCAGCGCGAGCCGCAGGTCGTCCTGGCCGACAACGGCCGTGAACGGAAAGGGGGTTGTCACTGTTCGCCCTCCATGTCGCCTTCCGGTTCCAGATAGGTGGCGCGCGGGCGCCCCAGCGCGTCCGGCCCCGTCCGCGGCCCGCGGTCCGCCGCCTCCGGCAGCCGCCGGGTGCCTCCCGGCAGCGTCCGGGGGCCGGATGTCACCCGGGCGGGGCCGCCGGTGCGGTGGCCGGCCCCGGAGGCCCGGCCCGACGCCGGCCCCCCGTCGGCCACCGCCGGCGCCGCGCTCATGCGGGCGCTCCCGGCGGGATGAAGGGCAGCCCGCGCGGCGCGCCCGACTCGATGAGCCGCCACAGCGCGTCCGTGTCCGCATGCTGCTCGATCAGGTCGCCGAGCCGGTCGAGCTGTTCCTCGCGCAGCGCGGCGAAGGAGGTGTCCGGCGCGGGGACGAAACGGCGGCCCGTGGCGGCGGCCACCTCGCGCAGGAAGGCCCGCCGGAAGCCGTCCGACTCCAGCGAGCCGTGCCAGTGGGTGCCCCAGGTCTGACCGACCCGGCAGCCGTCCAGGAAGGGCTCGCCGCCGGTCACTTCGGCGACCCCGTGGTGGATCTCGTAGCCGTCGACCGGCTCGCCGAGGGCTTCCCCGGCCGGCCGGGTCAGCGTCTTCTCGCGGGCGAAGCGCACCCGCACGGGGAGCAGCCCGAGCCCGGTGACCTCCCCGGCGCGGGACTCGACCTCGTCCTCGATGTGCTCGCCGAGGATCTGGAAGCCGCCGCAGATGCCGAGGACGGGGCGTCCCTCGGCGGCCCGGCGCACGAGCGCGTCCGCGAGCCCCCGCTCCCGCAGCCACCGAAGCGCCCGTACGGTGCCGCGCGTGCCCGGGATCACCACGAGGTCGGCGTCGGCCAGTTCCTCCGGGCGGTCCACGAACCGGACCACGACCCCCGGTTCGGCGGCCAGCGCGTCCACGTCCGTGAAGTTGGACATGAGCGGGATCGCGCACACGGCGACCCGCAGCACGTCCTCGCCGACCGGGGGAGCGACGGTGGACTCGCGGACGGTGCCGCGCAGCGAGATGCGCAGCCCGTCCTCCTCGTCGATGCCGAGCCCGTGCCGGAACGGCAGCACGCCGTAGGTGTGCCGCCCGGTGAGGCCGTGCAGCATGTCCAGCCCGGGCTCCAGCAGGCCGACATCGCCCCGGAACTTGTTCACCAGGAACCCGGCGACCAGCTCCTGGTCCTCGGGCGAGAGCAGGGCGAGGGTCCCGAAGAAGGAGGCGAAGACACCCCCGCGGTCGATGTCGCCGACCACGAGCACGGGCAGCCGCGCGCCCCGGGCGACGCCCATGTTGACGATGTCGGTCCGCCGCAGGTTGATCTCGGCCGGACTTCCCGCCCCCTCGCAGATCACCGCGTCATACGTGCCCCGCAACTCGGCCAGGCAGTCCAGCACCGTGCCGAGCAGCCGCTGCTGGCGCCCGCCGTGGTACCCGCGCGCGCTCAGCTCGCCCACCGGCTTGCCCAGCAGCACGACCTGGCTGCTCTGCTCGCCGCCGGGCTTGAGCAGCACCGGGTTCATCAGCGTGGTCGGCTCGATCCGGCAGGCCTGTGCCTGCATGGCCTGGGCGCGGCCGATCTCCGCGCCCTCCCGGGTGACGAACGAGTTGAGGGACATGTTCTGCGCCTTGAACGGCGCCACCTTCACGCCCTGGCGTACCAGCCAGCGGCAGATACCGGCCGTCACGACGCTCTTGCCGGCGTCGGAGGTGGTGCCGGCGACGAGGAGACCACCGTTCACTTCCCGCGTCCCTTCCACAGTGCGCGCGCGGCGACCGTGGCGCCGAGCGCGAGCAGGCCGACGCGGCGGGAGAGCCGTACGGCCCGGTCGATGTCGGCGGCCCGGACGGGCCGTCCGGTGGCGCCGTTGAGCACGGGGCGGTGTTCGACCCGCCCGCCGTAGGAGAGCGTCCCGCCCAGCCGGACGCCGAGGGCACCGGCGAAGGACGCCTCCACCGGACCGGCGTTGGGGCTCGGGTGCCTGTGCGCGTCGGCCCTCCAGGCGCGCAGGGCGCCCCGGGGGTCGGGTCCGGCCGCGGCGGCGAGTACGGCGGTCAGCCGGGCCCCCGGCCAGCCGGCGACGTCGTCGAGGCGGGCGGAGGCCCAGCCGTAGCGGCGGTGGCGGGGTGACTTGTGGCCCACCATGGCGTCCAGGGTGTTGACCGCACGGAACCCGAGGAGCCCCGGCACCCCGGCCACGGCGCCCCAGACCAGGGCGCCGACGACGGCGTCGGAGGTGTTCTCGGCGACCGACTCGACCACGGCCCGGGCGATGCCGTCGGCGTCCAGCGTCTGAGGGTCCCGGCCGCACAGATGGGGCAGCCGGGCCCGGGCCGCCTCGATGTCGCCGGCCTCCAGGGCGCGGCCGACGGTGCGGGCCTCCCGGGCCAGCGAGGTGCCGCCGACGACGGCCCAGGTGGCGACGGCGGTCAGCGCGAGGGATGCGGCGGGGGAGGGGCGTACGGCGCGTACGGCCAGCGCGCCGAGCGCGGCGGCGCCGCCGGCGCACACGGTGGTGTGCAGGGCGCCCCAGCCGCGGTGGTCGTGCCACAGGGCGCCTTCCACGGCTCCGGCCGCCCGGCCGAAGGCGGCGACCGGGTGCCCGCGGCGCGGATCGCCGAGGAGCAGGTCGCCGAGGACGCCGGCGGCGGCACCGTACGCGTACGTGCGATCGGCACCCACCGGCTCAGCCGGCCGTGGGCACAGGAGCGGTCCTGGAAGGGGTCCTTGGGCAGCCGGGCATGGCGATCTGTGTCCTCACTCAGGGTGTCCGCGCCCTGGTTCGACGTGAATCGGCGGTGAGAGTTCCTGGCTCCCGGGGGTTCTTCCCCGGTGACAGTGGCGGGACCGCGCCGGAATCGCACCGGCTTCCTCTCCTGCCGCCGTACATGGCCTGGGCAGTCCACCACGCGCCCGGAACGGCCGTCAACCTGCCGTTGACCTGCGTGGGGAGAGTGTGCCGATCCCCACATCCCGGGGCGTGCGGGCATGCCTGAGGCTCCCCTCCGTAACGGGCCGGAGGGGAGCCTCGGGGGTGCTCGGGCAGGGCGTGGCCCGCTGGGCGTGGGCGGTCCGGGTCACGCCCTGGGGGCGGGCCGGTCCGGGTCAGGCCCTGGGGGGTGGGTCAGGCCTTGGCCACGATCAGGTAGATGCCGTAGGCCACGGCCGCCGCGCAGGCCGCGAAGCAGACGTAGGCGCCGGTGACGGCGAGGCCGGCGGAGCCGCCCTGGGCCGTGGCCCTCTCGCGCCGGGCCAGACCGTTGACACCGAGGGTGAACAGGGCCACCAGGCCCACCGTGAACACGAGGCTGACGCCGAAGACGGAGCCGATGGCCGCCCAGTCGATCTTCATGGGGTTGCTTCCTTCAGTAACCGGGTGCTCGGGGTCAGACCGTGGCGGCCGGCGGGGTGGCGGGAGCCGGCTCGGCGGCCGGGGCGGGGATCGTGGCCGTCAGGTCCTCGGTTACCGTGCCCGCGGGCGGCGGGATGACGGCGGCGATGGCGGTGGTGACCACACCGGCCGGTTCCGTGGTCTCGGCGACGACGCTGGTGTGGTCCACGACCTCGCGGCGGGAGATCTTCCAGATCGTGGCGCTCGCGGCGACCAGGAGGACGGCGACCACGGCGGTACCCCAGTCGCCCAGGCCGGTGACGGACTCGGCGCCCGCGCCGACCAGCGCGGCGGCCGGGAGGGTGAGCACCCAGGCGACGATCATGCGGGTCGCGGTGGACCAGCGGACCACACCGCCCTTGCGGCCGAGGCCCGCGCCCATCACCGAGCCGGAGACGACATGGGTGGTGGAGAGGGAGAAACCGAGGTGGGAGGAGGCCAGGATGGCGGTCGCGGCGCTCGTCTGGGCGGCGAAGCCCTGGCGCGGCTCCAGGTCGGTCAGGCCTGTGCCCATGGTGCGGATGATGCGCCAGCCGCCGATGTAGGTGCCGAGCGCGATGGCCAGGCCCGCGGAGAGGATCACCCAGGTGGGAGGGTTCGAGCCGGGGGCGATCGCGCCGCCCGCGATCAGGGCGAGGGTGATGATGCCCATCGTCTTCTGGGCGTCGTTGGTGCCGTGCGCGAGCGAGACCAGGCCGGCGGAGGCGATCTGGCCGGCGCGGTAGCCCTTGCGGGTGGCGTCGCCCTCGGCCTTGTCGCCGATGCCGTAGGAGAAGCGGGTGGCCAGCATCGAGGCGAGGCCCGCCACGAGCGGCGCGGCCACCGCCGGCAGCAGCACCTTGGTGACCAGGACCTCACCGTGCACGGCGCCGAAGCCGGCGGAGGCGACGGTGGCGCCGACCAGGCCGCCCATCAGGGCGTGCGAGGAACTGGAGGGAAGGCCCACCAGCCAGGTCAGCAGGTTCCAGAGGATCGCGCCGACCAGGGCGGCGAAGATGACCTCGGGACGGATGCCGGTCTCGTCGACGAGACCCTTGGAGATCGTGTTCGCGACCTCCACGGAGAGGAAGGCGCCCACAAGATTGAGTACGGCGGACATGGCCACCGCGATCTTGGGCTTCAGGGCGCCTGTGGAGATGGTGGTGGCCATCGCATTCGCGGTGTCGTGGAAACCGTTCGTGAAATCAAACGCGAGAGCGGTTACCACCACAATCGCGAGGATCAGCGAGAAGCTTTCCATTTACCCAGGCAATCGTTCGAGGTCGTTGGCGCGATGACCGTAGGCAACCTGGGTGAACGGAAGATGAACTGAGGCGGGCGTAGTGGTGTCTCTGACGCGGGGTCCGGGTTCCGTTTCGCTCCGTCGGGCCAGACGCCCCTTGGCTACCGGCCCCGCGCGAAGATCCGCAGCCGGCTCAACGACCCGTTGAAGAGATTCTGGTCACCCGGCAGCGCGCCCCGGGTGTCGTACTGCCAGAACGTCCAGTACCGCCAGCCGCCGGGCAGCGCTCCCGGCCGCGAGGTGCCGTGCCGGGCGATCCACAGCGGGTGGCTCTGAGAGAACGCTCGGCTGTTGCCGGTGCACAGCTTCCACCACTGGGTCGTGGTGTAGATCACCGGACGGCGGCCGGTCTCCCGCTTGATCTCGTCGCTGAACGACCGGATCCACCCCACCATCCGCGCCTTGCCCAGCCCGTAGCACTTTCGCGAGGTGTTGTACGGGTTGTACTCGATGTCGAGCGCGGGCGGCAGCGTCCAGCCGTCCGCCCGCCAGCCGCCGCCGTGCCGTACGAAGTACGCGGCCTGCTTGGCGCCGGAGGACCGGTCCGGGAGGGCGAAGTGGTACGCGCCCCGGAGCAGTCCGGCGTTGCGTGCGCCGGTGTACTGCCCGGAGAAATAGGGGTTGCGGTAGTTCGTGGACTCGGTCGCCTTGATGTAGACGAACCGCGCACCGTTCGCCCGGGCGGCGGTCCAGTTCACGCGCTTCTGGTGGGAGGAGACGTCATGCCCCTTGGGTGCCTTGGCCCGGCCCGAGGCGAACGCCGGCGACCCGGCCGGCATCAGGGATCCGATCGGCTCCACGGGCCCGACCGGCGACAGCGGTCCTACCGGATCGCCGGGACCGGCCGGCGTCAGCGGTCCGCCCCGATCGCCGGGACCGGCCGGCGTCAGCGGTCCGCCCGGCTCCGCCGTTCCGGGCCTCAGCGGTCCGCCCGGCGTCAGAAACCCGGCCGGCTCCACGGGTGCCGCCTGCCGCAGCGACCCCGCGGCCACCGGGCTGCGGTCCGACAGCGACGGTTGGGTCGACGCCGACGCGGTGCCCGTCAGGGCGAGGGCCGCCGCCGTGGCCGTCGCGAGGACACCGGCGCGGTGACGGACAGAGGTGTGTTCACGAGCCATGCGCTCCCCCGTGGGTGTCGGACGACGGGCGCCCCGCACCGGCGGGCGGCAGCGGTCGTCCAGTGGGCACGAGGGATCATTGAAGGCCCGTCGATCACGGGATCCGCGTCGAATTCAGGCGTTTCGCCACGAAATGCGCTCTTTCGGCCGCACGGCTTCCGCGCCGGTGCGTCCCTCCGGCCGCTCCGCGCCGGTCCGGCTGGCAGGATCACCGCATGGCTGAACCGCGGCGGAGCACGGCGGACGGGCGGCAGGACGTGGCACGCCTGTGGGCGGACCTGGTCGACACGGCGCGCCGGACCGTCGCCGAGGGGCTGGTGGCCGGCACCTCGGGCAACGTCTCCGCCCGCACCGGCGACCTCGTGCTGGTCACTCCTTCGGGTGTCCCCTACGACCGGCTCACCCCCGCCGACCTCACCGGCGTCGACCTCACCGGACGCCAGGTGCTCGGCACCCTCGTGCCGACCAGCGAGCTGCCCATGCACCTCGCGGTCTACCGCACCACCGACGCCCGCGCCGTGGTCCACACCCACGCCGTGCACGCGACGGCGGTCTCCACGCTCGTGCCCGAGCTGCCGCCCGTCCACTACATGGCCGCCGCCCTGGGCGGCCCCGTCCGGGTCGCCCCCTACGCCGCCTACGGCACCGGCGAACTGGCCGAGAACATGCTCCGCGCCCTCACCGGCCGCACCGGTTGCCTGCTGCAGAACCACGGCACGATCACCTACGGCGCCACGCTCGACCAGGCGTACGACCGCACCGCCCAGCTGGAGTGGATGTGCCGGCTGTGGCTGACGGCGTCCTCCGTGCCGGGCCTGACACCGACCCTGCTCACCGAGGCACAAGTGACGGAGGCCGGGGAACGCTTGAAGGGGTACGGCCAACGGAGGTGACCCCTTGCCGAGCAACGCCCTGCCCCGCAACCTCTTGCGCCCCTTGCTCCGCTCCCGTCGCTCGCTGCGCTCCACCGCGCTCCCGGACGCCCTGACCCGCCGGCTCCCGACTCCACCCGCCGGCCCGCGCCGCCGTGTCCCGGTACCGCTCGCGGCGCTCGGCCGCCGGGCTCCGGTGGGGCTCGCGGCGCTCGGCCGCCGGGCTCCGGTGGGGCTCGCGGCGCTCGGCCGCCGGC
>NZ_JBEZBT010000002.1:290437-331583 GCF_040647235.1 Streptomyces sp. NPDC042638
GCTCCGGTGGGGCTCGCGGCGCTCGGCCGCCCGGCTCCGGTGGGGCTCTCCACGCTCGGCCGCCGGGCTCCGGTGGGGCTCTCCGCGCTCGGCCGCCGGGCTCCGGTGCGGCTCTCCGCGCTCCGCCGCCGCCTTCCGGCCCTGCTCCGCGCGCTCGGCCCCCGGCTCACGGACGCGGTCACGGGGCTCCGCGGCGCTGCTCGGCGGCCACGGACCTTCCCGGCGGCGCCGGTCCCGCCCGCACCCCGACGCCCCTCACCCGGCTCCGCGCTTCCGCTGGCCGGTGGCGTCAACCCCCATGAGACTGGACCCGTGCGCACCGTCAAAGCGACCGCCACCGCACTCAGCGCCGTCCTGGCCGCCGGCACGGCCTCCGTGGCCGCCGGCCGGATCGCCAGCGACGCCGCGCTGAAGGCGCCCGCGGGCCGTCCCCTGCCCACGGAGCCCCGGCTGACCGTGCACGGCACGGCCGCCGGGCAGATCACGCTCACCCGTGACCTGGCCGCCCTGCGCCCCGGCACCTACGGCCTCGCCGGCAACGGCTCCCACGCCGTCGTCGGCCCCGTCCTGGAGGCGGCCGCGCACACCGCGGACACCGTCGTACGGCGCCTGGAGCGCGTCACCCACGGCACCTTCAGGGCCGGTGACGCGGCGTGGCTCACCCCCAACCTGTACGTCGGCAACCCCCGCACCGCCCTCGGCCTGGACCACACGGACGTCGACGTGCCCGGCGAACTGGGTGCCCTGCCCGCCTGGTTCGTGCCCGGCGACCGGGACACCTGGGTGATCGCCGTGCACGGCCTCGGCACCACCCGGGAGCAGGCCCTGAACGTCCTCGGCTTCCTGCACGGCCGCCGGCTGCCGGTGCTCGCCCTCGCCTACCGCGGTGACCTCGGCGCCCCGCGCCCGCCGGACGGACTGAACCACCTCGGCGAGACCGAGTGGCGCGACGTCGAGGCGGCGATCCGCTACGCCGTCCGCCACGGCGCCGGCCGGGTCGTCCTGCTCGGCTGGTCCACCGGCGCCACCATGGCCCTGCGCGCCGCCGAGCACTCCGCGGCCCGCGACCGCGTCGCCGGGCTCGTCCTCGACTCGCCGGTGCTCAGCTGGGAGGCCACGCTGCGGGCTCTGGCCCGGGCCCGCCACATCCCGCAGCCGCTGCTGCCGCTCGCCGTGCGGGCCGCGCAGGGCCGGGCCGGGCTGGAGCCCGACCGGGTCGCCGAGAGCGCCGATCCCGGCCTGCTCCAGGTCCCCACCCTGATCATCCACGGCCCGGACGACCAGGTCGCCCCCTGGGAGTTCTCCCGCCGGCTCGCCCGCCGCCGCGCCGACCTCGTCGCCCTGCACACCGTGCCGCACGCCCCGCACGCGGCGATGTGGAACGCGGACCCCGAGGAGTACGAGGAGCGGCTGCGCCGGTTCCTGACCCCGCTGATGTGACGCCCGGGCGCCGAGAGTCCGCCGGCCCCGGTGCGAAGCATTCCGTTTAAGGCCGTACGGCTGGCCTGATCACGCCTCCGTCACCGTTCCCACACCCTGTGCGTTGGCCATCTCCGTCGCCCGCCGTGACATTCCGTTTGGGTTTTCGGACCGTCAACCGGAAGACTGCACCCGTGACGTCCCGTATCCCGCGCGACTCCAGGCTCCGACTCGTCCGACCGCGACCCCTGGCCGCCGCCCCCAGAGCTGTGAACCAGCGGCGCCCAGGCCGCCCCGCACCCCGGCCCCCGGAGGGCACCCCCGCCCGCGCCGAACTGGCCGGAATGGCCCGCACCGGTCTGGCCGGCGCGGCCCGCGTCGCCCGCTGGGCCGACGCGGCCCTCGGGCCCGGCCGCGACAGCGCCACCGCCGACGGCAAGGCCACCCTCTCCGACGCCACCGCCGAACGCGCCGCCGCCGACCTCGGCCTGAGCGCCGCTCAGATCCGCGCCGACTGGGACACCGCCCGCCTCGCCGGACTCGTCGAGGTGCACGGCGACAGCGCGCGCCCCGGCTGGCGCCTGCGCGCCTGGGACCGCGACGACAGCGCCGTACTGCGCGGCTGGGTCGCCCTCTTCGACGCCTGGTCGCTCGCCTGCCCCGAACCGGACGGTCACGAGCCGGCCGCCGTCGCCGAGGTCGTCTCGGCCATGCCGCAGCTGCTCTCCTTCCTCCAGCTGTCCGCCGGCCCGGTCCCGGTCGAGCAACTGCTCGACCTGCTCCAGCAGCGGGTCACCGAACTGCGTACCGAACGCTGCGAGGTCGCCTACGAGCACGGCACCGGAGAGCCCGCCCCACCCCCGGCTCCGGCCGCCCCCGCCGCCGACGCCCCGCTGGCCCCCCTGCTCGACTGGGCGCTGCGGGCCCTCGCCTCCGTCGGCGCCCTCACCTACGGAGCCGGCCAGGCCACGCTCACCCCGCTGGGCAGCTGGGCGGTCTGGGTCAAGCTGGAGCAGATCTGCGTGGCCGCGCAGAGCCCCGCCGGCAACATCGAGCAGTCCGCCGAGGACATGCTCCGCGGCTGCGCCCAGCTCCGCCCCAACGCGGCCCGCGCCGAGTACCGCGCCTGGCTCGCCGCCCGGCCCGTCGGCAGCGCCGTCACCCAGCTGGTCGATGCCGCCCGCGGCGACGACGCCCTGCTGCGCGGTCTGGCCTTCGAGGCGCTGCGGGTCGTCGGCGCGCCCGCCGAGCCCGACGTACGGGCCGTCGTGGACGAGCCGGCTCTCCGGCCGTACGCCCTGCTGTGGCTCGCCGAGCACGACGGCGTAGACCCGGAGGACGCCCACGAGGTGCTCACCCGGGAGGAGGCCACCTGGCTGTGGGTGGACACCGCCGCCGCCGTCGCCGACCACGGTGAGGCGCCGATGCTGGTCCGGCACCTGGAGTCCGCGGTGCAGCCCACCGTGCCCCGGCTGCTCGACGAGGTCCGCGCCGTCGGCCACCCGCGCACCGTGCAGGTCCTGGTGGCGCTCGCCGCCGCCCACCCCGACCCGGCCCTGGCCAAGGCCGTACGCCGCGCCGCGTTCCAGGTGCACACCGGGGGATGAACGGAGCGGGGGCGGGTCAGGCCCCGATCTCCGGGGCGTACGTCCCGAAGCTCCAGATGTTGCCCTCGGTGTCCCGGGCCATGTAGTCCCGCGAGCCGTAGTCCTGGTCCGTCGGGGGCATCAGGATCTCCACGCCGTGCTCCACGGCGCGCTGGTGGTGGGCGTCCACGTCGTCCACCACGACGTACACCCCCGCGGGTCCCGCGCCCTTCATCAGCGCGTCGAGACGGCCGCCGCGGCCCTTGGAGCCGATCATCACCGCGCCGCTGCCCTGGACCAGCTCGGCGTGCATGATCTTGCCGTCCTCCGTCTCGTACAGCGACAGCTCGGTGAAGCCGAGGGCCTCGGTGAGCTGCCTGATCGCCGCCTTCGCGTCCGCGTACAGCAGCGTGGGATAGACGCTGGGCCGTGCGCCGCCCGTGCCCGCCATGCCGATCACTCCTTCGTGCCTCGGTTCCGCCGTGCTCCTCGAGTCTTGCAGGCGCCACTGACAACGCGTCAGCGGAACGTGTCGCACCGCGTCATGTCACCGGTCCGGTAGCCCTGCTGGAACCACTGCTGCCGCTGCAGCGCCGACCCGTGCGTCCAGGTATCCGGCGTCACCCGGCCCTGGTACCGCTCCTGGATCCGGTCGTCGCCCACGGCCGCCGCGGCGTCCAGGCCGTCTCTGATGTCGGCGGCCGTCAGGCTGGTCATCAGCGGGCGCCCGGTCGACTCGTCGGGCGTGGTCGTCGCGTGGCGCGCCCATACGCCCGCGTAGCAGTCCGCCTGCAGCTCGGTGCGCACGCTGCCGCTGTTCGCGCCGGTCATCCCGTCCTGGGAACGGCCGAGCACGCCGAGCAGGTCCTGCACGTGATGCCCGTACTCGTGCGCGATCACGTACGCCTGCGCGAAGGGGCCGCCCGACGCCCCGAACTTCGCCCGCAGGTCGTCGAAGAAGCCCAGGTCCAGATAGACCTTGCGGTCCCCGGGACAGTAGAACGGCCCGACCGCCGAGGTCGCCGTGCCGCAGGCCGTACCGACCTGGCCGCTGAAGAGCACCGTCGGGGAGGGGCTGTACGTCCGCCCCCGCCGCCGGAACTCCTGGGTCCAGTAGTCCTGCACGCTGTTCACCACGGCCACCGCCCGGCAGTCGTACCGGGTGTTCGCGTCCCGGCCGGTGCGGCAGGTCTGCTGGACCTGAGCGAGCGAGGAGGAGGTGGGCGAGGCCTCGTCACCGCCGGTGGACAGCCCCAGCTGATCCGGTCCGACGCCGAAGAAGAGCCCCAGCAGCAGGCCGACGAGGCCGACGATGCCGCCACCGACGGTCGCCCTGCCGCCCGGGAGCCAGCTGCCGCGCACGTCCTGCACCTCGGAGGTGTCCAGATCCGCGTCGTCGTCGAACTGCACGCGCCCACCGCCTTCCGACCGCGCCGCGGGCGCATCGTCCGAACCCTGGCGCCATCCTTACCCGCTCCACCGCCCCGCGCAGGCCAAACCGCCGAACGGGGGACATCACCTTCCCACCCGCCCGGCCGCCCGGACGGCCCGGAGGCCGGTGACTACGCTCGGCCCCTATTCCGGGACGGTGGAGACCGAAGGGGGCAAGGTGGCACTTCCACCCCACGTCCCCGACCACCCCGCCCCGCCCTCACCTGCCACGCGCCGGCCCTGCGCGGCCGAGGCTCACGCTGTCCCCGCCCCGGACCCGGAACCCTGCCCGGCCCCGCCGGCCGTCCCGGCCATCGCGCGCCACACCCCCGCCCCGCGCCCCGAACCAGCCGGCCCCGCCTCGGCCGCCCCCGTTCCCACCACCATCACCGCGGAGCCCGCCCCGGGCGCGGCAGGTCCGGAGCCTGTCCCCGGCACGGCAGGTCCGGGTGCCGCCCCCGGCGCTGCGACCCCGGGACCCGCCCCCCGTGCCGCGGTGTCCGAGCCCGCCCCCCGTGCCGTAGTCCCGGTGTCCGTCCCGGACGGCTCAGCTCTCGTCGTCTTCGGCCGTCGGGTCGTCGTCGGTCTGCTGTTCGTCGCCGTGGGCGCCGGGGTTCTCGGCGGGGCGCACCAGCTGCGGGGCGCCCCCTACGGGGACCGGCTCCTGCACAGCGGGGACGGGCAGTGGGCGGCGCGGGCGCGGGGGGCCGCCGTGGTCGGCTACGACCGCCGTACCGGTGCGCCGCGGTGGCGGTACGCGCGCGCGGGGCATCGTCCCGTGGCCGTGCAGCCCGCGCGCGGGGCCGCGATCACGCTCTGGGACGACGGACTGCTCACCGACACGGACGGCCGCTCCGTGCGCTGGCACCGCGCCCTGCCCGACGCGGCCGAGTGGCTCCCGGCCCAGGGCGGCACCGGCGTCCTGCGCCCCCTCGGCCGGGGCATCCTCGGGGTCGTCACCCCGCGCCGCGTCACCGCCTACCGCACCGCCGACGGCGATCTGCGCTGGGTGCTGCCCGCCGGCCCGGGCTGTGCCTTCCGGCCCGAGGGTGCCGTACGGCGGGGCACCGCCCTCCTCCTCGCCCAGCCGTGCGCGGACGCCTCCTGGACCGGCCAGCTCGTGGCCCTGGACGACCTGGGCCGGATCGCCCCAGACCGCACCCCGCTGGGCAACGATCTGCCCGGTCCGCGCCCGGGGCGCCTGGACGCAGGAAAACCGCTTGCCCGGCCCCGTTAGAATTGGCCCATGGCCTTTCTCCTCGCGCATTAGACGGCGGGAACGTCCTCAGCCGCCCACCCGTCAATCCCCGTCTGCCCTGGAGTCTGTCCGTGATCTCCGCCTCCGGTATCGAGCTGCGCGCCGGTGCGCGCGTCCTCATCGAGAACGCCACCTTCCGTGTCGCCAAGGGCGACCGCATCGGCCTCGTCGGCCGTAACGGCGCAGGCAAGACCACCCTCACCAAGTGCCTGGCCGGCGAGGGCATCCCCGCCGCCGGCACCATCACCCGCTCCGGCGAGGTCGGCTACCTCCCGCAGGACCCCCGCACCGGCGACCTCGACGTCCTGGCCCGCGACCGTGTCCTGTCCGCGCGCGGCCTCGACGTGCTGATCCGCAAGATGCGCGAGAACGAGCAGCGCATCGCCAACGGCCAGGGCGCCACCCGCGAGAAGGCCCTGAGGCAGTACGAGCGCCAGGAGACCGAGTTCCTCACCAAGGGCGGGTACGCCGCCGAGGCCGAGGCCGCCACCATCGCCGCCGCCCTGAACCTACCCGACCGGGTGCTCGGCCAGCCGCTGCACACCCTCTCCGGCGGTCAGCGCCGCCGTATCGAGCTGGCCCGGATCCTGTTCTCGGACGCGGACACCCTGCTGCTCGACGAGCCCACCAACCACCTCGACGCCGACTCGATCGTCTGGCTGCGCGACTACCTGAAGACCTACCGCGGCGGCTTCATCGTGATCTCCCACGACGTCGACCTGGTCGAGACGGTCGTGAACAAGGTGTTCTACCTGGACGCCAACCGCTCCCAGATCGATGTCTACAACATGGGCTGGAAGCTCTACCAGCAGCAGCGCGAGGCCGACGAGAAGCGCCGCAAGCGCGAGCGCGCCAACGCCGAGAAGAAGGCCGCCGCCCTGCACTCCCAGGCGGACAAGATGCGCGCCAAGGCCACCAAGACGGTCGCCGCGCAGAACATGGCCCGCCGTGCCGACAAGCTGCTCTCCGGCCTGGAGGCGGTCCGCCAGTCCGACAAGGTCGCCAAGCTCCGCTTCCCGGACCCCGCGCCCTGCGGCAAGACCCCGCTGATGGCCGAGGGCCTGTCGAAGTCGTACGGCTCGCTGGAGATCTTCACCGACGTCGACCTGGCCATCGACAAGGGGTCGAGGGTCGTCATCCTCGGCCTCAACGGCGCCGGCAAGACCACCCTGCTGCGGCTGCTCGGCGGGGTGGAGCAGCCCGACACCGGCGAGGTCGTCCCCGGCCACGGCCTCAAGCTGGGCTACTACGCCCAGGAGCACGAGACCCTGGACCCCGAGCGCACGGTGCTGGAGAACATGCGCTCGGCCGCCCCCGACATGGATCTGGTCGAGGTCCGCAAGGTGCTGGGCTCGTTCCTGTTCTCGGGTGACGACGTGGACAAGCCGGCCGGTGTCCTCTCCGGCGGCGAGAAGACCCGTCTCGCCCTGGCCACGCTGGTCGTCTCCTCGGCGAACGTGCTGCTCCTGGACGAGCCGACGAACAACCTGGACCCGGCCAGCCGCGAGGAGATCCTCGGCGCCCTGCGGACCTACAAGGGCGCGGTCGTCCTGGTCACCCACGACGAGGGCGCCGTCGAGGCGCTCCAGCCGGAGCGGATCATTCTGCTGCCGGACGGCGTCGAGGACCTGTGGGGCTCCGACTACGCGGATCTCGTCGCCCTGGCGTGATCGAAGACCTGAGCCACTGAGTATGGATCATTCAGCCGATCGGTGATCCATCATCTGTGTGAGATCTCCTCGTATCGAGGTGTGTCGTACACGGATTTTCCGGCCGATCCCCCAACTGTCCGGGGATCGGCCGCCGTGCGTCCCTGACCTGGCACTTCGCGATACCACCCGTGCGGACCCACGGACCGCAACCCCTGGAATCCCTCATTCCGCTTGTGGGGATCCGCTCCTGTCGTCACAACGATGTCCCACCGACCTTGCCGAATGGGTGGCCATCACGCCCGGGAGGGGTGATCATGAGGAGACCAGAGCGCACTTCCCATGAGGAGGCACGGGTGGCCGAGACTCTGAAGAAGGGCAGCCGGGTGACCGGCGCCGCGCGCGACAAGCTCGCGGCAGACCTGAAGAAGAAGTACGACTCCGGTGCGAGCATCCGGGCGCTGGCCGAGGAGACCGGCCGCTCGTATGGCTTCGTACACCGGATGCTCAGTGAGTCGGGCGTCACGCTCCGTGGGCGTGGCGGAGCGACCCGGGGCAAGAAGGCCGCTACGTCCTGACTCCGGGCGGCCATCGGCTTCGATGGTGGCCACCCGGTCGGCGGTGTGATCGGCCGGGTGGTTACTGTGCAGTCACTTAGCATGCCGTACGGCACTGCGTGATGACCGCACCCATCGGAGGCGCCCCATGGCTTCGCCCGACCAGGACCTCGCTCCTGTACTCGACAAGGACGGCGTACGGCTCACCGTCGACGACGCGCTCGCCACGGTGACGCTGACCAACCCGGCCAAGCGCAACGCGCAGAGCCCCGCCCTGTGGCGGGCGCTGGCCGAGGCCGGGCGGCTGCTGCCGGGCTCCGTCCGCGTCGTGGTGCTGCGCGGCGAGGGCAAGTCCTTCTCCGCCGGGCTGGACCGTCAGATGTTCACCCCGGAGGGCATCCCGGGCGAGCCGACCTTCGTCGAACTCGCGCGCCGTGACGACGCCGGGATCGACGCGACCATCGCCGAATACCAGGAGGCGTTCACCTGGTGGCGGCGGACCGACATCGTGTCCATCGCCGCCGTACAGGGGCATGCCATCGGGGCCGGCTTCCAGCTCGCGCTCGGCTGCGACCTGCGGGTCGTCGCCGACGACGTGCAGTTCGCCATGCGTGAGACCAGCCTGGGTCTCGTCCCCGACCTGACCGGCACCCACCCGCTGGTCGGGCTCGTCGGGTACGGCCGCGCGCTGGAGATCTGCGTGACCGGGCGGTTCGTCGGGGCCGAGGAGGCGGTGTCGAGCGGCCTGGCCAACCTCGCGGTGCCCGCGCCGGAACTCGACGCGGCGGCGCGTGACTTGGCCGCCGCGGTGCTGGCCGCGCCGCGGGACGCCGTGGTGGAGACCAAGGGGTTGCTGCGCAGCGCGGCCGGCCGTTCCTACGAGGAGCAGCGTGCCGCGGAGCGGGCCGCCCAGGCGCGGCGGCTGCGGGACCTGGCCGGGCTCGGCGAATGAGCCCGGCGGGCGAGGGCCTGCCTGCCGGGCCCGCGGGCCCGCACGAGGAGACGCCGTCGCCCGGAGCCGGCCGGTCCCGCCGAGGTCCCGGCCGGCCGCGGTGACCGGTACGGCCACCGTCGACCGGCCCTCGCGTGTGTCCCGTACGGCGCCGCGGAACCTGCGCGCCGTCCGGGGCCGGGTGGTCCGCGCCGGTCGCGCTCCCCACGCGCGCGGGGCGGGCAGGGGGGTCCGGTGCCCCTCCGCGTTCCCCGGGTGCCGCGCGGGCCTCGGGTGCCGAGGTCCGACGGGAGCGGGCACCGCACCGTGAGGGACGGTGACGGTGCTTTGACGCCCCGCGCCTAGAACCCGTGCCGTGTCCCCCCGTCGACGGAGACCATCACGCCCGTCACGTAGGAGGCCGCGGGAGACAGCATGAACGCCGCGACCCGCCCGAACTCCTCGGGCGTGCCGTACCTGCGCAGCGGAATGCGCGACTCGTTGGCGGCCCGGGTCGCCTCGGGGTCGGCCGAGAGGGAGTCCAGCTCACGCAAGCGGTCGGTGGCGATCCGTCCGGGCAGCAGCCCCAGCACCCGGATCCCCCGCGGCCCCAGCTCGTCGGCGATCGACTTGGCGAACCCGGCCAGCCCCGGCCGCAGCCCGTTGGACACGGTCAGCCCCGGAATCGGCTCGTACACCGACCCGGACAGCACGAAGCCGATGACACCGCCCTCCGTCAGCTCGGCCGCCGCCGCCCGGGCGACCCGCACCGCGCCGAGGAAGACCGACTCGAACGCGGCCCGCCACTGCTCGTCGGTGTTGTCCGCGACGAACCCGGGCGGCGGGCCGCCCACGCTCACCAGCACCCCGTGGAAGCCGCCGAAGTGCTCACGGGCGGCCGCGATCAGCCGCTCGGGCGCCCCGGCGTCGGCGTTGTCCACGGCCACGCCCACCGCGTTCGGGCCCAGCTCGGCGGCGGCGTCGGCGACCCGCTTCTCGTCCCGGCCGGTGATGACCACCTTCGCCCCGTCGGCGACCAGCTCCCGCGCGGTGGCGTTGCCCAGTCCCCGGGTCGCCCCGGTGACGACGTACACCCGGTCCTTCAGTCCAAGATCCATGGCCCCTATCCTGCCTCGTCGCCCCCGTACAGCGTCAGAGCGGTGTTCACCAGTCCGATATGACTGAACGCCTGCGGGAAGTTGCCGAGCTGGCAGTCGTCGAGGGGGTCGTACTCCTCGGCCAGCAGGCCCACGTCGTTGCACAGGCCCACCAGCCGGTCGAACAGCTCGCGGGCCTCCTTCGTCCGGCCGGTCAGGTGCAGCGCGTCGGCCAGCCAGAAGGAGCAGGCCAGAAAGGCGCCCTCGCCGCTCGGCAGCCCGTCGACCAGCGAGTCCTCGGTGTCGTAGCGGCGCAGGAAGCCGTTGTGCCCGAGGTTCTCGCGGATCGCGTCGACCGTGCCGGTCACCCGCGGGTCCTCCGGCGGCAGGAACCCGACCCGGGGGATGAGCAGCAGGGCCGCGTCGAGTTCGCGGGAGCCGTAGTACTGGGTGAAGGTGTTGCGCTCGGCGTCGAAACCCCTCTCGCACACCTCCCGGTGGACCTCCTCGCGCAGTCTGCGCCAGCCCTCCAGGTCGCCGTCCAGCTCCTTGTGCCTCTCCAGCGTCCGCACGGCCCGGTCGGCGGCCACCCACACCATCACCTTGGAGTACACGAACTGGCGCCGGCCGCCGCGCACCTCCCACAGGCCCTCGTCCGGCTGCCGCCACGCCGATTCCAGGAACCTCATCAGCGAGCGCTGCATGGCCCACATGTGCGGCCGGGTCGGCACGCCCGACGCGCGGGCCAGCGACAGCGAGTCCATCACCTCGCCGTACACGTCCAGCTGGAGCTGGTCGACCGCGCCGTTGCCGATGCGTACGGGGGCGGAGCCGAGGAAGCCGGGCAGCCACGGCAGTTCCGTCTCCGGCAGCCGCCGTTCACCCGCGACGCCGTACATGATCTGCAGGTCGGCCGGGTCACCGGCGACCGCGCGCAGCAGCCAGTCCCGCCAGGCCTCGGCCTCCTCGCGGTAACCCGCGGTGAGCAGCGCGCCGAGGGTGAGGGTGGAGTCGCGCAGCCAGCAGTACCGGTAGTCCCAGTTGCGCACGCCGCCCGGCTTCTCGGGCAGCGACGTGGTCGCCGCGGCGACGATCCCGCCGGTCGGGGCGTAGGTGAGGGCCTTGAGGGTGATGAGGGAGCGGACGACCTCGTCCCGGTACGGGCCGTCGTACCGGCACTGGCGGGCCCAGCGCCGCCAGTCGGTCACGCTGCTCTCCAGCGCCTCGTACGGGTCGGTGAGCGGCGGACGCCTCTCGTGCGAGGGGTGCCAGGTGAGGACGAACGCGACCCGGTCGCCCTCGGCGACGGTGAACCGCGAGTGGGTGCAGAAGTCCTCGCCCCAGGTGTGCACGTCCGGCTCGGCGCGCAGCCAGGCGGAGTCCGGTCCCGCGACGGCCACCCGGTGGCCGTCCGAGCGGCGCACCCACGGGGTGACCGAGCCGTAGTCGAAGCGGAGGCGCAGGGCGCTGCGGACGGTGACCCGGCCGCTGACCCCCTCCACGATCCGCACCACGTCGGGCGCGCGGTCGCGCTGCGGCATCAGGTCGGTGACGCGCACCGTGCCGTCGGCGGTCTCCCACTCGGTGTCGAGGACGAGGGTGTCGGGCCGGTAGGCGCGGCGCGTGCAGGTGTCCGCTCCCTCGGGTGCGATCCGCCAGTGGCCGTGGTCCTCGTCGCCCAGCAGACGGGCGAAGCACGCCCCGGAGTCGAAACGCGGCAGGCACAGCCAGTCGATCGAGCCGTCCTTGCCGACCAGGCCCGCGGTCTGCTCGTCGCCGATGAGGGCGTAGTCGTCGATGCGCGCGTTCACGGGATGCGGTTTCCCGGCGGACCAGAGGGCCAATCAGGTGGACCGCCGGCGGAGTGACCGGGCGGCGGCTCGCTCAGACCGCGGCCGGCTCGCTCTCCTCCGGCTGCGGCTGCGCCGCGGCCTCCTCGCGGTCCCGGATCTCCCGCCGGACCAGGAACCACCAGCCGACCGGAACGGCCGCCGCGAACAGCCACCACTGGAGCATGTACGCGTAGTTCAGCGGGGCGTCCTCGCTGCCCGGGTCGGAGATCTGCTCCGGGGAACCGCCCTTGGGCTCGGGCGCGGTCTGCTGGATGTAACCGCCGAGCACCCGCGCGCCCAGCCGCCGCGCCTCCTCGGCGCTGTTGATCAGCATGATCTGCCGGTCGGGGAGGCCGTCGACGTTCTTGATGCCGCTCGCCGCGGTCGTCTCGTCGGCCATCAGCCGCCCGGTGACGGTGGTCGGGCCGGCCGGGGGTGCGGGGATCTTCGGGAAGGCGGTCTGCGCGCCGTTCGCGGGGATCCAGCCCCGGTTGACCAGCAGCACCTTGCCGTCCGTGAGGACGAGCGGGGTCAGGACGTGGAAGCCGACCTGGCCGTCGGAGCTGGTGCGGCGGCGGACCACGACCTCCTTCGCGGTGTCGAAGGTGCCGGTCGCGGTGACCGTGCGGTACTTCTCGGCGCGGGTCACGGTGTGACCGGGGGAGGTCAGCCGCTCGACCGGGACCGGCTCGGCGTGCAGCGCGGTGGAGACCAGGCCGTTGCGGGCGGTGCGTTCCTCGTACCGGTGCTGCTGCCAGAAACCCAGCCTGATCATCGTCGGGATCAGCGCGATCGCGACGAGTGTGAGGATGACCCACTGGAGGGACAACAGGAAGCGGTAGCGGTGCACCCCACGACGGTACCTCCGAGCCGTGGGGTGCAATCAGGCGGGTACCGGGTCACACCCGGTCGACGATGCCCGTCTTCCCCTCGGCCCGGGCGCAGTGGGCGCCGCAGTACCACGCGCCGTCGGCCTCCACCCCCTGGCCGATGATCTGCACACGGCAGTGCTCGCAGATGGGGGCCATGCGGTGGATCGCGCAGGAGAAGCAGTCGAACACATGGATCGCGCCCTGCGCGTGCACCTCGAAGGTCATTCCGTATTCATTGCCGCAGACTTCACATTTCGCCATGCGCCACAGGGTGAGTCGTCGGAGAGGTCACCGCGAGCGGGGTCCGGGTGAGTCGTGGGTCAATCACTCATTCGTACGATCACCCGTCGGCGGGCTCGACATCCCGGAGCAGCTGCCCGAACGCGGCCTCGTCCACGACCGGCGTGCCGAACTGCCGGGCCTTGACCGTCTTGGACGTGCCCGAGTCGGGGTCGTTGGTCACCAGCAGGCTGGTCAGCCGGGAGACGCTGGTGGCGATATGCAGCCCGGCCTCCACGGCCCGGTCCTCCAGCAGGTCGCGCTCGGTCGACGTGTCGCCGGAGAAGGCCACCCGCATGCCCTGTTTGAGTCCTTTGCCGTCTTCGTAGCGACCGGGGTTGGGATAGGGGCATGCGGGCCTTTTACGGGAGGGGCGCCAACTGCCCGCCCGGTAGCCGCCGTAGCCGCCCGTCGACTGCCGGGGCACCGGCCGGTCCGACCACTCCGTCAGCGGCCGGCACTCCAGCAGCGGCAGCCGGACACCGCCCACCGCCGCGGCCCGCAGGCTGGGCCGGAACGCCTCCGCCAGCACCCGCGCGTCGTCCAGCGCGTGGTGTGCCCGCTGCTGCACGACCCCGAAGTGCGCCGCCAGCGACTCCAGCTTGAAGTTGGGCAGCGGCAGGCCCAGCTCCTTCGACAGCGCGATGGTGCACAGCCGCTGACGCACCGGCGCCTCGCGCCGCACGCGCGCGTACTCCCGCGCGATCATCTGCCAGTCGAAGACGGCGTTGTGCGCCACGAGCACCCGGCCGTCCAGACGGGCCGCGAACTCCTCGGCGACGTCCCCGAACAGCGGCGCGCCCTCGAGCACCTCGCTCGTCAGACCGTGTATCCACACGGGACCCGGATCGCGCTCCGGGTTGACCAGCGTGTACCAGTGGTCCTCGACCTCGCCGCACGCGTCCAGCCGGTAGACGGCCGCGGAGATGATCCGGTCGTCCCGGGCCAGGCCGGTGGTCTCCACGTCAACGACCGCGTATCCCTTCGGATACGCGGCCGGCCACTGGGTGGGGGAGGACACTGCGGTCGCACGGTCTTCGAGCATGGTCAATGAGGATACGGGCCACGACTGACAGCGCGGTCCCCAAGGTCCCGTCCGGGCGACCCGGGCTCGCCCCCGTGCTCGGTCACCGCGCAGGTGCTCGGACGGGCGCAGGGGGAACGGGCGGGCCGGTCATACTCCGTGCGGTGCCAGCAGGGACCGCACCAGCGCCCGTACCGCCGTCACGAACAGCCGTTCCGTGTCCACCGGGCGGGCCAGTGCCCGGGCCAGGGCGGGGTCGTCCCCGGCGCTCCCGGCGCGCCACAGTTCCGGCTCGCCGGGGTGCTGCGCCGGGGCCCGCTCGCGGTTGCGCTCGACCAGCACGTGCCCGACCACCTGGAACTGCACGGCCCGGACGAACTCGGCGGCCCGGGCCCCGCGCAGCCCCGCCGCGTGCGCCTCGCGCACCAGGACCCGCTGGGCGGGCAGGAACATCCGCTCGGTCAGACCCCGCTCGTGGACCAGGGCCACCAGATGCGGATGGTCGCGCAGCTGGCGCCGCAGAGCGCGCGCGACCGACAGCACACGCTGCTCCGGGGTGCGCCCGGAGGGGCGGATCTCGCCGAGACCGGCCACGGTCCGCTCCACGAGCGCGTCGAGCAGCGCCTCGCGGCCCCCGACGTGCCAGTAGATCGACGTGACCGCCGTGCCCAGCTCGGCGGCGAGCCCGCGCATCGTCAGCGCGTCCGGACCGCGCCGCCGCACCAGTCCCGCCGCGGCCTCCAGCACCGCCTCCCGGGTCAGCGCACCCCTCGCCCCGCTCGCCATGATCCCCCTAACTCCCGTCCGTGCACGCGTATTTACCCCGCACCCGGTCTGCTGTAACTGTGTTACAGATGACGGTCCGTCAGAAGAAGGGTGGGTACACCCATGGCACGTGTACGGTACGGCGCACGCACCGAACGGGAGATCGCCGCCAAACGCACCGCGAGCGCACGGCTCCCCGGCATCTGGTCCACCGGTGTGGTGGCCGTCTGGGAGACCGACCCGGACGCGGTCGCGGCGGTGCTGCCGCCCCCGCTGAAGCCCACCGGACGGCCCCTGGTGCGGGCGACCGTCAGCAGGGTCGACCTGCCCGGATATCCGCTCGGCGCGGGCTCCTTCGCGGTGGCCGCCGCCCACGGCGAGGTCGACGGGTGGTACCCGCTGGTGATGCCGATGAGCCACGAGCGCGCCCTCACCGGCGGCCGCGAGGTCTTCGGGGAGCCCAAGAAGCTCGGCGAGATCACCGTCGAGCGCGACGGTCTCGTCGTACGGGCGTCGATGGCGCGGCACGGCATCGCCTTCGTGGAGATCAGGGGCGCGGCGAGCGGCCCGCTGCCCCTGCCCGAGCCCGCGCGCAGGACCGACTTCTACTTCAAGTTCCTGCCCGCCGTGGACGGTTCCGGCTTCGACGGTGAGCCCGTGCTCGTGCACTGCGTACGGCACGAGAAGGTGCGCCGGCTGGAACGGGTCACGGGGGACGTGGTGCTGCGCGAGTCCCTGTACGACCCCGTCGCCGACCTCCCGGTGCTGCGCCTGCTGGAGATCACGGTCGGCGAGAAGACCAGCGACCAGAGCGGACGGGTGGCCGAACGGGTCGACGCGCAGGCCCTGCTGCCCTACGTCCACCAGCGCTACGACGACCCGCTCCAGGCCCACGACGGGCCGCCCGCGGGGAGCGCGTGATGCGGCTGCTGGCGGGACAGGTCGCCGTCGTCACCGGAGCGGCGAGCGGGATCGGGCTGGCCATGGCCCGGCGGTTCGCGGCCGACGGCCTGAAGGTCGTCCTCGCGGACGTCGAGGAGGCCGCCCTGGACAAGGCCGCCGCCGGCCTGCGCGCCGAGGGCGCCGACGTCCACGCGCGCGTGGTCGACGTCGGCGAACGCGACCAGGTCATGGCACTGGCCGACACGGCGTACGACACCTACGGCGCCGTGCACGTCCTGTGCAACAACGCGGGTGTCGGCTCCGGCGCCGAGGGCCGTATGTGGGAGCACGACCCGAACGACTGGAAGTGGGCCTTCGCCGTCAACGTATGGGGCGTCTTCCACGGCGTCCAGGCGTTCGTGCCCAGGATGATCAAGTCGGGTCAACCCGGTCATGTGGTCAATACATCCTCCACCGACGGCGGCGTCGCACCGCTCCCGACCGCCTCCGTCTACGCGGTCACCAAGGCGGCCGTCGTCACCCTGACCGAGTCCCTCTACGCCCACCTCAGGGCGGAACACGCGCGCGTGGGCGCCTCCGTCCTCTTCCCCGGCCCGCACATGCTGCGCACCGGCCTGTGGGAGTCGCACCGCAACCGCCCCGCCCGCTACGCCAAGGAACGCCCGCGCAGGACCCCCTACCGCAGCCTCGACCAGTGGGAGGCCGCGATGCGCGCGGCCGGCCAGGAGGTCCGCTTCACGCCCGTCGGGGAAGTCGCCGACCTCGTCGTGGACGGCATCCGGGAGGACCGCTTCTGGCTGCTGCCGGCGGGCGGACACAGCGACGCGCAGATCCGCGCGCGGTCCCGGTCGATGCTGGACCGCGCGAACCCCTCGTACCTCGAAAGCTTCGTACTCGACTGACCGGGAGGCTGCCGTGACCGACGTCGTGTCCGGCCTGGACCCGTACCTGATCATCTCCTCCGACTGCCATGCCGGACTGCCCACCGAGCGGTACCGGCCCTACCTGGAGACCCGTTTCCACCGGGACTTCGACGAGTTCCTCGCGGGCCGCGACCGGCGCCGTGCGGAGATGACCCGGCTCGGCGTCCGCAACGAGGCGTTCGCCGACCGGTGGTTCCGCGAGAACGAGGAGGGCCTGCGCGGCGGCTGGGACACCGCGCGGCGCCTGAGGGAACTGGACGGCGACGGGGTGGCTGCCGAGGTCGTCTTCCCGGACGCCGACGCCGTGGACAGCCGGACCGCCGCCCCCTTCGGCGTGGGCCTCGGCCTCTCCGGCGACCAGGACCCCGAACTGGGGATGGCGGGCGCGCAGGCACACAACCGCTGGCTGGCGGAGTTCGTGTCCGAACATCCCGAACGGCACTGCGGAGTCGCCCTGCTGCCCGTCACGGCCCCCGTCGACCGGGTCGTCGCGGAGATCCGCCGCGCCAGGGAGTCCGGCCTCGGCGCCCTGATGATCCCCGCGATGTGGGCCGGGCACGAGCCGTACCACGACCGCCGCTACGACCCCGTCTGGGCGGCGGCGGCCGAGTGCGGCATGCCGGTGCTCACCCACTCCGGTGCCGCGCCCCGCCACGAGTACGGTGAGCACCTCGGCATCTACGTCTCCGAGGTCACCTGGTGGCCGGCCCGCCCGCTGTGGTTCCTGCTCTGGTCCGGCGTCTTCGAACGCCACCCGGGCCTGCGCTTCGGCGTCGCCGAGTCGGGCTGCTGGTGGCTGCCGAACGTGCTGTGGTTCATGGACCGCCTCTACCTCGGCGCCCACGGCGGCAAGAAACTCTCCCCGTTCGCGGAGCTGACCCGCCCGCCGCACGAGTACCTGGACCGGCAGGTCTTCGTCTGCGCCACCAACACCAAGCGGCGCGAACTGGCCCAGCGCTACGAGATCGGCGTCGACAACATCCTGTGGGGCAGCGACTTCCCGCACCCCGAGGGCACCTGGCCGGACACGCGCGCGTGGCTGCGCCGTACCTTCCACGACATCCCGGTCGCCGAGACCCGCCGCATCCTGGGCCTCGCCGCGGCCGAGACGTTCGGCTTCGACGCCGCGAAACTGGCGCCCCTGGCCCGCCGCATCGGCCCCACACCCGCCGACCTCGGCCAGAGCGCCGACCAGGCGGCCGTGGAGGCGTCCTGGGCACGCTCGCGCGAGAGCGGCCGGCACTGGCTGACGGGCGGCGACTTCCCGCTCACCGGACCCGACCGCGACTTCCCCCGCCCGGAGGTGACCCGGTGACGGACCGCTACACGGTGATCTCGGCCGACTGCCACGCCGGTGCCGACCTGCTGGACTACAAGCCGTACCTGGCCAAGCGCCACCACGACGACTTCGACGTCTGGGCCGCCACCTACGTCAACCCCTACGAGGACCTCCTCGCCGACGCCGCCGACCGGAACTGGAACTCCGAGCGGCGGCTGGCGGAGGCGGAGGCGGACGGAATCGTCGGGGAGGTGATCTTCCCCAACACCATCCCGCCGTTCTTCCCGTCCGGCTCGCTCATGGCCCCGCCCCCGAACGCCGAGGACTTCGAGCGGCGCTGGGCGGGACTGCGTGCCCACAACCGGTGGCTCGCGGACTTCTGCGCGGCGGCACCGGGCCGCCGGGCCGGCGTCTTCCAGATCCTCCTCGGTGACGTGGAGGAGGCCGTCAAGGAGATCCGGTGGGCCGCCTCGGCGGGCCTGAGGGGCGGCCTGATGCTGCCCGGCACCCCGCCCGGATCCGGACTGCCCGAGCTGTACTCACGGACGTACGACCCGATCTGGGCCGCCTGCGCGGAGCTCGGCCTTCCCGTCAACCACCACGCGGGCTCCGCGTCCCCGCCGCTCGGCGAGGAACCCGCCGCCCGCGCGGTGTTCATGGTGGAGACGACCTGGTTCTCCCACCGGGCCCTGTGGCACCTGGTCTTCGGCGGCGCCTTCCGCCGCCACCCGGACCTGAGACTGGTCCTGACCGAGCAGGGCTCCGGCTGGATCCCCGGTGTCCTGGACATGCTGGACTACTACCACGGCCGCCTGGTCGCCACGGCCGCTCAGGGCGACACCGCGGAGGCCAAGTTCGGCACCGGCCTGGCCGCGGGCATGGGGGCGGCACCCTCCCGCGTCTGGCACGACAACTGCTACGTCGGCGCCAGCTTCATGCGCCCCCACGAGGTGCCGCTGCGCGACCGCATCGGTGTCGACAAGATCATGTGGGGGAGCGACTACCCGCACGACGAGGGCACGTACCCGTACACCCGCGAGGCCCTGCGGTTCGCCTACGCGGGCGTCCCGCGCGCGGAGGTCGCCGCCATGGTCGGCGGCAACGCGGCCCGGGTCTACGGTTTCGACCTCGCCCTCCTGGACGCCGTAGCGGCGAAGGTCGGGCCCACGGTGGCGGAGATCGCCGAACCTCTGGCGGAACCGCCGGCCGGTGCGACCAGCCCGGTGTTCGCGCGCGGAGCGTCGGTCCGGGTGTGGTGACCGGTGTCCCTGCGGCGGGGACGACCGCCGGGGTGGGATCCTCCCTGCTGTGACGGAACCCACGCACGACGAGGCCCACGGCAGCGCGCTCGGCTCCCGGCTCAACTGGCTCCGGGCGGCCGCGCTGGGCGCGAACGACGGCATCGTCTCCACCGCGGGACTGGTCGTCGGCGTGGCCGGCGCGACCGGGAGCCGGGCCGCCCTGCTCACCGCCGGACTGGCCGGCCTGCTCGCCGGCTCGATGTCCATGGCGGCCGGCGAATACGTCTCCGTCTCCACCCAGCGCGACTCGGAGATGGCCGCGCTGGCCGTGGAGAAGCGGGAACTGCGCGAGCAGCCGGAGGAGGAGCTGCTCGAACTGACCGAGTTGCTGGCGGACCGCGGCCTGTCCCCTGAGGTGGCCCGCGAAGCCGCCGAACAGCTCACCGCGCGGGACGCGCTGAGGGCCCACGCGCGCGTGGAGCTGGGCATCGACCCGGACGAGCTGACCAACCCCTGGCACGCGGCGTGGGCGAGCTTCCTGGCCTTCACCGCGGGCGCCCTGCTCCCCCTGCTGGCCATCGTCCTCCCCCCGGCCGGCTGGCGTGTACCCGTCACGGTCGTCTCGGTCCTGGCCGCCCTCGTCGTCACCGGCTGGACCAGTGCCCGCCTCGGCGCGGCGGACCCGAAGCGGGCCGTACCGCGCACCGTGGCGGGCGGGGCACTGGCGATGGGGGTCACCTACGGGGCGGGGAGCCTGCTGGGGGCGGCGGGGATCTGAGGGGGCCGCTCACGGTCCGACGGGGCCGCTCACCCGGTGGTCCGCACAGGCCGGGACGGGTGAGCCGGGCGGCCCGGCGAGCGTGGCTCACCTCGCCGCGCGGCCCGCGCGGCGGGCGACGTACCGTGTAGTGCGCTCGACACCCCCGAGCGCCCCGGACGACCTCGCACCATCCCGCACGAGAAGGACCCCGCCATGCGCGCCACCACCATCCACGCCCCCTTCGACATGCGCGTGGAGGACGTTCCCGAGCCCGTCGTGCAGTTGCCCACCGACGCCGTCGTACGCGTGCTGCGGGCCTGCATCTGCGGCAGCGACCTGTGGGCCTACCGCGGTGAGGCGGCCCGGCAGCCGGGGCAGCGGATAGGACACGAGTTCCTCGGTGTCGTGGAGGAGACCGGTTCCGGGGTGAGCACCGTCCGGCGCGGTGACCTGGTGGTCGCGCCCTTCATGTGGTCCGACGGCGTCTGCGACTACTGCCGCGAGGGCCTGAACACGTCCTGCGAGCACGGCGGCTTCTGGGGCTCCGTCGGCTACGACGGCGGCCAGGGCGAGGCCGTCCGCGTGCCGTTCGCCGACGGCACCCTGGTGCGGCTGCCCAAGGAGGCGGCCTCCGACGACCGCCTGCTGTCCGCCCTGCTGACCCTCTCCGACGTCCTCGGCACCGGCCACCACGCCGCCCTCGGCGCGGGCGCCCGGCCCGGCGCCACCGTCGCGGTCGTCGGTGACGGCGCGGTGGGCCTGTGCGCCGTGCTGGCCGCCAAGCGGCTCGGCGCCGAGCGGATCATCGCGCTCGGCCGGCACGAGGCGCGGACCGGGATCGCGCGCCGGTTCGGCGCGACCGACGTCGTCGCCGAGCGCGGGGACGCGGCCGTCGAGGCCGTCCGCGAGCTGACCCGCGGGCAGGGCGCGCACGCCGTCGTGGAGGCGGTCGGCACCGAGCAGTCCATGCGGACGGCCGTCAACGTCACCCGCGACGGCGGCGCCATCGGTTTCGTCGGCGTGCCCCACGGCAGCGGCACCGGACTGGACCTCGGGGTGATGTTCGACCGCAACATCGCGCTGCGCGGCGGCGTCGCCCCGGTCCGCGCCTACATCCCCGACCTGCTGCCCGACGTCCTCGACGGCACGATCGACCCCTCGCCGGTGTTCGACATGACCGTCGACATCGAGGGCGTTCCGGCCGGCTACAAGGCCATGGACGAGCGCACGGCGCTCAAGGTGCTGGTGACCAACGGCTGAACCGGCGTCACCGCCACGTCGCCGGATCCGAGCCCCACGGCACCGGAGGCCGCTGCCAGCCGGTGGGGCCGCCGGCGAAGGACACGGGCGGGCGGGCGTGCCGCAGGCGGCCGAGGGCACTGTCCGTCTCGGTCAGCCAGGCGTCCGGGTCGGGGCAGGGCGTTCCCCCGGCCGGGCCGGCCCCGATACCGGCCGTCAGCCAGTGGGCGGACCGGACCAGCGCCAGCCGCACCAGCCGGCTGCCGCCCTCGTACGACTGCTCGGTCAGGGCCCGCAGCACGGCCGCCGCCAGCAGGTAGCCGGTGCCGTGGTCCAGGGCCTGCGCGGGCAGCGCGCCCGGCTCCCCGGCGGTGCCCTCGGTCACCGCGATGCCGGTGGCGACCTGCACCAGGCTGTCGAAGCCGCGTCGCCCGCCCCACGGCCCGTACGCGCCCCACGCCGACACCTGTGCCACGACCAGGCCGGGGCGCCGGGCGGCCAGCTCGCCGGGGGAGAGCCCGAACCGGTCGAGGGCGCCCGGCCGGTACCCGGTGACCACGACGTCGGCCGTGCTCAGCAGCTCCTCGAAGGTGTCCCGGCCGGTTGTCAGGTCGAGCGTGGCGGACCGCTTGCCGAAGCCCGTGTCGGCGTGCTGGTCCGGCAGTTCCGGCAGCCGTGGCGCGTCCACGCGCAGCACGTCCGCGCCCAGCAGGGCGAGGGTGCGGGTGGCGACCGGGCCCGCCAGGACCCGGGTCAGGTCGAGCACGCGCAGTCCGGCGGCCGGCAGCAGGACGGCGGCGTCCGGATCGAGCGGAGGCAGCACGCGCGTGCGGGCCGTGTCCCGACGTTCCCGCTCGACCAGCGGTCGCGCCGCCACCTCGGCCGCCTGCTCGTGGGCCTGCCACTCCCCGGGTGTGCGCAGGGCCACGGCGAGGCCTCCGGCGCCGTACACGGTCTCCTCGGTCTCCAGGGCGGAGCGCTCGGCGAGCCGGCCGGCGACCTGTTCCGCCGAGGCGTCCTGCGGCAGGCCCAGCGCCGCCAGCAGCCGGGCCCGGTGGTGCGGGTAGTTGGCGTGGGTCCGCACCCAGCCGTCGGCCGTCCGCCAGAAGCGGGACAGCGGCGCGAAGGCGTCCGGTGCCCGGCCGTCGACCCGCAGGAGCCGCTCGCTGCGGAAGGCCGCGGCCACCGCGCCATCGTCCACGGTGACCGCCGGCACCTCGGCGAGCCCGGCCCGCCGTGCCCCCAGTTCGGCGGCTGCGAGCGCGCACGCTCCCACACACGCGCGGGCCAGGTCCCGTACCGGCAGCCGCGCGTCGAGGGCGTCCCGGCGTGCGACGGCCGAGACGCGCGACAGCAGACCGGGCGCCCCGCCCACGGCCGACCAAGCATCATTGATTGCAGTCATTACTTCACTATGCAGTATTGATTCAATCAACAATGTCGGCCGGTGTCGTGGAGTGAAGCGTCGGCTGCTACTCGACCGCGCGCAGTGCGTTGACCACCCCGAAGCCGTAGAAGCCGTTGACCCGCTTGCCGCCCGCACAGGTCGCGTCGACCACCCCGTCGCCGTCACCGTCGTACGGCTCGGCCGGGCAGCCCGGGTTGTCCGCCTGCGCCTTCAGCAGCTCCTGGAGCCGTTCCGGAGTGGCGTGCGGGTGGGCCGATTTCAGCAGCGCGGCCACCGCGGCGACGTGCGGGGAGGCCATCGAGGTGCCCTGCAGCCAGCCGTACTGGCCGTTCGGCAGCGTCGACAGGATGCGGCCGTTCTTCGACGGCGTGTCCGGGATCTGGAACCGGTCCCCGCCCGGCCCCGCGACGTCGACCACACCACGGCCGTAGCTCGAGTAGTACGCCTTGGCGCCCTTCGCGCCCACCGCGCTCACGGTGACCACGCCGGGCAGCTGGGTCGGCACGTCGAAGCACTCGTGCGGATCGACCGTGCGGGTCCCGGCGGTCGAGTCGTCGGGGCTGGAGGTGTCCGTGATCGCGTCGGCGTCCAGGTCGTCGTTGGAGTTGCCCGCCGAGGCGACGTTGAGGGTGCCCTTGCGCTGGGCGTACAGCTGGGCCCTGTTGACCGCGTCAACGATGGCGCGTTGATCGGGATCGTCCATGCAGTTGTACAGCCACGGATCAACGTAGTAGCTGTTGTTGGTGATGTCGATGCCGTGGTCCGCGGCGAACACGAAGGCGCAGACCACGCTCTCCGGATAGAACAGCGAGGTCGAGTCCGGCTGGGCCACGGTGATGCTCGCGACCTTCACGCCCGGCGCCACCCCGGCCACGCCTATGCCGTTGCGGGCCGCGGCTATCTCGCCCGCCACATGGGTGCCGTGGTAGTGGTCGGCGTCCGCCGGCCGCCACGCGCCGTACGTCGTGTCCGCCTTGCCGCTCACGCAGCTCGCGGACTGGGACGCGGAGAAGTTCGGGGCGATGTCCGGGTGGGTGTCGTCCACGCCCGTGTCGATGACCCCGACGGTGACGCTTCGGCTGCCCGGGTCGATCGCCGCGGCCCGGTCGGCGCCGATCGCCCGCAGGTCCCACTGGTCGGCCTCCAGCGGCTCCTGGCCCGCCGTCGCCGCCCGGGCCGCCCTGGCGGCCTCCGCCTTCGACAGGACCCGCACCGCACCCTCGTCCGTCGTGCCCGCCGCCGTCAGCGGAGCCGTACGCGTGGCGCCCGCCGACCGCACACCGCGCACCGCACGCATCCGCGCCCCGAAGTCGGGGTTCGCGGAGTGGACGACGATCACCCCGATCCGGTCGTAACTCGCCACGACGGAACCGCCGTTGCGGATGATCTCCTGCCGCACCGACTCGATCGTGCGATGGTCCGTCCTGGTGTTGACCACGTACGCGAGGCCGGGGCCGTCCGCCGCCCGTGCCGCCGTGTCCGCGGAGGCCGCCGAAGTCGCCGCCGACGCCGCCGACGGCAGGAATCCGAGCGTGGCGGTCAGCGACAGCACGACCGGCACGGCGAGCGCGAGTCGGCGTCTGGAGCGCAGATGAGCCATGGGATCTCCACATCGTCCGGATACGAGACCGCCCGAGGCACGGGTGGTGCTCGGGCAGGTACATGACGGGTGGTGCAGAGCGAAGTTATCTCCCGGGCCTGATCTCCGAAAGGGCCGGGCGGCGTTGAACCGGTCCACGCGTGGCGCCGTGACCGTGGACAGGGGGCCCATCAGGATCGTGTCCCCGCCGGAGTCACAGCAGGGAGCGGATCGGTGACTCCCTGTAATGTGATCCCGTTCTGTGAGGTCAGAAAGCGCATGTCCGTGACGCGAGGAGACTCCGTGGCAACCGAGACACCGCCACCCGCGAAATCCCCAGCCCACCTTCCCTCCACCGAGGAGTTCACCGAGGTGCAGCAGAGCGCGGAGTTCGGTGAACTGCGCCGCGCCTACCGCTCCTTCGCCTTCCCGCTGACCATCGCCTTCATCGCCTGGTACCTGCTCTACGTGCTGCTGTCCAACTACGCGGGCGGCTTCATGGGCACCAAGGTGGCCGGCAACATCAACGTCGCCCTCGTCCTGGGCCTCGCCCAGTTCCTCACCACGTTCCTCATCGCCTGGTGGTACGCGCGGCACGCCGCTGCGAAGCTCGACCCGAAGGCCGAGGCCATCAAGTCCCGTATGGAGGGCCGCTCATGAGCCCCGCGCAGCACACCCTGCTGGCCGCCGGCGAGGCGAGCGAGCACCGGACACTGATCATCACCCTGTTCGCGGTGTTCGTCGCCGCGACCCTCGTCATCACCGTCTGGGCGGGCCGGCAGACCAAGGACGCCGCCGACTTCTACGCCGGCGGACGGCAGTTCACCGGCTTCCAGAACGGCCTCGCCGTCTCCGGCGACTACATGTCCGCCGCGTCCTTCCTCGGCATCGCCGGCGCCATCGCCCTCTTCGGTTACGACGGCTTCCTGTACTCCATCGGCTTCCTCGTCGCCTGGCTCGTCGCCCTGCTCCTGGTCGCCGAGCCGCTGCGCAACTCCGGCCGCTACACGATGGGCGACGTGCTGGCCTACCGGATGCGCCAGCGCCCGGTCCGTACGGCCGCCGGCACCTCCACCATCGTGGTCTCGATCTTCTACCTGCTGGCCCAGATGGCCGGCGCCGGCGTCCTCGTCTCCCTGCTCCTCGGCATCACCAGCGACGCCGGCAAGATCGGCATCGTCGCCCTGGTCGGCGTACTGATGATCGTGTACGTCACCATCGGCGGCATGAAGGGCACCACCTGGGTCCAGATGGTCAAGGCGGTGCTGCTGATCATCGGTGCGCTGCTGCTGACCTTCCTGGTGCTGATCAAGTTCAACTTCAACGTCTCGGACCTGCTCGGGAAGGCCGCCGACAACAGCGGCAAGGGCAGCGCCTTCCTGGAGCCGGGACTGAAGTACGGCGCCACCGGCACGACCAAACTGGACTTCCTCTCGCTCGGCATCGCCCTGGTCCTCGGCACCGCCGGTCTGCCGCACATCCTGATCCGCTTCTACACGGTGCCCACCGCCAAGGCCGCCCGAAAGTCCGTGATCTGGGCTATCGGCCTGATCGGCGTCTTCTACCTGATGACCCTCGCCCTCGGCTTCGGCGCCGCCGCGCTGATCAAACCGGACGAGATCATCGCCTCCAACAAGGCGGGCAACACGGCGGCACCGCTCCTCGCACTGCATCTGGGCGGCGTCCACTCCAACTGGGGAGCGGTACTGCTGGCCACCATCTCCGCGGTCGCCTTCGCCACGATCCTCGCGGTCGTCGCCGGACTCACCCTCGCCTCCTCGTCCTCGTTCGCGCACGACATCTACGCGAACGTCATCAAGAGGGGCCGGGCCACCGAGAAGCAGGAGCTGGGCGCGGCCCGCTGGGCGACCGTCGGCATCGGCGCCGTCTCGATCGTGCTCGGTGCCCTGGCCCGCGACCTGAACGTGGCCGGCCTGGTCGCCCTCGCCTTCGCGGTCGCCGCCTCCGCCAACCTGCCGACCATCCTCTACAGCCTCTTCTGGAAGCGGTTCACCACCGCGGGCGCCCTGTGGTCGATCTACGGCGGCCTGGTCACCGCCGTCGGCCTGGTGCTGTTCTCCCCGGTGGTCTCCGGCAAGCCGACCTCGATGTTCCCCGGCGTCGACTTCCACTGGTTCCCGCTGGAGAACCCCGGGATCATCTCCATCCCCGTGGGATTCCTGCTGGGTGCCGTGGGCACCCTGCTGTCGAAGGAGGTCCCGGACGCCGGGAAGTACGCGGAACTGGAGGTGCGGTCCCTGACCGGCACCGGAGCGCACTGAGGTTCGCACGGACGGCCGCGTCGTGCGGGACTGTACGGTCCTACGACGCGGCCGTGCCCCACCTCGTGGGATCGGGCCGCTGTCGATGTCGGCGCGGTCACGTAGGCTCACAGGTGACGGACGACGCACAGCCGACCGAACGTGATGATCGGGAGAGGGAGGGGGCCCACGTGCTCATCGACACCTACGGCCGAGTGGCCACCGACCTGAGGGTCTCGCTCACCGACCGGTGCAATCTGCGCTGCACCTACTGCATGCCCGAGGAAGGGCTGCAGTGGCTGTCCAAGCCCGACCTCCTGACGGACGACGAGATCGTCCGCCTGATCGACATCGCGGTCCGCGAACTCGGCATCAAGGAGGTCCGCTTCACCGGCGGCGAGCCCCTGCTCCGGCCGGGCCTGGTCGGCATCGTCGAGCGCGTCGCGGCTCTCGGCCCACGCCCCCAGATGTCCCTCACCACCAACGGGATCGGCCTCAAGCGCACCGCGGCGGCCCTGAAGACGGCGGGCCTGGACCGGGTCAACGTCTCCCTGGACACCCTCCGCCCGGACGTCTTCAAGACCCTGACCCGCCGCGACCGCCACAAGGACGTGCTGGAGGGTATGACAGCCGCCCGCGAAGCGGGCCTGACCCCCGTCAAGGTCAACACGGTCCTGATGCCCGGGCTGAACGACGACGAGGCCCCCGACCTGCTCACCTGGGCGATCGAGCACGACTACGAGCTGCGCTTCATCGAGCAGATGCCCCTGGACGCCCAGCACGGCTGGAAGCGGGAGGGCATGGTCACCGCCGGGGACATCCTCGCCTCCCTGCGCACCCGGTTCGAGCTCACCGCCGAGGGCGCCGACGAGCGCGGCTCGGCACCGGCGGAGCGCTGGCTGGTCGACGGCGGCCCCCACCGGGTCGGCGTGATCGCCTCGGTCACCCGCCCGTTCTGCGCGGCCTGCGACCGCACCCGACTCACCGCCGACGGCCAGATACGCACCTGCCTGTTCGCCACCGAGGAGACCGACCTGCGCGCCGCCCTGCGGTCCGGGGCACCGGACGAGGAGATCGCCCGCCTCTGGCGGCTGGCGATGTGGGGCAAGAAGGCGGGCGCGGGCCTGGACGACCCCTCGTTCGTCCAGCCGGACCGCCCGATGTCGGCGATCGGCGGCTAGGGCCTGTCAGACAGGCCCTGGAGCAAACGGCCCTAGCCCTCCTCGGCCGCCCGCCACTCCTCGAACTTCACGACGTCCTTCAGGAACCCCCGCACGCCGAGGAACTGCGAGAGATGTTCGCGGTGCTCGTCACAGGCGAGCCAGGTCTTGCGCCGCTCCGGCGTATGGATCTTGGGATTGTTCCAGGCCAGCACCCAGACGGCGGCGGCACGGCAGCCCTTGGCGGAGCAGATCGGGGTCTCGTCACTCACGGATTCGTCTCGGGGTCGTCTCACGAATGGGCGGAAACAAGGCGACGCCGGGCAGCCACGGGGGGAGCTGCCCGGCGTCGGTCCGTCGCTCCGACGGGGGATGCGGAGCGCGTACGCAGTATGTCACGGGTACCCCACCGCCCGGCACCGGAACAGCAGGATTGATCTGAGCTTTTCTTGAGCTTGGAGAGGGGCCGCGTTCCGCTTCCGACGGGTCGGCCGTGCTCACGCCGGGCCGGTGCGCTCACCGCGCACGCCCGCCTCGTGCGCCGCCTCGTCCTCCGGCACGTCCTCCGGTACCGACTCCCGTACGGATTCCGGCTGTTCGTCGTCGGTCCGCGGCGGCGCGATCATCGGACGCGGCGGCGCCACGACGAACGTCGAGGGAAGCGACGGCGGCCGCTCCCGGCCCGCGTTGGCGATCACCACGGCGACATAGGGGAGCAGCGCACCGAAGACGAGCGCGACGATGGCGACGTACCGCTCGACGTTCCACAGCGAGGCCGCCAGGATCACCGACACGGTACGGACCGACATCGAGATCACATACCGGCGCTGCCGGCCCCGGACGTCCTCGGCGAGACCGGTCCGGGCACCGGTGATCCGGAACACCTGGCCGCTGCCGCCGTGCTGTTTCCGCATCTCATCCCACCATCCGCCCGCATCGGACTCTCCCCGGCCCGCACCCTTGTCCCCACCCGGCGGGGAACCGGCCGGGACATCTCCACGGTACGCCGCGCACCCGCCGCCCACGAGACCGGGTCGCGCTCTGCCTGCGGTGACGTCGCCGGCCCGCCGCGAACGGGCGAACCCGACGTGCGCCGTACGGCGGACCCCACGACACTGACCGTAATGCTCACGTCGAGCCGTACGAGGAGGCAGCCATGGGCTGGTTGTGGGCGATCATCGTGGGATTCGTGCTGGGCCTCATCGCCAAGGCGATCATTCCGGGCAAGCAGCACAGCCCGCTGTGGCTGACCACCATCTGCGGCATGCTGGGCGCCATCGTGGGCAACGCGGTGGCCCGCGCGGTCGGCGTGGAGGCGACCCGGGGAATCGACTGGAGCCGGCACATCTTCCAGCTGGTGGCCGCGATCATCATCGTCGCGGCCGTGGACGCCCTGTACATGGCCACGCTGGGCAAGAGAAAGCAACAGCGCGCCTGAGCCTCACCCCCGGAGGGCGCGGGGGAGCCGCGCGAGTGACCACACCGTGGCCGAACTCGCCGGCTCACCCGCGCCCCCACGACGCTCAGCCGCCGGTGACCTCCACGGCGGCCAGGTTCTTCTTCCCGCGCCGCAGCACCAGCCACCGCCCGTGCAGCAGCTCCCCGGCGCCCGGCACGGAGTCCTCCGCGGTGACCTTGACGTTGTTCACGTAGGCCCCGCCCTCCTTCACCGTCCGCCGGGCGGCGGACTTGCTGGCCACCAGGCCGACCTCGGCGAACAGGTCGACCACCGGAGCCAGCTCGGCGACCCGGACGTGCGGCACCTCGGACAGCGCCGCGGCCAGTGTCTTCTCGTCCAGCTCCGCCAGCTCGCCCTGGCCGAACAGCGCCTTGGACGCGGCGATCACCGCGGCCGTCTGGCCCGCGCCGTGCACCAGGGTCGTCAGTTCCTCGGCGAGCGCCCGCTGCGCCGCCCGGGCCTGCGGACGCTCCTGCGTCTGGCGCTCCAGCTCCTCGATCTCCTCGCGGGAGCGGAAGCTGAAGATGCGCAGGAACTTGGAGACGTCCCGGTCGTCCGCGTTCACCCAGAACTGGTAGAAGGCGTACGGCGTGGTCATCTCCGGGTCGAGCCACACCGTGCCGGACTCGGTCTTGCCGAACTTGGTGCCGTCCGCCTTGGTGATCAGCGGGGTGCCCAGCGCGTGCACCACGGCGTCCGGCTCGACCCGGTGGATCAGGTCCGTGCCGGAGGTGAGGTTGCCCCACTGGTCACTGCCGCCGGTCTGCAGGGCGCACCCGTGCCGCCGGTACAGCTCCAGGAAGTCCATGCCCTGCAGGATCTGGTAGCTGAACTCGGTGTAGCTGATGCCCGCGTCCGAGTTGAGCCGCCGGGAGACGGCCTCCTTGGCGATCATCTTGTTGACCCGGAAGTGCTTGCCGATGTCCCGCAGGAACTCGATGGCCGACAGTCCCTGGGTCCAGTCCAGGTTGTTGACCATCACCGCGGCGTTCGGTCCGTCGAAGTGGAGCAGCGGCTCGATCTGGGCGCGCAGCCGCTCCACCCAGCCGGCCACCACCTCCGGCGCGTTGAGCGTGCGCTCGGCCGTGGGCTTCGGGTCGCCGATGAGCCCCGTGGCCCCGCCGACCAGCGCCAGCGGACGGTTGCCCGCCTCCTGGATGCGGCGCATCGTCAGGATCTGCACGAGATTGCCCAGGTGCAGGCTGGGCGCGGTCGGGTCGAAGCCGCAATAGAACGTGACGGGGCCGTCCGCGAACGCCTTGCGCAGTGCGTCCTCGTCCGTGGAGAGGGCGATGAGCCCCCGCCACTTCAGCTCGTCGACGATGTCCGTCACGGTTCTCGTGTCTCCTTGAGATCTTCGGGCGGCCGGGTGACACCCGACCACGAACGCCTACGAGGTTATACGCCCTGGCTGACAGAGCTCATATTGAAATCCGGGATGCGCAGCGCGGGCATCGCGGCCCGGGTGAACCAGTCGCTCCACTCACGCGGCAGCGTCTTCTCCGTCCGCCCGGCCTCCGTGGCCCGGCCCAGCAGGTCCACCGGCGACTCGTTGAACCGGAAGTTGTTCACCTGCCCGGTGACCTCGCCGTCCTCGACGAGGTAGACGCCGTCCCGGGTCAGGCCCGTCAGCAGCAGCGTCGCCGGGTCGACCTCGCGGATGTACCACAGGCAGGTCAGCAGCAGCCCGCGGCCGGTGTCCGCGACCATCTCCTCCAGGGAGCGGTCGCCGCCGCCGTCCAGGACGAGGTTCCCGGGCGCCGGGGCGACCGGCAGCCCGGTCAGGCCCGCGCTGTGCCGCGTGGTCGTCAGGTGCCTGAGCACGCCCTCGCCGACCCACTCGGTGGCGTGCGTCGGCAGCCCGTTGTCGAACACGGACTGGTCGCCGCCGGAGGAGTGGGCGACCACGAAGGGCGGGCACTCCAGGCCCGGCTCGTTCGGGTCGCTGCGCAGGGTCAGCGGCAGCTCGGAGAGCTTGTCGCCGACGCGGGTGCCGCCGCCCGGCCTGGAGAACACCGTGCGCCCCTCGGCCGCGTCCCGGCCGGAGGCCGACCACAGCTGGTAGATCAGCAGATCCGCCACGGCGGTGGGCGGCAGCAGCGTCTCGTACCGGCCCGCGGGCAGCTCCACGCGCCGCTCCGCCCAGCCGAGCCGTACGGCCAGCTCGGCGTCCAGCGCGCCCGGGTCGACGTCCTTGAAGTCCCGGGTGGACCGGCCGGCCCACGCCGAACGTGTGCGGTCGGGTGACTTGGCGTTCAGCTCCAGCGTGCCGGTGGGCTGGTCGTGGCGCAGCCGCAGCCCGGTGGACGTCCCCAGGTACGTCGACACCAGTTCGTGGTTGGCGAAGCCGTACAGTTCCCGGCCGCCCGCACGCGCGCGTGCGAAGGCGTCGCCGAGCGCCGGGGCGAAGTCGGCGAACACGGCGGAGGAGGTCTCGGCGGGCGCGTCCGTGAAGTCCGGGGCCTGCGGCACCCCGCTGACCAGCGGCTGGGCGTCCTCGGCGGGCGCGGCCCCGCGCGCGGCGGCCTCCGCGGCCCGCACCAGCGGCTCCAGCTCCTGCGCGGTGACCGCGGACCGGGACACGACACCGGAGGCGGTGCCTTCCTTGCCGTCCACGGTCGCGATCACGGTGAGCGTGCGGCCCCGCGTCACGCCGTTGGTGGTGAGCGCGTTGCCCGCCCAGCGCAGGTTGGCGGTGGAGTGCTCGTCGGCGATCACGACACAGCCGTCGGCGCGGGACAGCGCCAGGGCCTGCTCGACGACCTCGTGCGGCTTGTGGGTACGGGCGCTCATCGACCGGCCTCCTGCGTGGTGTTGAGGATGTTGACGCCCTTGAAGAGGGCGGACGGGCACCCGTGGGACACGGCGGCCACCTGGCCCGGCTGGGCCTTGCCGCAGTTGAAGGCACCGCCGAGGACGTAGGTCTGCGGCCCGCCGACCGCGGCCATCGACCCCCAGAAGTCCGTGGTCGTGGCCTGGTAGGCGACGTCCTTCAGCTGCCCGGTGATCCGCCCGTTCTCGATCTTGAAGAAGCGCTGTCCGGTGAACTGGAAGTTGTAGCGCTGCATGTCGATCGACCAGGACCGGTCGCCGACGACGTAGATGCCCCGGTCGACCCCGCCGATCAGGTCCTCGGTGGACAGCCCGGCCGGATCCGGCCGGAGCGAGACGTTGGCCATCCGCTGTACCGGCACGTGGCCTGGGGAGTCGGCGTACGCGCACCCGTTGGACCGGTCGAACCCGGTCAGCCGCGCGATGCGCCGGTCCAGCTGGTAGCCGACCAGCGTGCCGTCCTTCACCAGGTCCCAGGACTGTGCCTCGACGCCCTCGTCGTCGTAGCCGATGGTCGCGAGCCCGTGCTCGGCGGTGCGGTCACCGGTGACGTTCATCAGCTCGGAGCCGTACCTCAGCTTGCCGAGCTGGTCGAAGGTGGCGAAGGAGGTGCCGGCGTAGGCGGCCTCGTAACCGAGGGCCCGGTCCAGCTCGGTGGCGTGGCCGATGGACTCGTGGATGGTCAGCCACAGGTTGGACGGGTCGACCACCAGGTCGTACAGGCCCGGCTCCACGCTCGGCGCCCGCATCTTCTCGGCGAGCAGCTCCGGGATCCGCTCCAGCTCGGTGTCCCAGTCCCAGCCGGTACCGGTCAGGTACTCCCAGCCGCGCCCCGCCGGCGGCGCGATGGTGCGCATGGAGTCGAACTCGCCGCTCGACTCGTCGACGGAGACGGCCGTCAGCTGCGGATGCAGCCGCACCCGCTGCTGGGTGGTCACGGTGCCGGCGGTATCCGCGTAGAACTTGTTCTCGTGCACGGTGAGCAGCGAGGCGTCGACATGGCTGACGCCGTTCGCGGCCAGCAGCCGCGCGCTCCACTGCGCGAGCAGATCGGCCTTCTCCTCGTCGGGCACCGAGAACGGGTCGATCTCGTACGACGACACCCACGTCCGGTCGGCGTGCACCGGCTCGTCCGCCAGCTCGACCTTCTCGTCCGACCCCGCGGCCTTGATCACCTGTGCGGACAGCTTGGCCATGGCCACCGCCTGCGCGGCGACCCGGGCCGCGGCGTCCATCGTCAGATCCACCCCGGAGGCGAAGCCCCACGTACCGCCGTGCACGACCCGGACCGCGTATCCGAGGTCGGTGGTGTCCGAGGACCCGGCGGGCCTGGCGTCCCGCAGCCGCCAGGACGCGCTGCGCACCCGCTCGAACCGGAAGTCCGCGTGCTCGGCCCCCAGCGCACGCGCGCGTGCGAGCGCGGCGTCGGCGAGGGCCCGTAGCGGAAGCGCGGTGAAGGCTTCGTCGATGGAATGCGGCACGGAGGTCTCCCTGCTGTCGTGGCCTGTGGGGTCCGATCATGTCGTGGGACCGGGCCGGCGGACCACAGGTTTCGGTATCGGACGGGCTCTTTCTGTAGGGATCCGACAGCGAGACACCCGAGCCACTGTCGGTGCCCGCTTCTCCGGGCGCATGGCGCTACCGATAGGTTTTCGGTGAAGCCGCCTGTCATCCAGGTGTTCGGGCGGATGTGTCAGACCGCTATGGAAAGGGTGATCCGTTGAGCCGCTCGGTTCTCGTCACCGGAGGCAACCGGGGCATCGGCCTCGCCATCGCCCGCGCTTTCGCCGACGCCGGCGACAAGGTCGCGATCACGTACCGCTCGGGTGAGCCGCCGGCCGGCTTCCTGGCAGTCAAGTGCGACATCACCGACCCGGAGCAGGTGGAGCAGGCCTACAAGGAGATCGAGGACCAGCACGGTCCGGTCGAGGTTCTGATCGCCAACGCCGGCGTCACCAAGGACCAGCTCCTGATGCGCATGTCCGAGGAGGACTTCACCTCGGTCATCGACACCAACCTCACGGGCACCTTCCGTGTGGTCAAGCGCGCCAACCGCGGCATGCTGCGCGCCAAGAAGGGCCGCGTCGTCCTGATCTCGTCCGTCGTCGGCCTGCTCGGCTCGGCGGGTCAGGCGAACTACGCCGCCTCCAAGGCCGCCCTGGTCGGCTTCGCGCGTTCCCTGGCCCGGGAGCTGGGCTCGCGCAACATCACCTTCAACGTCGTCGCGCCCGGCTTCGTCGACACCGACATGACCAAGGCGCTCAGCGACGAGCAGCGCCAGAACATCGTGTCCCAGGTGCCGCTCGGCCGTTACGCGCAGCCTGAGGAGATCGCCGCGACCGTGCGGTTCCTCGCCTCGGACGACGCCTCGTACATCACTGGAGCCGTCATCCCGGTTGACGGCGGACTGGGAATGGGTCACTGATCACCATGAGTGGAATCCTCGAGGGCAAGCGCATCCTGGTCACCGGTGTGCTGATGGAGTCCTCCATCGCCTTCCACGTCGCCAGGCTCGCCCAGGAGCAGGGCGCCGAGATCATCCTGACGGCGTTCCCGCGGCCCACGCTGACCGAGCGCATCGCCAAGAAGCTGCCGAAGCCGACCAAGGTCATCGAGCTGGACGTGACGAACGAGGAGCACCTCGCGCGGCTGGCCGACATCGTCGGCGAGGAGCTGGGCGGCCTGGACGGCATCGTCCACTCCATCGGTTTCGCCCCGCAGGACGCGCTCGGCGGCAACTTCCTGAACACGCCGTTCGAGTCGGTCTCCACCGCCATGCACGTCTCGGCGTTCTCCCTGAAGGCGCTGACCATGGCCTGCCTGCCCCTGATGCAGAACGGCGGCTCGGTCGTCGGCCTCACCTTCGACGCCCAGTACGCCTGGCCGCAGTACGACTGGATGGGCCCGGCCAAGGCGGCCCTGGAGGCCACCAGCCGCTACATGGCGCGCGACCTGGGCAAGCAGAACATCCGCTGCAACCTGATCTCCGCGGGCCCGATCGGTTCCATGGCCGCCAAGTCCATCCCCGGCTTCGCCGACCTGGCCTCCGTCTGGGACAGCCGCTCCCCGCTGGAGTGGGACCTGAAGGACCCGGAGCCGGCCGGCAAGGGCGTCGTCGCCCTGCTGAGCGACTGGTTCCCGAAGACCACGGGCGAGATCATCCACGTCGACGGCGGTCTGCACGCCATCGGCGCCTGATCCCACCGCACGACACCGACGCCCCGTTTCCCGCCGTGAGCGGGGAGCGGGGCGTCACCCGTTCGGCCCACCGGCCGGGCATCCGCCGCGCCGACGGCGCACCCTGGAACAAGCCTTCCCCCGCACCTCCCTCCGCAGCCCGGCCCAGGAGGTTGCCTTGTGCGCCTGCCCCGCCGCAGCCTGGCCCCGGTGACCGTGGCCCTGGCCCTCGTCCTTTCGCTGCCGTACGACGCGCTGCCCCACGCGCGCGTGGGCGACGGCAAGCCGCCCGCACCGAGCAGGTTCGGCGCCTCGTGCCGTGCGACCGTGCGCGGCTCCCACGTGGTGGCCTACTGCCACAACCCCTATGTCGACATCGATCGCGTGCGGCTGCACATCGAGTGCGCCCGATGGTGGGACATCGACACCGACAGTGCTCCGGTGGACGCCGGGCCCGCCATGACCGTACGGCTCACAGGCCGGTGCTGGAAGGAGATCCGCTCGGTCTGGATCAGCCACCAGAAGGCACGTTGAACCGGCCCGGATCGCACAGGAACGGATAGCTCGCGGCCTCCTCCGCCGCCGCCTGCGCGTCCCCCGCGCGGATCGCGTCCAGCAGCCGGGTGTGGTCCATGTGCGTCTCCGGCGTCAGCTCCGCCCCGACGTCGGCGCGCAGCCAGTCGCGCAGCACCTCGCCCAGGTCGGCGTACATCGCCGTCATCACGTCGTTGTGGGACGCGGCCACCACGGCCAGGTGGAAGGTGGCGTCGGCCGTCACGAAGGGCTCGGCCTCGCCGGTTGCCCATGCCTCCTCGCGCCGGGCCAGCAGTGCCTCCAGCTGCTTGAGGTCCTTGTCGGTGCGCCGCTCGGCGGCCAGCTTCGCCGCGGCCGACTCCAGCGTGGAACGCAGCTCGGCGATGTGCCGCGGGTCGGCGTCGGCGAAGCGGCGGTGCATCACGCCGGCCAGCTCGCTCGTGGCCACGACATACGTGCCCGAGCCCTGGCGGATGTCCAGCAGGCCGTTGTGGGCGAGCGCGCGGACGGCCTCACGGACCGTGTTGCGGGCGACACCGAGCTGCTCGACCAGCTCCGGCTCGGTCGGGATGCGCGAGCCGACCGGCCACTCGCCGGACGTGATCTGGTTGCGCAGTTCGGCGATGACCTGCTCGGACAGCGCCGAACGGCGCGGGTGGCTCAAGGGCATGGCACACCTTCGCACGAGAAGCCCGAGCGTGAAGGCACCGGGAATGGACAGACATTCATCCTATGATTCTATGATGAGCCTCATGGCTAGTGAGGAAACCCGGACAGTGGAGACCCGTACGGAGATGTCACCGACCGAACGCGGGAGGACCGCCGCGACGAGCACACCCCGCACGACCCCCGGAGCGGGCCGCACGCGCGCGTGGGCGACCCGGCTGGTCGTCGTCGGCATCGTGCTGTCCGCGCTGAACCTCCGCCCGGCCATCACGAGCCTCGGCGCCCTCCTGGAGGAGGTCCGCGACGGGCTCGGCATGAGCGGCAGCGTGGCCGGCCTGCTCACCTCCGTGCCCCCGCTCTGCTTCGCCGTCTTCGGGGTCACCGCGCCCCGCCTGGCCCGCCGCTTCGGACCGGCCGCGGTGGTGTGCGCCGGCATGGCCGCCATCACCGCCGGCCTGCTCATCCGGCCCTACGTCGGCAACACGGCCGGATTCCTGGCCGCCAGCGCGCTCGCGCTGATGGGCATCGCCGTCAGCAACGTCCTCATGCCGGTCATCGTCAAGCAGTGGTTCCCCGACCGGGTCGGTTCCATGACCGGCCTGTACTCGATGGCCCTCGCCCTCGGCACCTCCCTCGCCGCCGCGGTGACCGTCCCCCTGACCGACGCCCTGGGCGGCAGCTGGCAGTCCGGCCTCGCCGTGTGGGCGGCCGTCGCCGCCGCGGCCGTGCTGCCCTGGCTGCCGCTGGTCCGGGACCGGGGTCCCGCCGCGCGGCCGCAGGCACCCGCGCGCGGGGCCACGCAGCAGCACACCCCGCTGCGCATGACCCGCAGCCGTACCGCCTGGGCGCTCGCCGTCTTCTTCGGCCTCCAGGCCACGGCCGCCTACATCACCATGGGCTGGATGCCGCAGATCTTCCGGGACGCCGGCGTCCCGGCCGGCACCGCGGGTGTGCTGCTCGCCGTCACCATGGTGATGGGCGTGCCGCTCGCCTTCGTCATCCCGCGGGTGGCCACACGGTTGCCCCACCAGGGTCCGATCGTGCTGGTCCTCGGCGCCTGCGGCCTCGCCGGATACGCCGGGCTGTACTTCGCCCCGGCCGGCGGCGCCTGGGTCTGGGCCGTGCTGCTCGGCGTCTCCAACTGCGCCTTCCCGCTCGCTCTCACGCTGGTCGGCATGCGGGCCCGCAGCGGTCCGGGCGTGGCCCAGCTGTCCGCGTTCGCCCAGAGCACCGGCTATCTGATCTCCATCCCCGGCCCGCTGCTGGTCGGCGTGCTCTACCAGCAGAGCGGCGGCTGGGGACTGCCGATCGCTCTCATGGCGGCCCTGATGGTGCCGCAGATGGTGGTGGGCTTCCTGGCGGGCCGTGACCGTACGATCGAGGACGAGACGACACGCTGACCCGGTGCCGGGTGCCCCCGGCGCCGCCGGGCGGGTGCGGGATGCGAGACTGGGCGCATGCAGCCTGTGCTCGACCCGCACCCGAAGAACGGCCAGAAGAAGCTGCTGCTCGTCTTCGGCTCGTTCCTGGCCATCTTCGTGATCATCGCCGTGGTGGCGACCATCGCCTCCCCCTGACGGCGGCTTCTCCCGGCCGATGGTGGGGCTGGCCCCACCATCCCCTAGGGGGCCAGGGTCAGGGTCAACTGGGTGGAACACCGGATGGGTTGGCGACCTCGGATTCCGTAGCTTCGAGAGGTGACCGCGGCAGGCGGTCACGGACCCGCTCGAGCACCCACGGAGGCGACCATGCCGGCCCGCACCCACCCCCGGCCCCACCCGGCTACCACGGGCGGCGTCGACATCCGGCTGCCCTGGTGGGCGCTCACCCTGCCCGCCCTCGCGTTCATCGTGCTGCTCGCGCTGATAGTGAACCCGTCGGACGCCCACGCGGCCGGCGGCGACCCGGCGATCGCCCGTCTGCTGGAGCGCGCCCAGCAGCTCCTCGCACGCTGAAGGCAAGCCCCTTCGCGCGGTGAATCCCCATGTCAACTCCCTGCGCCGGGTGGCCTGTTTCATGCGAAGCTGGGTCCCATGAGCGTCGCAGAACCCCGCAGGATCGTCCTCTTCCGGCATGCGAAAGCCGACTGGCCCCAGGTCACCGATCACGAGCGCCCGCTCGCCGAGCGGGGCCGCACGGACGCCGCAGTCGCCGGACGCAAGCTGGCCGACACCGGCATCACCTTCGACCTGGCCCTGTGCTCCACGGCGACCCGCACCCGTGAGACCTGGAAGCTCGCCGTCCACGAGCTGGCGCACCGCCCGAAAACCGTCTACGAGGAGCGGGTCTACGAGGCCTCGCCCGGTGAGCTGATCGCCCTGCTCAACGAGCTCCCCGACGACGTGCGCAACGTGATCCTGATCGGCCACAACCCGGGCGTGCACGGCCTGGCCGACATCCTGTCCGGCTCGGCCGAGGGCGACGCCCGCGAACGGATGAACCGCCGCGGCTTCCCCACCGCCGGCTTCGTCGTGCTGACCTTCGACGGCCCCTGGAAGGCCGTCGAACCCGGCGTGGCCACGCTCACGGAGTACTGGGCGCCCTCCGAGTGACCCGGTGCCGGCCCGGCACGCCGAACGGCGCGGGGCCCGCCCTCACCCCGTGGCGCCGGGCCCGCCCCACCTCACGGGGGGCCGGGCCCTCACGGGGGGCCGGGGCCCTCCCGTGGCCGGCTCGGGCCGCTCCCGCTCAGCCCTCGTCGTGCGTGTCGGCGGCCTCGACCTCTTCCCGGGTGACGCCGAGGAGGTACAGGACGGTGTCGAGGAAGGGGAAGTTCACCGCCGTGTGCGCCGCCTCCCGGACCACCGGCTTGGCGTTGAAGGCCACGCCCAGACCCGCCGCGTTCAGCATGTCCAGGTCGTTGGCGCCGTCACCGATCGCCACCGTCTGCGCCAGCGGCACCCCGGCCTCCGCGGCGAACCGGCGCAGCAGCCGCGCCTTGCCCGCCCGGTCCACGATCTCGCCGACGACCCGGCCGGTCAGCTTGCCGTCGACGATCTCCAGCGTGTTGGCCTGCGCGAAGTCCAGGCCCAGCCGCTCCTGGAGATCGTCGGTGACCTGGGTGAATCCACCGGAGACGACACCCACTTGGTAGCCGAGGCGCTTCAGGGTGCGGATCAGGGTGCGCGCGCCCGGCGTCAGCCGGACCTGCTCCCGCACCTTCTCCACCACCGACGCGTCCAGCCCCTCCAGCAGTGCCACGCGCGCGTGCAGAGACTGCTCGAAGTCCAGCTCCCCGCGCATCGCCGCCGCCGTCACCTCGGCGACCTGGTCCTCACAGCCGGCGTGCGCGGCGAACAGCTCGATGACCTCGTCCTGGATCAGGGTCGAGTCCACGTCCATGACCACCAGCCGCTGGGCACGCCGGTGCAGACCCGCCGACACCACCGCCACGTCGACACCCAGTGCCGCGGCGTCGGAGGCCAGGGCCGTGCGCAGCGGCTCGGTCTCGACGCCGGACACCGCGAACTCCACCGCCGTCACCGGATACTTGGCCAGCCGGAAGATCCGGTCGATGTTGCCGCCGGCCTTCGCGATCCGGGCGGCGATCGCGGCCGTCGACTCGGCGGTGAGCGGATGACCGAGGACGGTCACCAGGGAGCGCCCCAGGCCGCGGGGACGGTTGTCGCCGTGCCCCGAGAGGATCTCCGCCTGCATCTTCATCGACTCGGCCCAGCTGTGCACGGTGGCCCGCAGGTCACCCTCCAGGCCGGCCGGCGGCTGCGTCACCAGCACGCACAGCACCAGGCGGCCCCGGGTGACCACCTGCTCGATGTCGACCACGTCGACGAGGTAGGCGGCAAGGGTGTCGAAGAGGCCCGCCGTGATGCCCGGCCGATCCTTGCCGAAGATCTTGACGAGGAGGGTGGGAACCTCGGAGGTCTGCGAAGCGGAGGTCTGCGAAGCGCTCATGGTGTCACCACCGTATCCGGCACCCAGTGCCGCTCGCCGCCGAGGTCCGCCTGACGGACACGGAACAATGGGTGGCGGGGCGGTGTCAGGAACCTTGCCGCCGGTAATCGCGCCGCGGGCGTACGGCGGATACCGGCCCGGGCTCCACCACGAGCGTGCCACGGACGGCCGGCTACGGCGATCCACGAGGGCCCCGGTCGCGTACGGACCCCGCCCGCACGGCCTGGTGCCCCACCCCGTCCCGGCCCCACCCCGTCCCGGCCCCGGCGACGACCGGAACCGCGACCCGGGCCGCTCAACCGCGCCGCTTCGGCTCCCCGGGCGGGGGCGGGGGCGGGGGCGGTAGAGGCGGCGGTCCGTCGTCCGGTGTCCCGGCCCGGCGGCCGTCCGGCCGCGGCGTCGGTCGCCGGCGCGGTGGCGGGGGAGGAGGACCGAGAGGTCCGGCGATGGTCGGGGCGCTGTACACGTCCTGCCCGGCAGCGGGCGGCCAGACGTCCCGCTGCTCCTCCGGCAGCCGCAGATACGGGTTGGTGTCGGGGTTCGGCGGCCGGTACGGGCTGCTCGGCGTGTACGGCCCGGCCCCGGGGCCGTACCCGAAGGCCCCGGCATCACCGCCCTGCCCGGCGTCGTGACCGGGGGGTCCGGCGTCGTGAGTGCCCTGCTCCCCGTGTCCGACGCCGTCGACCCCCGCCGCTGCTCCCCCCGCCACACCCGCCGCCTCGCCCCGTCCCGGTGTCTGTGGCTCTGTCGGCCAGTGGCCGGTGGTCTCGCCTCGCCCTGGTGTCTGTGGCTCTGTAGGCCAGCGGACGGTCGTCTCGTCCCGTCCCGGTGCCTGTGCGTCCGTCGGCCAGGCGCCCGCAGCCGTGCCTCGCCCCGGTGTCTGTGCCTCTGTAGGCCAGCGGACGGTCGTCTCGTCCCCTCCCGGTGCCTGTGCGTCCGTCGGCCAGCGGCCCGCAGCCGTGCCCTGCCCCGGTGTCCGTGCCTCCGACGGCCAGCCGCCCGCAGCCGTGCTCTGCCCCGGTGCCTGCGCGCCCGTCGGCCAGCCGCCTGCCGTCTCGCTCTGCCCCGGTGCCTGCGCGCCCGTCGGCCAGCCGCCTGCCGTCTCGCTCTGCC
>NZ_JBEZBT010000002.1:331681-346596 GCF_040647235.1 Streptomyces sp. NPDC042638
CCCCGGTGCCTGCGCCCCCGTCGGCCAGCCGCCCGCCGCCTCGTCCCGCCCCGGCGTCCGCGTCCCCGCCGGTCGGCCGCCCGCGGCCGTGCCCATGCTCGCCGCGCGTGCCGCCCTCGTGCCCGCCGCCCCGCTCGTCCAGGCCAGCAGGGCGCCCGCGGCGCCGGCGCCCGTGCCCCAGGCGGCGCCGAGGAGCAGAGCCGTGCCGACCCGGCCGTGCAGGTCCAGGCCCGCGCCGAAGGCGTCGAAGCCGAGGACGGACAGGGAGGCGTTCACGGAGACGTCCGTCAGCCGGGCGAGGAGCGGGAGGGTGAGCGCGGTGGCCACACCCAGCCGCAGCGCGCACCGGCCGGTGAAGCCGAGGGCGCTGTCGGTGGGCCGCAGCACCGGGGTGCGGACCGCCGTCAGTACCCCGCCCAGCAGGATCATCAGCGCCGCGGCCACCGCCAGCAGCCACACCCGCCCGTCCAGCTCGGCCAGTCCGCCCACCGTCACGGGCTGGTCGGGCCGCCCGTCGAGGAGCTGGTCCAGCGGGTGCGGGAGCACGGTGCCGAGGGCGCCCGTGGCGCTGCCGTCCCAGGGGACGAACAGGCCGAGCGGCACGCCGAGCCAGACCCCGTTCGGAGCGCCGAGCAACGCCGCGCCGGCGATCCGCCGCGGATGGTCGTCGCCGATCGCCGCGTAGGCCGCCGCCGCGAGTCCCGCCGCAACGGCCACCAGCAGGACGGTGACGAGCGCCGAGGCCGCCGGCCGGACCACCCGGTGCACGGCCCCCCAGCCGGGCGGCAGGGGAGCGCGCCGGGCGGCGAGCAGCGTGATGGCCAGGACCCCGACGCACCAGCCGAGGCCGCCGAGGAGCGTGGCAGAGGTGTCCACGGTGAAACCGACGGCCGCCTTGGCGTGGATCAGGTCGCCGATCCGGTCGGGCAGCAGTCCGCTCACGGCACCGAGCCCCGGAACGCTCAGTCCGCCGCCTCCCGCGCCGCCTCCCGCGCCGTCCCCGCCCGGCAGGCCGTCGAGGCCGAGCGAGCCGCCGTCGAAGGTGATGACGTCGTGGCCGGCCCGGGCGAGCCCGCCGAGCACCGCCATGAAGAGCACGGTCACCGAGCCCGCGCGGGCGAGGAGTTCACGCGGCGCCACTACAACTCCCGCCGCGCGCAAGGACCGTAGGAAGAACCAGGACAGGAGCAGGGCCCCGACCAGGCTCACCCCGAGTGGCGTGATCTCGACGGCGGTGTGGGCCTCGGCGCCTTTCAGTCCGAAAGCGGACACATCGCCTGCCGGAGAGACCGAACCACCCGCCCCGAGCGTCACAACGGCCGCCGTCATGGGGCCGAGCGATCCCGCGGCGTCCGCCCGGAGCAGGTGCAGACCGAGCGCGGCCGTGCCCGCCATACCGGTCAACGCCCAGCTCACGGCGGCGATGGCGGACAACAGGATGTTCCCCCAGGGCAGCGGCGCACGGTGCCGCGTGGTCTCGACGCCCCTGACAGCACTCATCGCAGACCCCCCGATCCACGGCGCGGCACCGATGGCCGCGCTTGTCCCCCTCGGGGGGATTACCACTTTCCGGCCCGGTTTCAACCCCGCCGGCGGGGCGAGTTGGAGCGCGTGCGGCAGTCCCTGGCAAGGCCCGGGTTTCGGTCAGGGGGCCGAGCCTGAAATAGTTCCCCACGATGTTCGACATCCCTAGACTCCCCGCGACGGGGGTATTTCGGGGGACAACTCAGTGGGGCATGGAGTGCCGGAACTCGTACTGCAATCAAACGGACGGACCTGGACGCTCGACCCGTCCAGGCCCTACACCCTCGGCCGCGATCCGCAGGGTGACATCGTCTTCGACGACGCCAGGGTCTCCTGGCGACACGCCACGGTCAGCTTCGACGGCCGCAGTTGGGTCATCGAGGACCACGGCAGCACCAACGGCACGTTCGTGCGGGGGCAGCGGATCCAGCGTCTGGAGATCGGACCCGGCTCGTCGCTGCATCTGGGCAACGCGACCGACGGACCGCGGCTGGATCTGTCGGGCGCCGCGGCACCGGTCGGCGGCCCGGACCAGCAGCGGTCGGCACCGTACGCGGCCCAGGGCGCCGGCGCACCCGGCTGGGCCCAGCACGCCGCCCCGCAGCAGGCACCGGCACAGCAGTCGTCCGCGCAGCAGCACGCCGTACCCCACCAGGCCCCGGCGCACCAGCAGCCGGACCGGACGGGACGGCAGCAGCCGCCCGCGTTCCCGCAGCAGCAGGCCGGCCCCGCCGACCAGTACGTGCAGAAGACGCCCGGTGGTGGCGCGGGGGCGCCGCCGGTCCACGGCGACCGCAGTCCGACCACGTTCCACCAGTTCGCGCTCGGCCGCGTGATGCGCATCGGCCGTGCCCTGGAGAACGATCTGGTCGTCTCCGACCTCCAGGTCTCCCGGAACCACGCCGAGTTCCACGCCACGCCCGACGGCCGCTTCGAGATCCGTGACCTCGGCTCGCACAACGGCACCTACGTCAACGGCCAGCCGATCGCGAAGGGCGGCTCGGCGCTGCTCGGCCCGAGCGACATCGTCGGCGTCGGCCACTCCACGTTCCGGATCGTCGGCGACCGCCTCGAGGAGTTCGTCGACACCGGTGAGGTCTCCTTCTCGGCCCGCCACCTGACCGTCACGGTCGACGGCGGCAAGCAGATCCTCAAGGACGTCTCCTTCGGCGTCCCCGAGAAGTCGCTGATCGCCGTGATCGGCCCGTCCGGCTCCGGCAAGTCGACCCTGCTCAAGGCGCTCACCGGATACCGGCCCGCCAACCAGGGCGATGTGCTGTACGACAACCGGAACCTGTACAAGCAGTTCGCCGAGCTGCGCCAGCGCATCGGTCTGGTTCCGCAGGACGACATCCTGCACAAGGAGCTGACCGTCAAGAAGGCCCTGAAGTACGCGGCCAAGCTGCGCTTCCCGGCCGACACCACGGGGCAGGAGCGCGACGCCCGCATCGACGAGGTGCTGCGCGAGCTGAAGCTCGACATCCACAAGGACAAGAAGGTCACCTCGCTCTCCGGCGGTCAGCGCAAGCGGGTGTCGGTGGCCCTGGAGCTGCTCACCAAGCCGTCGCTGATCTTCCTGGACGAGCCGACCTCGGGTCTCGACCCGGGCATGGACCGCGATGTCATGCAGCTGCTGCGCGGCCTCGCCGACGACGGCCGCACGGTCCTCGTCGTCACCCACTCGGTGGCCGAGCTGGCGCTGTGCGACAAGTTGCTGGTGATGGCTCCGGGCGGCGCGGTCGCCTACTTCGGCCCGCCGGAGGAAGCGCTGAACTTCTTCGGCTACGACAGCTGGGCCGACGTCTTCTCCGCCTTCGAGAACTACCGCGACTACGACTGGGCGGGCCGCTGGAAGGGCTCGCAGCACTACCAGATGTACGCCGCCGAGATCGACGCGATCGCCCCGCAGTCCGTACCCGCGCCGGTGCCGCAGGCGATGAAGCCGCCCAAGCCGCAGAGCTGGGGCTCGCAGCTGATGACCCTCGTCCGGCGCTATGTGTCGGTCATCGCATCCGACAAGGGCTTCCTGGCGCTGACGGTGATCCTGCCCGCGGTCCTCGGCGCGGTCAGCCTGCTGATCGACCACAACCGCGGCCTGCTGGTGAACCATCCCGGCAAGAACGGCGTGCCCGTCCCGAACGGCACGGCCACCACCGTCCTGCTGATCCTCGCCGTCGGCGCGTGCTTCGCGGGCGCCGCGAACTCGGTCCGTGAGCTGATCAAGGAACGGGTGATCTACGAACGGGAGCGCGCGACCGGCCTGTCCCGCTCGGCGTACCTGATGTCGAAGGTGGTCGTGCTCGGCGCCGTCACGGTGCTGCAGGGCCTGATGGTCGGCGTGATCGGGTTCGCCAGCCGGGAGATCCCGAAGGAGGGACTCGTCCTCGGCGGCTCGACGCTGTTCGAGCTGTGCCTGCCGATCATGGCGCTCGGCTTCACCTCGATGATGTTCGGCCTGGTGATCTCCTCGTTGGTGAAGACCGCCGAGAAGACCATGCCGCTGCTCGTGATGTTCGCGATCATCCAGGTCGTCTTCACCGGCTGCCTCTTCACCCTGCACGGCACGCTCGGCGTCAACGAGTTCTCGTACCTGATGCCGTCGCGCTGGGCGGTCGCCGCGGCCGGCACCACGCTGGACTTCAACAACATCGCCCCGAACACCGACGACCCGACCAGCACGGACCCGCTGTGGGACCACACGGCCTCGGCCTGGGGCCTGGACATGGTCGCGCTGATCGCGCTCGGTGTGGTCTGCGGCTTCCTCGTGGCGCGCTTCCTGCGCCGCCATGAGCCGGAGGTCATGCGCAAGTAGCCGTCCCCGTACGACGCCGAAGGGCGGCACCCCGCTGTGGGGGTGCCGCCCTTCGGCGTCACGTCGCTACGTCGTCGAGGTCCCGCGCCAGGCCTCAGTACGCGCTGTTGACGTTGTCGATCGAGCCGTACTTGTCGGCCGCGTAGTTGGCGGCGGCGGTGATGTTGGCGACCGGGTCGTAGATGTTCCAGGACGTGCCCGGGACGTGGTACGCGGTGAAGGTCGGCGGGATGACCTGGAGCAGGCCCTTGGACGGGATGCCGTTGACGGCGTTGACGTCCCAGTTGTTGATGGCCAGGGGGTTGCCGGAGGACTCGCGCATGATGTTCTTGTGCAGGCCGTTGTAGCTGCCCGGGATGCCCTTGGTCTTCATGATGCCCAGGGCCTGCCGGATCCAGCCGTCGAGGTTGTTGGCGTACGTCTTCGCGGCGACCGGCTGCATCTCCAGACGCTGCGTGGAGCGGGTGGCGGCCTGCTGGACGGCGTGCTGCTGCGCGGCCTTCTTGGCGGCTGCCTCGTCCGCCTTCTTCTGCGCGGCGGCGTCGGCGGCCTTCTTCTGCGCGGCGAAGGAGTCGAGCTTGACGTTCTCGCCGGCGAGCTGGTCGGTGACCGTGCCCTTGACGTTCTTCAGGACCGTGCTGGAGGCGACCTGAGCGGTCGTGGCGGCCGGGGCACCGGCGACGACGGAGTCGGCGTTGCCGGGGGCGGCCGAGAAGGCGAGGGCGGCGGTACCGAGTGCGGCGACGCCGGCGACGGCGATCTTGTGGTGCTTGGTCAGCGTACGACTAAGAGCACGGTCGAGGATGTTCTTGGGCATGGCTCATGGACCTCTTCGAGTAGCGCGGAGGTCGCTCCTGCGTCCGCCGGGGGAATCGGCTCCTCCCACACGAACGCCGCGGCGGGAACCCGCGGCGCTGAGCGACGGAAGCAATTCTTAGCGGGCGCAAAATGTCCGGGCAACGGTGTGACGTACGATCCCGGGTAGTGGATCAGGGAAGGGCAAAACGGGACAGACAGGACCGTCTATCCCGTTCATGCGGATGGGTTTATCTCCTATGCCCTTTCGTACGTGATGTGGGCCCTATGTGCGGGCTCACATGGGGCACCGACCTCGTCTCACCAAGAGTTGCCACTGCAACGCTCTGGGTGAGCAAGCTCCTCCGGGAGGATGAGAGGGACGCCGCCGAACTCGTGCCACAGGTAGAGCTGCCCAGCGCCTCGGCGTGGAGCAGCCGGGGCTCAGGGCGTGGGGTGGCGAGCACCTCGTCGACCACACGCGCGCGTGCGGGCTTGCCTGCGGCCGCGACGAGCTGGCCGAGGGCGGCCCCCGCCTCGGCCCCGGCCGTCAGCGCATCGTAGGAACGGCGCCGTCCGGGCCGCGCCGGACGTGGGCGGCGCGGCGCCAGGACCCTTCGGCGTACGCCCCTCATCCCGGTCCGGGGCCTACGCCGAAGGCCCTACGTCCAGCGGACCGGCCCCGCCGTCACGAGGCCGATCCGCACTGTCACACCCCGCCGGTACCGTGAGGACATGAGTGAAGGCCCCCGGTCCGGCCTCGCCGCGGTGAGTTCCGCGCTGCTGGCCATGAGCAGGCATCTGGAGGTGCGCGACGTCCTCAAGACGATCGTCGCCTCCGCCCGCGAGCTGCTCGACGCGCAGTACGCCGCCCTCGGCGTCCCCGACGATCACGGCGGCTTCGCCCAGTTCGTCGTGGACGGCATCAGCGACGAGCAGTGGCGCGCGATCGGCCCGCTCCCGCGCCAGCACGGCATCCTCGCCGCGATGCTGCACGAGGCGAAGCCCGAGCGCCTCGCCGACGTGCGCAAGGACCCCCGCTTCGAGGGCTGGCCGGACGCCCACCCCGACCTGGCCGACTTCCTGGGCCTGCCCATCCGCGACGGGGACGAGGTCATCGGCGCCCTCTTCCTCGCCAACAAGCTGCGACCCGCGGGCGGACACCCCGCGTGCCCGCAGCGGGAGGGCGGCTGTGGCTTCACCGAGGAGGACGAGGAACTGCTCGCCATCCTCGCCCAGCACGCCGCCATCGCCCTCACCAACGCCCGCCTCTACGAACGCAGCCGCGAGCTGACCATCGCCGAGGAACGCTCCCGCCTCGCCCACGAACTGCACGACGCGGTCAGCCAGAAGCTGTTCTCCCTGCGCCTGACCGCCCAGGCGGCAGCCGCGCTCGTGGACCGCGACCCCGCCCGCGCCAAGGGCGAACTGCACCAGGTGGCCTCCCTCGCCGCCGAGGCCGCCGACGAACTGCGCGCGGCCGTCGTCGAGCTGCGGCCCGCCGCGCTGGACGAGGACGGCCTGCTCGCCACCCTGCGCACCCAGATACAGGTCCTCGACCGCGCCCACTCCGCTCGTGTGACCTTCGCGAGCAACGGCTTCCGCGCCCTGCCCGCGTCCCAGGAGGAGGCACTGCTCAGGGTCGCCCAGGAGGCCCTGCACAACGCCCTGCGCCACTCCGGGGCCGCCCACGTCGACGTCAGCGTGGAGCGGCGCGGCAGCGGCGCCGTCCTGCGCGTCACCGACGACGGCAGCGGCTTCGAGCCCACGGCGGTCCACCGCGCCGGACGCCACCTCGGCCTGGTCTCGATGCGGGACCGGGCCGGCGGGGTCGGCGGCTCGCTGACCGTGGAATCGGCGCCCGGCAAGGGCACCACGATCGAGATGGAGGTTCCCGGTGGCTGAACCGATCAAGGTGCTGCTGGTCGACGACCACCAGGTCGTCCGCCGGGGCCTGCGCACCTTCCTGGAGGTACAGGACGACATCGAGGTCGTCGGCGAGGCCGCCGACGGCGCCGAGGGAGTCGACCGCGCGGAGGAACTGCGGCCCGACATCATCCTCATGGACGTCAAGATGCCGGGCCTGGACGGCATCGGCGCGCTGCGCAGACTCCACGAAATCGGCAACCCCGCACGCGTGTTGATCGTCACGAGCTTCACCGAACAGCGCACGGTGGTCCCGGCCCTGCGCGCCGGCGCCGCCGGGTACGTCTACAAGGACGTGGACCCCGACGCCCTCGCCGGCGCCATCCGTTCCGTCCACGCCGGACACATCCTGCTCCAACCCGAGGTCGCCGACGCCCTGCTGTCCCAGGAGATGTCGAACAGCGGTCAGGGCAGAGGGAGTTCGCTCACCGAGCGGGAGCGCGAGGTGCTCGGCCTGATCGCGGACGGCCGGTCCAACCGCGAGATAGCCCGAGCCCTCGTCCTGTCTGAGAAGACCGTCAAGACGCATGTCTCCAACATCCTGATGAAACTCGACCTGGCCGACCGCACCCAGGCCGCGCTGTGGGCCGTACGTCACGGGGTGGCCGGCTGAAACGCCCTGACCAACGCCTCACGCACGACAACACGGAGGGTCACGGCCCAGGCTGAGATTCATACCGTCGTGGGAATGTCACCCGGATGGCGCACCCTCCGGTGATCTCCGCCGTTCTCCAGTGCGTGCCGCGGCGATCGCCGCGCTGAACGTCCAGGAGGGGTTGACAGTGAAGAACCTGAAGAAGGCAGCGGCCGTGACGATGGTGGCCGGTGGTCTGGTGGCCGCCGGTGCGGGCATGGCCTGCGCCCACGGCGGAGCCGACGCCGCCGGCGCCGCCCACGGCTCCCCGGGAGTCGGCTCGGGCAACGTCGTCCAGGCCCCGGTGCACGTCCCGGTGAACGCCGTCGGCAACAGCGTGAGCGTCATCGGCGTCCTGAACCCGGTATTCGGCAACCTCGGCCTCAACCACTGAGGTCCGGCCGACGACGGCCCAGGCCCCCCGGACCCACCCGGGGGGCCGGTCGGGTTGTCGTCCGACCGGCCCGAACGGGCACCGGGGCCACGCCGTCGTACCCCGCCGGGGGCTTCCGCGTTGATCAGCGCACGACCCACGGCCGGGCCGGACACGCACACGCAGGAGGAACCCCGTCCCACGCACATCGCCCAGAAGGCCGCGACAGCGGCCTGGGGAAGCGCCCCCGGGCAAGCCGTCCGTACGGACACCGGGCCCCGGGGGCCTACCGCGCCCCCCGCTCCCGCTGCTCCACGAACGCGTTGTACGCCGCCACCTGCGCCCGCCGGGCCGTCCGCTCCACCGGCCGCAGCGCCGCCCCCCGCGCCGCCATCTCCGAGGCGCTCACCGCGCCCCCGTGCCCGTGGCCGTACGCCAGCGACACCAGCAGCCCCACCCGCTGCGCCAGCTCCAACACCCGTACCGCACGCGGCGGATACCCCGGTGCCAGCACCTCCCGCCCCCGCTCGGCACGCGCCCGGTACGCGTCGATCGCCGCCTCCGCCACCGGCCCCGACCCGGCGACGTCCAGCTTCGACAGCACCTCGGTCGCCTCCCGCAGCGCCTCCGCCAGCTCCCGCTCGGCCTCGCCCAGCGAGGGAACGTCGGCCGGCGGAGCCTCCCGCACCGGCAGTACCTGCCAGACCACCTCGGCGTGCACATCGCCCTCGGGCCCGGCCTCGTACAGCCGAGGCACCAGTCCGAACGGGGCGCCGTGACAGACCGCCGCCTCCTCGGCCTCCAGCGCCCGCGCGTTGAACTCCGGCGGACCGCTCAGCCCCAGCGGATGCCCCGGGGCGGGCAGCGCCACCCGCAGCCCGGTCACCCCCAGCGTGCGCAGCCGCCCCAGCGCGAGTGTCAGCCCGACCGGCGCGGACTCTCCGGGCAGCCCCTCCACCCGGTGCACCGTGTCCTCGCCCACGATGGCGAGCACAGCGTCGTCCGGAGAGACAAGTCCTGCCAAAAGGGCATTTCCCCAAGCGGCAAGGCGTCCTGAACGCGGTTCCGAGAGCATGCCCCCACCCTAAGGACCGGACCGATGGAATGGTGCGGGGCGCTCGTGGCGTAGATTTCATAAGGGCTGCGCCCACAGGCGCGGCGGACCCGAGCCACAGGCGTACGCGACAGCCGAGACCGGCCACACAGCAGCAAGGGGAGACAACGCGCTCATGAGCGATGTTCTGGAGCTTCAGGACGTATCCGTGGTCCGCGAGGGCCGGGCTCTGGTGGACCAGGTCTCCTGGTCGGTGAAGGAGGGGGAGCGCTGGGTCATCCTCGGCCCCAACGGCGCCGGCAAGACCACTCTCCTCAACATCGCCTCCAGCTACCTCTACCCCAGCAAGGGCACCGCCACCATCCTCGGCGAGACCCTCGGCAAGCCCGGCACCGACGTCTTCGAGCTGCGCCCCCGCATCGGCATGGCCGGCATCGCCATGGCGGAGAAGCTCCCCAAGCGCCAGACCGTCCTGCAGACCGTGCTCACCGCCGCCTACGGCATGACCGCCGGCTGGCAGGAGGAGTACGAGGCCGTCGACGAGCAGCGCGCCCGCGCCTTCCTCGACCGCCTCGGCATGACCGACTACCTCGACCGCAGGTTCGGCACGCTCTCCGAGGGCGAGCGCAAGCGCACCCTGATCGCCCGCGCGCTGATGACCGACCCCGAGCTGCTCCTGCTCGACGAGCCCGCCGCCGGACTCGACCTCGGCGGCCGTGAGGACCTGGTCCGCCGCCTCGGCCGGCTCGCCCGTGACCCCATCGCCCCCTCGATGATCATGGTCACGCACCACGTCGAGGAGATCGCCCCCGGCTTCACCCACGTCCTCATGATCCGGCAGGGCAAGGTCCTCGCCGCCGGCCCCATCGAGCTGGAACTCAGCTCCCGCAACCTCTCCCTCTGCTTCGGCCTCCCGCTCGTCGTGGAGCAGGTCGGCGAACGCTGGACCGCCCAGGGCCTGCCCCTCGCCTGACCCCGCCGCTCCCCCCTTCGCGCCCTGTCCGCCGCCCGACCCGCGGTCCTACCATGACCACGTGAACAACATCGACGCATGGGTGTGGTGGCTCGTCGGCGCGGCGGCGCTCGGAATCCCGCTCGTGGTCACCGCGATGCCGGAGTTCGGCATGCTCGCGGTGGGCGCCGTGGCGGCGGCGATCGTCTCCGCCCTCGGCCTCGACGCGGTGATCCAGGTCCTCGCGTTCGTCGTCGTCTCCGTCGCACTCATCGCCGTCGTCCGGCCCATCGCGGCCCGCCACGGCAGACAGCGCCCCCAACTGGCCACGGGGATCGAGGCGTTGAAGGGCAGACAAGCCGTCGTACTGGAACGCGTCGACGCATCCGGCGGCCGTATCAAGCTCGCCGGAGAGGTCTGGTCGGCCCGCGCCCTCGACACCGGCCGCGCCTACGAAGCGGGCCAGGAGGTGGACGTCGTGGACATCGAAGGAGCCACCGCGATCGTCCTCTGAGACAAACCGCCGAGAAGGGCCACGAGCTGCCCGACGGTCTGTCAGACTCGACCAGCAAGATCTTCAACAGTCATGAGATCTGCCGAAGGCGCCGAGGCGGAGAAGGGTACGGGGAACGACGATGGAACCGGTCATCATCGTCCTGATCATCCTGGTGGTGTTGGTCTTCATCGCCCTGATCAAGACGATCCAAGTCATCCCACAGGCCAGCGCTGCCATCGTCGAGCGCTTCGGCCGCTACACGCGGACCCTGAACGCGGGCCTCAACATCGTGGTCCCGTTCATCGACACCATCCGCAACCGCATCGACCTGCGCGAACAGGTCGTCCCGTTCCCGCCGCAGCCGGTGATCACCCAGGACAACCTGGTCGTGAACATCGACACGGTCATCTACTACCAGGTCACCGACGCCCGGGCCGCCACCTATGAGGTCGCCAGCTACATCCAGGCGATCGAGCAGCTGACGGTCACCACCCTGCGCAACATCATCGGCGGCATGGACCTCGAACGGACGCTGACCTCCCGCGAGGAGATCAACGCGGCCCTGCGCGGCGTCCTGGACGAGGCCACCGGAAAGTGGGGCATCCGCGTCAACCGCGTCGAGCTGAAGGCGATCGAGCCGCCCACCTCCATCCAGGACTCGATGGAGAAGCAGATGCGCGCCGACCGGGACAAGCGGGCCGCGATCCTCCAGGCCGAAGGTGTCCGGCAGTCCGAGATCCTGCGCGCCGAGGGCGAGAAGCAGTCGCAGATCCTGCGCGCCGAAGGCGAGGCCAAGGCAGCCGCCCTGCGCGCCGAGGGCGAGGCCCAGGCCGTCCGTACGGTCTTCGAGGCCATCCATGCCGGCGACCCGGACCAGAAGCTGCTCTCCTACCAGTACCTCCAGATGCTTCCCAAGATCGCCGAGGGGGACGCCAACAAACTCTGGATCGTCCCCAGCGAAATCGGCGACGCCCTCAAGGGCCTCTCCGGAGCGGTGGGCAACTTCGGGCCTTTCGGCGGCGGTTCGGGCAACAGCGGATCCTCGGGCAACGGGGGTTCCGGGGGCACGGAGCGCCGCGAGAAGCCGAACATCGACTGACGGTCATCGACTGACGGTCATCGACTGACGGTTCCCGGCGACGCCGGACCCGCGCCCCTCGGGGGCGCGGGTCCGGCGTCGATCGGACACAACACGTGGCCGACGACCGCGACACCCCCGCGCCACGGCGAAAGGTCAGGCGGCTTCCCCGGCCAGCCAGTCGGGCAGCGACGTGAGATCGTCCTGCCCCAGCGCGAGCAGCATCGCATCGGCCGGCGTCGGCTCGAAGGGGTCCCGGAGCAGAGCCATACCCGCCTCCACCGGCGTCCGGTTGGCCTTGCGGTGATTGTCCTCCGCGCACGCGGCCACCGTGTTCAGCCACGTGTCCTGCCCGCCCCGCGACCGCGGAACGACATGGTCCACGGTCGTCGCCCGGCGCCCGCAGTACGCGCACCGGTGCCGGTCCCGCACCAGCACCCCCCGGCGCGACCACGGGGCTTGTCTTCGGAACGGCACCCGTACGTACCGGCACAGCCTGATCACCCGGGGCGCGGGTATGTCCACGTCGGCACCGCGCATACGCAGCTCGGGGTGGGCCTGCTCTACCACGGCCTTGTCCTGCAGCACCAGGACCACGGCCCGGTTCAGAGTCACCGTCGACAACGGTTCGAAGCTCGCGTTCAGGACCAACGTGTCACGCATCCAGCCCACCTCCCGTGTGCACCTGCCCACCCCCGGCGGGCTGGGATCAACTCTGGACGGGCGCGCCGAGATGGACAACGCAATAAAAAATGCCCGCCTCCGATCACTTCCAAGACCGGAGGCGGGCAAACGTTCCATGAACGCTCGGGTGAATCGCGGCGGTGCGGTCAGCCCTGCGCGGGGTTCTCGTACTCACCGATCAGCTGGGCACGCGCGATCGTGTGGAACCGGAGGTTGAAGCCGACGACGGCCGGAGAGACGTCCGCGTCCGGGCCCAGCTTCTCCTGGTCCACGGCGTACACCGTGAAGACGTACCGGTGCGGGCCGTCCCCGGGGGGCGGCGCGGCACCACCGAAGTCCTTCGTCCCGTAGTCGTTCCGCACATGTACGGCGCCCGCGGGCAGCCCCTCGAACTTTCCGCCGCCCGCACCCGCCGGCAGTTCCGTCACGGAGGCCGGGATGTCGAACAGGACCCAGTGCCAGAATCCGCTGCCGGTCGGCGCGTCGGGGTCGTAGCAGGTCACGGCGAAGCTCTTGGTCTCCGCCGGGAAGCCTTCCCAGCGCAGCTGCGGCGAGGTGTTGCCCTCCGCCTGGACCTGGGCGCTCTTGAGCGTCGCGCCCTCCTCGATGTCCTCGCTCGTCACCGTGAACGACGGCACGGGCGGATGGAAATCGTGGGGGAGCGGCCGCCGCTTGGGCTCGGTCACCTCGGTACCTCCTGATCGATGATCTGGAACCAGCAGTTCCCGAGCCTAGAACCAGTTGCGCTTGCTGCCGACCTCGGACAGCCACTGGTTGAGGTAAGCAGCCCAGTCGGTCCCCTGCCAGTCGTTCAGACCCACCTGGAAGGAGCGGTAGGTGTCCGATCCCTCGCTGAACAGTCCCGGCTTCTTGTCCATCTCCAGCACGACGTCCATCGCGTGCTCGTCGGCCACGAAGCTCAGCTCGACCTGGTTCAGGCCCCGGTACTGTGCCGGCGGGAAGAACTCGATCTCCTGGTAGAACGGCAGCGTCTGCCGCGTACCCCGGATGTGACCGCGCTCCATGTCCGCGTTCTTGAAGCGGAAGCCCAGCTGGATGAAGGCGTCCAGGATCGCCTTCTGCGCCGGCAGCGGGTGCACGTTGATCGGGTCCAGGTCGCCGGAGTCCACGGCCCGCGCGATCGCCAGTTCGGTGGTCACGCCGATGTTCATGCCCCGCAGCGCCTGACCGTCGATCATGGTGACCGGCGTCTCCCAGGGGATCTCCAGCCCGAACGGCACCGCGTGCACGGCACCCGCCCGCAGCTCGAAGGCACCACCGAGACGCACCTTGGTGAACTCGATGTCCTGCTTGTACTCCTGGTCGCCGCTCTCCACCTCGACCTTGGCCTGCAGACCGACGGACAGCCCCTCGATGGCCTGGTCCACGGACCCGCCCTGGATCCGCACCTCACCCTGGACGACACCGCCCGGTACGACGTTGACCTCGGTCAGCACCGTCTCGACCGACGCCCCTCCGGCACCCAGGCTCGCGAGCAGCTTCTTGAACGCCATGGCACTCCCTTTACGAATGAACCCTCGACCCGTACAAACGCGATCCGCCCGCCACCGGTTCCGCCGGCGCGGCACCTCGTCTGCACTACCCTCGGAGGGCATGATCGCGCCCCCGGACCGTACGCCACTGCCCCGCACCTTCTTCGACCGCCCGGTCCTGGAGGTCGCGCCCGACCTCCTCGGCCGCATCCTGGTGCGGACGACCCCCGACGGCCCGATCGCCCTGCGCCTCACGGAGGTCGAGGCGTACGACGGCCCGACCGATCCGGGCTCGCACGCCTACCGCGGCCGCACCGCGCGCAACGCGGTGATGTTCGGTCCGCCCGGACACGTGTACGTCTACTTCACCTACGGCATGTGGCACTGCATGAACCTGGTCTGCGGACCCGAGGGCCGGGCGAGCGCCGTCCTGCTCCGCGCGGGCGAGGTGGTGGAGGGCGCCGAGCTGGCCCGCAAGCGACGGGTTTCGGCCCGCAACGACAAGGAACTGGCCAAGGGGCCGGCGCGGCTCGCCACGGCGCTGGAGGTCGACCGGGCGCTGGACGGTACGGACGCGTGCACTTCCGACGAGACACCACTGAGGATGCTGACGGGCACGCCGATCCCTTCCGACCAGGTACGCAGCGGTCCCCGCACCGGTGTCGCCGGCGAGGGCGGGAACGGCGACCTCCACCCGTGGCGCTACTGGGTCGCCAACGACCCGACCGTCAGCCCCTATCGGGCCCATGTGCCGAGGCGCCGCCGAAGTTGACTCGGCCCGCCAAGGTGCGTAATGTATCCCGAGCCGCTGAACCGGGTACGGCGATCGCCTGCAGCCGGAGCGGCCAAACCACTCACCAGCTCCAACCCCTTCGTCGGGGTCGATTCCGGCGCGCCCGCGTGCCTGAATTCGAACCCGCGAGACTCGATTATGAGTCGCGGAGGGAATCGGCTAACGTAGTGGACGTCGAAAGGGCGGACGGCGAAAGCCGAAAACCCCGAGACAATCCCGCCGACCGGGAATCGGACGCCGAAAGGATCTGATAAAGTCGGAACCGCCGGAAAGGGAAACGCGAAAGCGAAGACCTGGAAAG
>NZ_JBEZBT010000003.1:0-93322 GCF_040647235.1 Streptomyces sp. NPDC042638
CGGCGAGAGTGCGTGCATGGCGTCGCGAGGCAGACGGGAATTGTCAGACAGGCCCCAGCGGCATGGGAAGGACCCCCACGTGTCCGGTGGCACACGTGGGGGTCCGTTCCGTCGTCGCGCCTGTCCGGGCGCGTGGAGGCCGGGCGGGCTACTCCACCGTCACCGACTTCGCCAGGTTCCTCGGCTTGTCGATGTCACGGCCCAGGGCCTTCGCCGTGTGGTAGGCGAGGAGCTGGAGCGGGATGCCCATGAGGATCGGGTCCAGTTCGTCCTCGTTCTTCGGGACGATGATCGTCTGGTCCGCCTTCTCCTGGTCGCGGTGGGCGACGGCCAGGATCTTGCCCTCGCGGGCCTTGATCTCCTCCAGGGCGGCGCGGTTCTTCTCCAGCAGGTCATCATCGGGGACGATCGCGACCGTGGGCAGGGCCGGCTCGATGAGGGCCAGCGGGCCGTGCTTCAGCTCGGAGGCGGGGTAGGCCTCGGCGTGGATGTAGGAGACCTCCTTGAGCTTCAGGGAGGCCTCGCGGGCCACCGGGTAGCCCCGGACGCGGCCGATGAAGAGCATCGAGCGGGCGTCGGCGTAGGCCTTCGCCAGCTGCTCGATCTCCTCTTCCTGCTTGAGGATCTCGGTGATCTGGTCCGGCAGCTTGCGCAGCCCCTCGATGATCCGCTTGCCGTCGCGCACGGACAGGTCGCGGGTGCGGCCGAGGTGCAGGGCGAGCAGGGCGAAGGCGACCGTGGTGTTGGTGAAGCACTTGGTGGAGACCACGCAGACCTCCGGGCCCGCGTGCACGTAGATGCCGCCGTCCGCCTCACGGGCGATCGCCGAGCCGACCACGTTGACCACGCCGAGCACCCGGGCGCCCTTGCGCTTCAGCTCCTGCACGGCCGCGAGGACGTCGTAGGTCTCACCGGACTGGGAGACGGCGATGTACAGGGTGTCGGGGTCGACCACCGCGTTGCGGTAGCGGAACTCGGAGGCCGGCTCGGCGTCGGCGGGGATGCGGGCCAGCTCCTCGATCATCTGGGCGCCGATCATGCCCGCGTGGTACGAGGTGCCGCAGCCGAGGATCTTCACGCGGCGGATCTGCCGGGCCTCGCGGGCGTCCAGGTTGAGGCCGCCGAGGTGCACGGTGGAGAACCGGTCGTCGATGCGCCCGCGCAGCACGCGGTCCACGGCCTCGGCCTGCTCGTGGATCTCCTTGTGCATGTAGGTGTCGTGGCCGCCCATGTCGTAGGAGGCCGCCTCCCACTCCACGGTGGTCGGCTCGGCGGTGGTACGGGTGCCCTCGGTGGTGTACGTACGGAAGTCGTCGGCCTTGAGGGTGGCCATCTCGCCGTCGTCGAGGGTCACTATCTGCCGGGTGTGGGCGACCAGGGCGGCGATGTCGGATGCGACGAACATCTCCTTCTCGCCGATGCCGAGGACGACCGGGGAACCGTTGCGGGCCACCACGATGCGGTCGGAGAAGTCGGCGTGCATCACCGCGATGCCGTACGTGCCCTCGACCACGCGGAGGGTCTCGCGGACCTTGTCCTCCAGCTTCTCGGCGCCGGAGCGGGCGATGAGGTGGACGAGGACCTCGGTGTCGGTCTCGGAGAGGAACTCGACACCGTCCGCCTCCAGCTTGCGGCGCAGGTCGGCGGCGTTGTCGATGATGCCGTTGTGGACGACCGCGACCTTGCTGTCGGCCGACATGTGCGGGTGGGCGTTCATGTCGGAGGGGGCGCCGTGGGTGGCCCAGCGGGTGTGGGCGATGCCGGTGGTGCCCTTGAAGCGCGCCGGGACCTTGGCCTCCAGGTCGCGCACCCGGCCCTTGGCCTTGACCATCTTCAGGCCGGGCGTCTTCGGGGAGGTGACGACGATGCCCGCGGAGTCGTAGCCGCGGTACTCCAGCCGCTGCAGGCCCTCCAGGAGGAGAGGGGCGACGTCACGCTTCCCGATGTATCCGACGATTCCGCACATATATAGAGGTATCCCTTGGGTGTCGCTGGTCCGGTCCGACTGTTCTCAGCCGTAGACCATGCGGCGCAGCTGCCTGAGCGTCAGCTCCGGCGGCGCCACCGCCCGGTATTTCAGGTCCGCCTCGATCCGTTCGAAGATCTCCGCGTTCACCAGGCCCTGGGCCTGCAGTTCACGGTGGCGGCGACGGACGAACTCCTGGGTCGTCTCGTCGAAGTAGGCGAGCACGTCCTGGACCACCCGCAGCGCCTCGCCCCGGTTCAGGGCCGTGGACCGCGTCAGATGATCGAGAAGTTCGTCGTGCACCCGGTAGATCCTGGAGCACCGGCGGTCGTTTCGCAAGAATCGTGCCCGATTTCGGGCAGAGGGTTGTTGAAACTCTTATGGATCTTTGTTCGCAGACAGTCCATCCTGTGTCTTGCGTCTCGTTGCCCTGGCCCGCGAGTTTCAGACGCCATGGACATTCCTCGTATGGGCGTACCCGAGAAGCTGGCCGAGCGCATGAGCATGGCCGAGCGGCACGAGTACCTGCACACCAGATTCTCGCGGCGCACCATGATCAGGGGCGGTGCCGTCACCCTGGGCGCCGTCGCCGGCGGTGCGTTCGTCCCGGGCGGCACCGCCCAGGCCGCCGTGCCGGCACAGCGCACCCCCTCCGCCGCCGACCAGGTCGACGGCGCCCTCGTCGCGCCCTTCGGCCGCCACCTGGCCTGGGGCAACGACCCACGCACCGAGATCACCGTCTCCTGGCAGGTCCCGGTCGCCGTCAAGAAGCCGTTCATCCGCATCGGCGCCCACCCGTGGGACCTCTCGCGCAAGATCGAGGCCGAGGTCCGCACCCTCTACACCCCGGCCGGCGTCGGCGCCAGCGGCGACCACACCCAGTACTACCTGCACGCCAAGCTCACCCACCTGCGCCCCGGCAGGACCTACTACTACGGCGTCGGCCACCAGGGCTTCGACCCGGCCGAGCGGCACCTGGCGGGCACCCTGGGCACCTTCACCACCGCCCCGGCCCACAAGGCGCCGTTCACCTTCACCGCCTTCGGCGACGAGGGCGTCGGCTACCACGGCCTGGCCAACAACGCCCTGATCCTCGGCCAGAACCCGGCCTTCCACCTGCACGCCGGTGACATCGCCTACGGCGACCCGTCCGGCGCGGGCAAGACCACCGACACCGGGTTCGACTCGCGCACCTGGGACCAGTTCCTCTACCAGACCGAGTCGGTCGCCAAGCAGGTCCCGTGGATGCCGGCGTACGGCAACCACGACATGGAGGCCTGGTACTCGCCCAACGGCTACGGCGGCGAGGAAGCCCGCTGGACCCTCCCGGACAACGGCCCGGACAAGAAGAACCTGCCGGGCGTCTACTCCTTCGTCTACGGCAACACGGCGGTCATCTCGCTCGACGCCAACGACATCTCCTTCGAGATCCCCGCGAACCTGGGCATCTCCGGAGGAACGCAGACGAAGTGGCTGGAAACCCAGCTGAAGAAGTACCGGGCGGCGAAGGACGTCGACTTCATCGTCATCTTCTTCCACCACTGCGCCTACTGCACCTCCACCGCGCACGCCTCGGAAGGCGGCGTGCGCCAGGAGTGGGTCCCGCTGTTCGAGAAGTACACGGTGGACCTGGTCATCAACGGCCACAACCACCAGTACGAGCGCACCGACGTCATCAAGGGCGACAAGGTCACCAAGAAGCTGCCGATCGGCGGCACGGCCTACCCCGAGACCGAGGGCGTGGTCTACGTCACCGCGGGCGCCGCCGGCCGCAGCCTGTACGCCTTCTCCGCCCCGGACTCCTACGAGGGCCACGAGAACGAGACCGACTCCGTGGCCTCGTTCATCAACACCAAGGACGGCAAGGTCAACGAGACCGTCGCCTGGTCCCGGGTGCGCTACCTCAACTACTCCTTCCTGCGCGTGGACGTCACGCCCGCGCCCAGGGGCCACCAGACCACGCTGAGGGTGTCGGGCATCGCCGAGACCGGCAACCGCATCGACCACTTCACCGTGTCCCGCAGGGCCAAGTAGGCAACCGCCGAGCGGGTGGTCCTCACCTGCGCCTGAGGACCACCCGCCCGGCCAGGGCGGACTTCTCGTCCGCCAGGGCCGCGACCAGCGCCGTCAGCGGGTCCCCGCGGAAAGCCCCACAGCCCGACGGCGTTCGCGTCCCTCTGGATGATTTCCGCCACGCGGGGATTGTTTCACCCGATCTGCGGGACAGTGGTCTCGACCATGTCTGCCGGCCGGCCACATCCGAGACGCCATCACATCCCGTGGCCGGCCGCGCCCGAAGGGAGCGCATGTGAGACGGAACCACGGCACGACTCCCCGAACCCCCCGCGTCCTCGGATCCCTGCTGCTGCTCGCGGCGGCCGGCGTCCTCACCCTCGGCGCGGCCCCCGAGGCACGGGCCGCCGCCCCGGTCCCGCTGGGCCGGGTGGTCCCGGCACCCGCCTCGGTCTCGCCGGGCGGGCCGCCGTACCGCATCACCCGTGCGACCGGCATCCACGTCGACGGCTCCGCCGAGGTCCGCCGCGTCGGCGCCTACCTGGCCGCCCTCCTGCGGCCCTCCACCGGCTACCCGCTCGCGGTCACCGACCACGGCGGCGGTGGCATCCGACTCCACCTGCAACAGGGCGACTTCGGTGCCGAGGGGTACCGGCTGCACAGCGGCCCCGGCGGCGTGACCCTCACCGCGAGGACCCCCGCCGGGCTCTTCCACGGCGTCCAGACCCTGCGCCAGCTCCTCCCGGCGGCCGTGGAGAGGAGGACCGTCCAGCCCGGCCCCTGGCAGATCGCCGGCGGCACCGTGCAGGACCGCCCCCGCTACGCCTACCGGGGCGCCATGCTGGACGTCTCCCGGCACTTCTTCACGGTCGCCCAGGTCAAGCGGTACATCGACCAGCTGGCCCTGTACAAGGTCAACGAGCTGCATCTGCACCTCAGCGACGACCAGGGCTGGCGCATCGCGATCGACTCCTGGCCGCGGCTGGCCTCCTACGGCGGCTCCACCCAGGTCGGCGGCGGCAGGGGCGGCCACTACACCAAGGCCGACTACCGGGAGATCGTCCGGTACGCGGCCTCCCGCTACCTGGAGGTCGTGCCCGAGATCGACATGCCCGGCCACACCAACGCGGCCCTCGCCTCCTACGCCGGGCTCAACTGCGACGGCACCGCGCCCCCGCTCTACACCGGCACCCAGGTCGGCTTCAGCTCGCTGTGCGTGTCCAAGGCGGTCACCTACGATTTCGTGGACGACGTGATCCGGGAACTGGCCGCGCTCACCCCCGGCCGCTACCTCCACATCGGCGGCGACGAGGCGCACTCCACCGGCCACGCCGACTACGTGAGGTTCATGGACCGCGTGCAGCCGGTCGTCGCCCGGTACGGCAAGACGGTCATCGGCTGGCACCAGCTCACCGGCGCCCACCCGGCCAGGGGCGCCCTCGTCCAGTACTGGGGTCTGGACGGCACCGCCGCGGCGGAGAAGGCACAGGTGGCCGCGGCGGCCCGTGGCGGCACCGGGCTGATCCTCTCCCCGGCCGACCGGCTCTATCTCGACATGAAGTACACGCGGACCACCGGACTCGGCACGGACTGGGCGGGCCGGGTGGAGGTGAAACGGTCCTACGACTGGAATCCGGGCGCCTACCTCGCCGGGGTCCCCGCCCCGGCGGTCAGGGGAGTCGAGGCGCCCCTGTGGACGGAGACCGTGAAGACGTCCGCCGACATCGAGTACCTGGCGTTCCCGCGGCTCGCCGGAGCGGCGGAACTGGGCTGGTCACCGGCGGCGAGCCACGACTGGAACGGCTACCGGGTACGCCTGGCCGCGCAGGGCCCCCGCTGGACCGCCCTCGGCATCCACTACTACCGCTCCCCGCAGGTGCCCTGGCCGGCGCACTGAACCCAGCCCGACGGGCACCCCGGAGGACCGTCTCCGGGGTGCCCGCCCGCCCGTGGGGGGATCAGAACCCGGCGATGGGGTTCCTCAGGGTTCCGGCCAGCTGGAGGGCGCCGGACGGGTCGGCGAGGTCCACCATCTGCCGGTTGTTGCGCAGCTGGAGCCGGTTGAGGCAGGACAGCGCGAACTCGGGGGCGAACATGTCGTACTGGCGGAACCTGTCGTCCAGTTCGGGGTGCGCCTTCTGGTACTCGCGGGTGACCTCGGCGACCGTGCGCCAGAAGCCGTCCTCCTCCAGGACGCCCTCGGCGGCGAGATGGGCGGCGAGGAAGCGGAAGAAGCAGTCGAAGACGTCCGTGAAGACCGACAGCAGCTTCCTGTCCTCCGGGACCTCGACCCGGATCCGCCGCACCTCCGGCGGCAGGGCCGCGTCCGGGTCCATGACGGCGATCTCCTCGGCTATGTCTTTGTAGACCGCCCGCTGCACCACGCCGTCCCTCAGCACCAGGACGACGTTCTCACCGTGCGGCATGAAGACCAGGTCGTAGGCGTAGAAGCTGTGCAGCAGCGGGACGTAGTAGGCCCGCAGGTACCCGCGCAGCCACTCGGCGGGCGTCAGGCCCGAGCGGGCGATCAGCGCACCGGCGAAGGAGGCGTCCCGGTGGTCCACGTGCAGCAGGGAGGCCATGGTCGCCAGGGACTCGCCCTCCTGGAGCGAGGGCACCGGGCTCTCCCGCCACAGGGCGGCCAGCATCTTGCGGTACGGCGAGTAGCGGTCGGTGGCCCGCTCGTACTCCAGGTGCCGGTAGCCGACGGCGGCCCGCTCGCGGATGATCGTCAGACGGGCCGACCTCAGCACCGGGTCGTTCTCGATGAGCTGGGCCAGCCAGTCGTTGATCGCCGGGGTCGCCTCCATGTAGGCGGCCGACAGACCGCGCATGAAGCCCATGTTGAGGACCGACAGGGCGGTCTTCACATAGTGCTTGTGCGGGGCGCTGGTGTTGAAGAACGTCCGGATCGACTGCTGGGCCAGGTACTCGTCGTCGCCCTCGCCGAGGCAGACGAGGTGGCCGCGGGCCACCTCGGCGGCGAAGGTGACGCTGAGCTTGTTCCACCACTGCCAGGGGTGGACGGGGATGAACAGGTAGTCGGCGGGGTCGAGCCCCCGGCCGGTGAGGACGGCGCGGAACCGCTCCACCGTCTCCTCGCCCAGCTCCTGGCGCAGGAAGGACTCGTACTCGATCCCGGCGCCCGCGGTGAACGCGGCCCGCGAGCGGTGCGCGGCCAGCCACACCAGCCGGACCGGGTTCGCCGTCTCGGGCGCGTACGACAGGTACTCGTGGACGCCGAAGCCGAGCCGGCCGTTGTTGGCGACGAAGCACGGGTGGCCCTCGGTCATCCCGGTCTCGATCGCCTGGAAGCCGCTCACCGCCAGCTCCGCGGAGGTGACGCGGGGCTTGGCGAGCTTGTAGCAGGTGCTCGAGAGGGTGGAGGAGATCTCCTCCAGGTAGACCGGCAGGATCTCGTCGCTCAGGCCCAGGGACTCCCTCAGCTCGATGAAGAAGTCCAGCGCGGCCAGCGGGAGTTCCCGGCCCTCGCGGTGCCTGGTGATCGAGCCGGGGTCGATCTGCCAGTGGTCCAGGGCCCGGCGCACGGCGCTGAACCGGTAGGAGGTGAGCCCGTCGTCGCTGCGGACGACGTACTGCCCGCCGTCCTCCTCGGGCGTGATCAGGCGCTCGTGGGCGAACTCGGCGAGCGCCTTGCGCAGCAGCAGCCGGCCGGCGGTCGCCCAGCGCTCGGGGGACAGGTGGGCCACGGCGTCGGCGAGGGTCATGCGGTCACCGCCTTCTCGAACTGTTCGCGGGTGCAGAAACTCAGCAGGGCCCGCTTCTCCGGCTTGTCGATCTCCCGCTCGGCCACGAAGCCGACGGCCTCGTTCAGGGCGTGCACGGCCCTGTTGCGGACGTCCGGCTCGACGACGACGCGCCGCACGGCCGGGTCCTCGAAGAGGTGGGCCATGACGGCGGTGATGACGGCCTTGGTGAACCCGTGTTCGGGGGTGTCGGTGGCCGGGGTCAGGAAGTGCATGCCGACGTCACCGGGCCGCGGCTCGTACAGCCCGGCCAGCTCCCGGTGCGCGGGGTCGTACCTCTCCATCAGGAAGGCGGGTTCGCCCTCGCGCAGCCCGAGCAGCGCGTGGTGGTGCTCGTCCGCCGCGATCTCCATGTAGGCGCGCTCGACGTCCTGGAGTCTCGCGTCCCGCATCATCCAGAAGGCCGCCTTGGGGTGGGTGACCCAGGAGTGCAGCAGCTCGCCGTCCTTCAGCGGATCGACGGCACGGAAGGTGAAAGTCATACGGCGAACTCCTGGAAGGCGATGGTCTTCTCGACCGGGTAGTACTCGGTGCCGAGCAGCTCGCGGATGATGTACGAGTTGCGGTACGCCCCCATGCCCAGGTCGGGACTGGTGATGCTGTGGGTGTGGACGCCGGCGTTCTGGAGGAAGACGCCACGGCCGGTGACGTCGATGGCGTAGTTGCGGGCGACGTCGAAGCGGCCCCGGCCGTCGAAGCGGAGGCGGTCGCGCACCGGGGCGAGGAAGGCCGGCGGTGTGTAGTGGTAACCGGTGGCCAGGACCAGGCCCTCCGTGTCGATCTCGAAGTCCTTGCCCTGCTCGTCCTGGTGGAAGCCCAGGGAGTACGTGCCGTCCCGGTACTCCGCCGTGTGCAGGGTGGAGTTGGTGAGCAGCCGGGTCGGGACCGGCCGGTCGCCGCTCTCCACGTGCTTCTGGTAGAGCAGGTCGAAGATCGAGTCGATCAGGTCCGCGTTGATGCCCTTGAACAGGCCCTTCTGCTGCTTCTCCAGCCGGTAACGCGTCTCCTCGGGCAGCGCGCGGAAGTAGTCGATGTAGTCCGGGGAGGTCATCTCCAGGGTCAGCTTGGTGTACTCCAGCGGGAAGAACCGCGGGGAGCGTGTGACCCAGTTGAGCTGGTAGCCGTGGACGTCGATCTCGGCGAGCAGTTCGTAGTAGATCTCGGCCGCGCTCTGGCCGCTGCCGACGACCGTGACGGACTTCTTCCGGCGCAGCTCCGCCTTGCGGTGCGTGTACTTGGAGTTGTGCAGGAAGTCCCCGCCCAGCCCCTGGCAGGCCGGCGGGACGTAGGGGGCCGTGCCCGTGCCGAGGACCAGGCGGCGGGCGCGGTAGGCGTCCCCGGCCTCGGTACGGACGACGTACAGCTCGTCCTCGTACGTCACCTCGGTGACGGTGGTGCCGAAGCGGACGCTGCTGAGCTTGGCGGCCGCCCAGCGGCAGTAGTCGTCGTACTCGACCCGCAGCGGGTAGAAGTTCTCGCGGATGTAGAACGAGTACAGTCTGCCCCTCTCCTTCAGGTAGTTCAGGAAGGAGTACGGCGAGGTCGGGTCGGCCAGGGTGACCAGGTCCGACATGAACGGGGTCTGGAGGTGGGCGCCGTCCAGGAACATGCCGGCGTGCCACTCGAAGTCCGGCTTGGACTCAAGGAAGACGCCGTCCAGTCCGGCGATCGGCTCGGTCAGGCAGGCGAGGCCGAGGTTGAAGGGGCCCAGCCCGATGCCCACGAAGTCGTAGGTGCGGGTCGGGCTGTCAGGACGCGCGGTCAAGGGACACTCCCAGGTACTGCTCGGCATGGCCGGCGATCAGATCGAGGACGGCGGCGATGTCGGCCGTCGTGGTCTCGGGGTTGAGCAGGGTGAACTTCAGGTACTGGCGGCCGGCCACCTTGGTGCCCGCGACCACGGCGTCACCGGAGGCGAACAGGGCCTTGCGGGCGTGGAGGTTGGCCCGGTCGATCTCGGCCGGGGCGGTGACGGCCGCCGGGATGTAGCGGAAGACGAGGGTGGACAGGCTGGGTTCGACGACGACGTCGTAGCGGGGGTCGGCCGCCAGCAGCTTCCAGCCCTCCCGGGCCAGGTCGCAGACCTCGTCGAAGAGCTGTCCGATGCCGTCGGCGCCCATCGTGCGCAGGGTGAGCCACAGCTTGAGCGCGTCGAAGCGGCGGGTGGTCTGGAGGGACTTGTCCACCTGGTTGGGAATACGTTCCTGCACCATGCGGCGCGGGTTGAGGTACTCGGCGTGGTAGGTGGCGTGCCGCAGGGTGGCCGCGTCGCGGACCAGCACGGCGGACGAACTGACCGGCTGGAAGAAGGACTTGTGGTAGTCGACGGTGACTGAGTCGGCGCGCTCGATGCCGTCGATGCGGTCCCGGTACCTCAGTGAGGCGAGCAGCCCGCAGCCGTAGGCCGCGTCCACGTGCAGCCAGACGCCGTGCCGGGCGCACAGCTCGGCGATCTCCGGCAGCGGGTCGATGGAGCCGAAGTCGGTGCTGCCGGCGGTGGCGACGACGGCCATGGGAACCAGGCCGTCCTTCGTGCAGCGTTCCAGCTCGTGGGCGAGGGCGACGGTCTGCATGCGCTTGTCGTGGTCGACGGGGATCGCGACGACGGCGTCCGGGCCGAGGCCGAGCAGTTTCGCGGACTTCTGCACGCTGAAGTGGCTGACCTCGGAGGTGAGGATGCGGAGTTCGGCGAGGCTGTCGCTCTTGGCCTCCTCCCGTGCGAGGAGGAGCGCCTGGAGGTTGGACTGGGTGCCGCCGGAGGTGAAGACGCCGTCGGCGGCCGGCCCGAGGCCGATGCGGGCGGCCGTCCAGTCGACGAGCCTGCGCTCGATGAGGGTGCCGCCGGCGGACTGGTCCCAGGTGTCCAGCGAGGAGTTGACCGCGGAGAGCACGGCCTCGCCGAGCACCGCCGGTATGACGACCGGGCAGTTGAGGTGGGCGAGATAGCGGGGGTGGTGGAAGTAGACGGCGTCCCGCAGGTAGACGTCCTCCAGTTCGTCCAGCACGGCGGCGGTGTCGCCCAGGGGACGGTCGAGGTCGATCGCGTCGATGCGGGGCGAGAGGGCGTCCACGGTGACGCCGGTGAACGGACGGTCGGTGGTGGCGAGTTTGGCCGCCACCCGCTCGACTCCTTCGGTCACGGAGCGGCGGTAGTGCTCCGCGGTGAGGCCATTGAGCAGGTGCGAGCGCATGTGGGGGTCCTCCGGGGACGGTCCGTAGGGGGATCGACTTAGGTAAGGCTAACCTAAGGTGAAAATCTCGAAGCATGCCTCTCCGGTGACCGGCATCACTTCGGGACGGGGCGGGTTACTCCGCGGCCCGCAGTTGCTCCTCCGTCATTCCCTGCCGCCAGTAGCCGACGAAGGTGACACTCCGCCTGTCCACCGCGCACTCCCCGACGAAGTACCGCCGCAACGCCTTGACCTGGCCGGACTCGCCGGCGATCCACACATACGGCCGTTCGGCCTCCGGCAGCCGGGCGGCCCGTACGGCGTCGACGGCCATGGGGGACCCGTCGTGCCGTACGAGCCATGTGATCCGCGCGTCCGCCTCCGTGCGCACGTCCTGGATGTCACCGGCGTGCGGCACCTCCAGCCAGGCCCGCACCCGGGTGCCGGCGGGGAGGGACTCGAGGATCGCGGTCGCGGCAGGTACGGCCGTCTCGTCACCGCACAGGACCACGAGGTCGGTGCCCTGGGGCGGACGGAAGCGGATCGCGCGGTTGTCGGCGACGGCCGGTCCGAGCAGCAGGACCCGGTCGCCGGCGGCGGCGCGCGAGGCCCAGCGGGAGGCCGGGCCGGCGGGCGCGGGGGAGGCGCCGGGCGTGACGCCGTGCAGGGCGAAGTCGATGTCGATCTCGGCCGTACGGCCCAGGGCGTCCCGCCGCAGGGCCCGCAGGGTGTACGAGCGCATCACCGCCCGTACGTCGTCCGGCAGTTCACGCCAGCCCTGCCACCAGTCGTCGCCCAGCTCCAGCGGTACGGCCGGCTCGCGCTGGCCCGGGTGCGGCAGGAACAGCGAGAGCGACTGGTCGTGGCCGTCGGAGTGGAAGCCGTGCAGATCGGCACCGGCGAAGGTGACCCGGACCAGGGACGGGCCGAGCCGCCTCGTCCGTACGACCTGGAGGGAGAAGAAACGGAACGGGGCGGCTACGGCCGTCGTCATCTGTGGCTCCTGAGGGTGGGGTTCAGGGCTTTGTCAGGGGGTCAGCTGACCTTCTTGGCCTTCTCCAGCGCCTCGGCCAGGTTCGTCAGCAGCGGCACGCACTTGTCGTAGGAGAGGATCGGTTCCGGGGAACGGGCGATGACCTGGTCCGCCTTGACCGCGGGCAGCTTCTTCCAGGTGGCCTTGGTGATGTCGGCGGGCTGGATCGCCGAGGTGCGGTCGTCCATCATGATGATGTCGGCCCGGTACTTGTCGACGTTCTCCCAGCTGAGCGACTCGTACCAGCCGCCGCCCTGCTTCTTGGCGCTCTCCGGCGGCTCCACGAAGTTCACGCCGAGCGCCTTGAAGTACTCCAGGTCGACGGAGAGGTCGGTGCCGGAGACGTAGAACAGCTGGTCACTGGCGCTGCCTGCCATCACCTTGACGTCGGGCTTGGCCTTGGCGGCGGCACGCAGCCGGGCCGCCGCGGCCTCGAACCGCTTCCTGGCGTCCGTCACCTTGGCGGCCTTCATGTCCGCGCCGAGCGAACCGGCGAGGTCCCACACGCGCTGCAGCGGCCGGGTGAGCTGGCGGTCGTAGACGGAGATGCCGACGCTGGGGGCCAGTTGGGCGATCTTCTTCTTCGACTCGTCGGGGACGTACCAGAGCGTGCCGGCGTCGTCGAACATCGTCGAGATCAGCACGTCCGGCGCGAGCGAGGCGTACTTCTCGACGCTGAACTGGCCCCAGGTGTTGCCGAGGACCGTCACCTTGCTGAGGTCCATGTCGCCGGCCTGGACGTCGGGCTTGCCGGCGGCGGTCTTCGTCGGGCCGAAGACGCCCTTGACCTGGATGCCGTAGTCGTACAGGGCGGCGCCCACGCCGGTGAACGCGACGATGTTCGCGGGGACCCTGTCCAGCTTCACGGCCGTGCCGCGGTCGTCCTCGAAGGCCCACGGGCCGGACGCGCCGTTCCCGGCATCCGCACCGGAGCCGCCGTCCTTGCCTTTGCCGTCCCCGCAGGCGGCGAGCGCGGCACCGAGTCCGAGGACGCCGCCCGCGGCGAGGAGGCCGCGGCGAGTGAGGTGGGTGGCACGGGCTTGGGGCATGGGCATGACTGCTTTCGACCGGGGCGGAGCGCCCGCCGGACACGTTCAGAGGTCAGGTTAGCCTAACCTCACCAGCTGTCCAGGGGCCGGGTCGAGCCCCAAGTCGTCGCCCCCTGTACTGATTGCGACTGTGATCGCAACCCCTTGTTCTTCGTGATCACACCGGTGTTGAATGTTCCGGCCTTTATGAAGATCACATGAGAATGTGGGGGAGACACGCGAAATGCGGTTGCACATAGGTGAGGGAGCAGCGCGGCGAAGACGCAGTCGAGCCGTGCTCGCCCTGACGACGGGTGTCACCTCGATGGCCCTGCTCGCGTCCCTGGCGCCGTTCACAGCGAGCGCCGCGGCGCTCACCGGCCCCGGCGGCACTACCGGCTCGGCCGGAATCGACCACCGCACCGCCGCCGCACGCGCGGCCGCCACCGGTAAGCAGGTCGAGGTCACCGCCGAGCGGACCGAGTACTCGACGACGATGGCGAACGCGGACGGTACGTTCACGCTGACGCAGTCGGCGGTGCCGCAGCGGGTGCACGACGACGACGGCTCGTGGGACCCGGTGGACACGACGCTGGTGCGGCACTCGGACGGCACGGTGGGGCCGAGGTCCGCCGTGGTGGACCTCTCCTTCTCCGGGGGCGGCGACGAGAGCATGGTCCGCCTGGGCGACGAGCGGGGCTCGCTGCGGCTGAACTGGCCGGGCAAGCTGCCCGATCCGCGCCTGGAGGGCGCGAAGGCCGTGTACCCGGAGGTGCTCAACGGTGTCGACCTGGAGCTGACGGCCACGGCGGAGGGCTACCGGGAGGTACTCGTCGTCAAGTCCGCGCAGGCGGCGGCGAACCCCGCGCTGGAACAGATCCGGCTGTCGGCCTCGACGACCGACCTGGAACTGGCGCCGGGGGCCGGCGGCGGTCTGCGGGCGGTCGACGCGGACGGCAACACCGTCTTCAAGGGACCGGCCGGCCAGATGTGGGACTCCGCGGGCCAGGCCGAGGACACCGCCGCCGGTGCGCACACGCAGCTGGCGCGGGTCGCCGTGGCCGGCGCGGACGCCACGAAGGCCGCGACGGCCGGTGACACCGCCGCACAGACGGTCCCCGACCCGGTCGAGGAGGGCACCCAGCCGCGTGCCGGCGACGCCAGCGCGGTGATGCCGGTGAAGGTCACCGGTGACTCGGTCAGCGTCAAGCCCGACCTGGGCCTGCTGCGGGGCGACGACACCGTGTACCCGGTGCGGATCGACCCCTCGGTCGGACTGGGGGTGTCGGAGCGGACCGTGCTGTCCTCGGACGGCGACAAGTTCTGGCAGTTCGACGGTGACTACGGCGTCGGCCGGTGCAGCGTGTCGGGCCCGTACTACTGCGGCAGCAACTACACCAACCGCATGTACTTCGAGTTCTCGCCCTCGAAGCTGGCCGGCAAGTACATCCTGGACGCCACCTTCCGTGCCCACGAGACGTGGTCCTTCAGCTGTGACCCCAAGTGGGTCGACCTGGAGCGCACGGACAACATCTCCGAGGGCACCCGGTGGCCGGGGCCGTCGCAGCTGGACCAGATGGGCGACCGGCTGGTCTCGGCGGGCCGGGGCACGCAGTGCAGCCCCGACCAGCCCGACGAGTGGATCGAGTTCAACGACAACCCGGACGAGCCCGACGAGAACCTCGCCTCCACGGTGCGCAGTTTCGCCGACGGCAAGATCTCGCGGCTGACGCTGATGCTGCGGGCGAAGGACGAGTCGGACCCCGAGGCGTGGAAGCGGTTCGACGACAACGCCGAACTCAAGGTCAACTACGCCTTCAAGCCGGGCGTGCCCAGCAGCGTCGGAGTGATCCCGGGCGACGGCACGACCGCGTACTGCAAGACGTCCTCCTCCGACCCGCTGATCGTCACGCGGGTCGACCCGATGGTCCAGGCCCGGGTGCAGACCCAGGTCGAGGCGCACCTCGGCGACGAGGAGGGCTCGCTCCAGGCGGAGTTCGTCGTGGAACGCGGGGACGACTCGGCCTGGCACCAGGTCTGGACGGGGTACCGCCCGGACAGCGGCTGGGACCCGGACGAGACCCTGGAGAAGCTGCGCACCTCTGACCGGGCCGACGGCGGCCTGTACCGGCTGCGCTCGCGCACCCAGTCGCACTGGTCCTACGGCGGCAAGTCCGGTGACCTGTTCTCGTCGTACTCCTCCTGGTGCTACTTCAAGATCGACTCGACGGCGCCGAAGGCCCCCACCGTCACCACGGGCACCCCGTACACCCAGTGCACGGCCAACCTCTGCGACGGCAAGGGCGGTCCGGGCGTACCGGGCAGCTTCACCTTCGCCCCCAACGCCGCGGACAAGGACATCAGCGGCTACCGCTGGCGGCTGCTGACCACGTCGGCCAAGGACACCAAGGAGGTCACCGGGTCCAAGGTCACCGTCGGCAACGTGACACCGTCGCTGTCGGGCACGCAGGTGCTGTCGGTCGAGGCCAAGGACGTGCGCAACCGCTGGGGCACACCGGCCGAGTTCACCTTCAAGGTCGCCCCGGCGGCCGGGCCGACCGGCACCTGGCACTTCGACGACGCCCAGGCCGGCTCCACCGCGACCCTCGCCAAGGACACCGCGACCGAGGGCACCCGGCACGACGCCACCCTCTACACCGCCGGCGCCGGCTGGTCCTCGCTGGCCCGCCGCGGCGACGCCGACTCCTCCCTGTGGCTGGACAGCACCGACCCGGCCAAGCAGCAGGGCTACGCGGCCACCGCCGCACCGGCGGTGAACACGAAGGACTCCTTCACCGTCTCCAGCTGGGTCTACCTCACGGACGCCTCACAGACCCGGGTGGTGATGACCGCCCCGGGCACCTACGGATCCGCGTTCACCCTGTACTACTCGGCGAGCTACAAGAAGTGGGTGTTCAACCGGACAGCGGGTGACGTCAAGGACAGCCCCGTCTACCTGCGCTCGCTCGGCGACGCCACCAACCCGCCGCTGAAGGTGTGGACGCACCTGTCCGCGGTCTTCGACACCAAGAACGACACCGACAAGACCAACGACACCATCCAGCTCTTCGTCAACGGCCGCCCGCAGGGCAAGCCGGTGGTGCTCAACACCCTGTCGACCGCCTACCAGCCCTGGGTCGCCACCGGCGGTCTCCAGATCGGCCGTTCGCTGGTCGGCGGCACGTGGGGCGAGTACTTCCGCGGCCGCATCGACGAGGTCAACGTCTGGCAGCGGGTGCTGACCCCGGACGAGATCGCCCAGCAGGCGGAGCTGCTGGAGGACGGCGTTCCCGCCAACGAACTCGTCGCCGGCTGGGACGCGGGGTCCTCCACCGGGACCCAGGTGAAGGAGATCTCCTCCTACGGCGTCGCGAACATGACGCTCTCGGGCGCCGGTGCCACCCTGGACGGCGAGAACAACGCCCTGGTCCTGGACGGCACCGCCGGCTACGCGTCCATGACCGGGCCGGTCGTGGACGAGAGCGGTTCCTTCACCGTCTCCGCCCGGGTCAGGATCGACGCCGCCAAGCTGGCCGGCAAGCCGGTCGGCTACCAGGCTCAGGTCGCCGCGCAGCAGGCGAGCGCGGGCGAGTCCTCCTGGGCGCTGTGGGTGGTCAAGCCCGCCGACGGCGTCTACCAGTGGAAGTTCAGCCGCACCGCCGTCGGCACGGACGGGAAGGTCGTCCAGAGCGCCGAGGTGCCCGCGGGTGACGTCGCCGAGACCGACACCTGGGTCCAGGTCACCGGCGTCTTCGACGCCCAGGAGCCCTGGGAGTGGACCGACCCGAACGACGCCGCCAAGACGGAGACCCGCTACGGCAAGCTCCACCTGTACGTCGGCGAGTTCGACCAGCCCTCCGAAGGCGCGGCCGGCTTCACCGCCCCGCAGTACGGCTCCGGCTCGCTCTCCGTGGGCCGCGGCAGCCAGGGCGGCTCCACCGGGCACTACCTGCCCGGCGCGCTGGAGACCCTGCGGGTGTGGACCGGCGCGATGACCGCCGACCAGATCCGCTCGCGAGTCCTCGACGGCTGACCCGTCACCGGCCGGCCCGGACGGAGAACCTCCGCCCGGGCCGGCCGGACGCGTCCGCGCGCCGACGAGCGTCCCGATTCCACGCGGGCCCTGCGCACACCGTCACGCCGGGGCCCCGCTCTGCCATCCCATGTGACCTTCTCAGACGAGGAATTCCATGCCATATCGACCACCGGTGCGTCCCGCACCGGATCACACCGGGGCCGCCCGGGTGCCCTGGCTGCGCCGCGTCAGCGCGATCGTCAGCCTGAGCATGCTGCCCGGTCTGCTCGCGCCCGCCGCGGCGATGGCCGCCGACCGTGACCCGCTGGGCCGCCCCGAGCTGTCGGCGCCGCACGCCCAGAACGTGGTGCGGTTCAAGGCCAGGAACGACGCCAGGTCCGCGGCGACCGTGAAGTCCGCCGCGGAGGCGGACCGCAAGGCCGCCGCACGCGCCGCAAAGGACCGGGCCCGCGAGACCTCCTGGCCCGCCCACGGCACCACGCGGCTGACGCTGCCCGCCTCCGGCGCCGCGAACGCCGAAGCCGGCGGACTGCCCGTCACCCTGACCCCGCCCGCCGGCCACGGCAAGCCGCGCGCCGCCTCCGTCTCCGTCGAGGTGCTGGACCAGAAGACCGCCAGGGCTCTCGGCGTCAAGGGCGTCGTGCTCAAGGTGACCGGTCCCCGGGGTGGTGGCCGGGCGAGACTCGGCATCGACTACTCGGACTTCGCCTCCGCCTACGGCGGCGACTGGGCCGGCCGGCTCTCGGTGCTCCGCCTGCCCGACTGTGCCGCCGATCCGGCCTCGGTGAAGGCGGGCAAGTGCCGCTCCGCGACGCCCGTCCGCTCCGTCAACGCGCGCGACAAGGAACGCCTCACCGCGGACCTGGCGTTCACCGCGGGTGCCTCCGCCAAGCCCGCCGCGAAGTCCACCGGGTCCGCGCCGGCCGCCCTGGCCGCCGGGCAGACGATGATGCTGGCCGTGGCCGCCGGCAGCGCCTCCGCCGACGGCGACTACAAGGCGACCCCGCTGTCCGCGTCCTCCACCTGGGAGGCCGGCAACAGCTCCGGCACCTTCACCTGGAGCTACCCGCTGAAGGCGCCTCAGGCCGCCGCCGGCCCGACCCCGCAGCTGGAGATCTCCTACGACTCCGGCAGCGTGGACGGCCGTACCGCGACCACGAACAACCAGGGCACCGAGGTCGGCGAGGGCTTCGACATCACCTCGTCGTACGTCGAGCGCAAGTACGGCTCCTGCGACGACGACGGCCAGGACGGCAAGTACGACCTGTGCTGGAAGTACGACAACGCCTCGCTGGTGCTGAACGGCAAGGCCACCGAGCTGGTCAAGGACGACACGACCGGCGAGTGGCGGCTGAAGAACGACGACGCCTCGAAGGTCACGCACTCCACCGGCGCCTCCAACGGCGACGACGACGGCGAGTACTGGACCGTCGTCACCGGAGACGGCACGAAGTACGTCTTCGGCCTGGACAAGCTCGACGGCGCGGGCACCGACGACCGCACCAAGTCGGTCTGGACCGTCCCCGTGTTCGGTGACGACGAGGGCGAACCGGGCTACTCCGACGGCACGTCGTTCTCGGGCCGCGACAAGAAGCAGGCCTGGCGCTGGAACCTCGACTACGTCGAGGACACCCACGGCAACGCCATGTCGTACTGGTACGAGGACGAGACCAACAACTACGACAAGCTCGGCGACGACAACACCGGTACCCAGTACACCCGTGGCGGCTACCTGAAGGAGATCCGCTACGGCCAGCGCGCCGGTGCCCTGTTCTCCGCCGCGCCCGCCGCCTCGCACAAGGTCGTCCTCTCCTACGCCGAGCGCTGCGTCGCCTCCGGCACGGGCTGCGACTCGCTGACCGAGGACACCCGGGACAACTGGCCCGACGTGCCGTTCGACCGGATCTGCAAGGACGGCGACAAGTGCCCGTACCTGGACAGCCCGACGTTCTTCACCCGCAAGCGGCTCACCGGTGTCAGCACCTACGCCTGGGACGCGGCGGCGGCCACCCCCGCCTTCGCGCCCGTGGACAGCTGGGCACTCAAGCAGCTCTACCTGGACCCGGGCGACACGGGTGACTCCACCGACCAGTCGCTGTGGCTGGACGAGATCAGGCACACCGGCAAGCACGGCACCGACATCGCCCTCGACCCGGTCAAGTTCTCGCACGTCTTCCTGCCCAACCGGGTGGACAGCCCGAGCGACGACATCCTGTCCTTCGAACGGCCGCGGCTGAAGACGATCGTGTCCGAGACCGGCGCGCAGACGATCGTCGACTACATGCCGGCCGACTGCGTGGCCGGACAGACCATGCCGCAGCCCGACGAGAACACCAAGCGCTGCTACCCGGTCTACTGGTCGCCCAACGGCGAGCAGACCCCGATCCTCGACTGGTTCCAGAAGTACCCCGTCAGCGCGGTGCGCACCACGGACCCGCTCGGCGGCTCCGAGGCCGTGCAGCACACCTACCAGTACTCCGGCGGCGGCGCCTGGCACTACAACGACGACCCGCTGACCCCCGCCAAGGAGCGCACCTGGTCCCAGTGGCGCGGCTTCAGCCGGGTCACCCACCTCACCGGCCCGTCCGACGGCGTCCAGTCCAAGACGGTGTCGGTGTTCCTGCGGGGCATGGACGGCGACCGCGTGCTCGGCTCCGACGGCAAGACCGTCGACCCGGACAAGCGCAAGACCGTCACGGTCACCGGCGTCAAGGCGGCCGAGATCACCGACTCCGACCAGTACGCCGGCTTCACCCGGGAGACCGTCTCCTACGACGGCGCCGACGAGGTGTCCGGCACCGTCAACGACCCCTGGTCCAAGCGCACGGCCACGCAGCACAAGTCGTACGCCGACACCGAGGCGTACTACCTGCGCGTCGCCGCGTCCCACGCCCGCAACCGCATCACCAGCAAGCTGACGCCGTACGACCGGGTGCGCACCACGGCCACCACGTACGACGACCACGGCATGCCCGTCACCGTCGAGGACCGCGGCGACGACTCCGTGACCGGCGACGAGAAGTGCACTCGCACCTGGTACGCCCGCAACGACGACACCGGCCTGACCTCGCTGGTGGCGCGGACCCGCATCGTGGCCAAGGCGTGCTCGGTCGCCGACTCGGCGCTGGACCTGCCCGCCGACCACACCCGCCCCGGTGACGTGGTGTCCGACACGGCCACCGCGTACGACTCCCTCACCTGGTCGGCCGGCCAGAAGCCCACCAAGGGCGACGCCCGCTGGGCCGGACGCGCCCAGGGATACGGCAGCGACGACCAGCCGCAGTGGCAGCAGACGGCCGTCACCGAGTACGACACGCTCGGCCGGCCCACCCTGGTCAAGAACGCCGACGACGTGACCGTCTCCACCACGGCCTACGACCCGCCGGCCGCCGGCCCGCTGACCAGGACGACGGTCGGCAACGCCAAGAAGTTCCAGACGGTCACCGCCAAGGACTTCGCCACCGGCGCGGACCTGAAGGTCACCGACGCCAACGGCAAGGTCACCGAGACGGAGTACGACAGCCTGGGCCGGGTCACCGGCGTGTGGCTGCCCAACCGCTCCCGGGCCCTGAACAAGTCCGCCAACTACGTCTACGGCTACAGCGTCAAGTCGACCTCGCTGCCCTGGGTGTCCAGCGCCTCGATCAAGGGCGACGGCTCCGGCTACAACACCACCTACGAGATCTACGACTCCCTGCTGCGCACCCGCCAGGTGCAGGCGCCGTCCGGCGTGGGCGGCCGGATCATCGCCCAGACCCTGTACGACGGACGCGGCCTGGCCGTGACCGCCCAGTCGGACATCTGGGACGACAAGTCCGCCCCCTCCGGCACACTGGTCCAGATCGACGGCGGCCAGGCGCCCAAGCAGACCGACACGGTCTACGACGGCATGGGGCGCGCGGTCAAGGCGACCACCAGGACCTACGGGGTCGCCAAGTGGTCGGTCGACACCACCTACCTGGGCGACACGGTCCTCACCAGCGCCCCGGCGGGCGGCTCGGCCGGTGCCGTCGTCACCAACGCGCTCGGCAAGACCGTCGAGCGCCGCGACTACGCCGGACCCAAGCCGACCGGTACCGACTTCATGACCACGCTCTACGGCTACGACGGCGCGGACCGGCAGAAGACGATCACCGCGCAGGACAAATCCGCGTGGACGTACAAGTACGACCTCTTCGGCCGGCAGGTGTCGGTCACCGACCCCGACAAGGGCGAGACCGTCACCGAGTACGACGAGCTGGACCAGGCGGTGAAGTCCACCGACAGCCGCGGCAAGTCGCTGCTGTTCGAGTACGACGTCCTCGGCCGCAAGACCGGCATGTGGCAGACGTCCAAGACCGACGGCAACAAGCTGGCGGCCTGGACCTTCGACCAGCTCGCCAAGGGCCAGCAGGACACGGCCGTGCGCTACGACGGCGGAGTCGCCGGCAAGGCGTACACCCAGCAGGTCACGGCCTTCGACGCCCTCTACAAGGTGACCGGGAACAAGCTGGTCCTGCCCTCCGGTGACCCGCTGGTCGCCGCGGGTGTGCCCAGCACCCTTTCCTTCTCCACCGGCTACAACCTCGACGGCACCGTGAAGCAGGCCGCCGCGCCCGCCGTGGCCGGGCTGCCCGCCGAGACCGTGTCGTACACCTACGACGCCCTCGGCCAGGTACAGACCGCCAAGGGCACCACGGGCTACCTCCAGGGGGTCGCCTACTCGCCGCTCGGTGACGCGCGCCAGCTGACGCTGGCCACCGACCCCACCAACGCGAAGAAGGTCTATCTCAACAACGACTACGAGGCCGGCACCCGCCGTCTGACCCGGTCCTACGTCACCGACGACGTGCACGGCTTCATGCTCCAGGAGCTGAAGTACGGCCAGGACGACGCGGGCAACGTCACGTCCGTGTTCGACGGCACCACGCTGGGCGGGGCGGGCAAGGAGGACTACCAGTGCTTCGCCTACGACGGCTACCGCCGGCTGAGCGAGGCATGGACGCCGAAGACCGCCGACTGCGCCGCCTCCGGCCGCAGCACGGCCAACCTCGGCGGGGCCGCCCCGTACTGGACGAGCTACCAGTACAACGACTCCGGACTGCGCTCCCAGCAGGTGGAGCACAGTGCCTCGGGTGACGTCACCACCGACTACAAGTACGGCACGGCCAAGGGACAGCCGCACGCCCTCTCCTCGACGGTGAGCGGCTCGAAGACGGTGCCGTACACCTACGACAACACCGGCAACACCGAGACGAGGCCCGGTACGCAGGGCACCCAGACCCTGGTCTGGAACGCCGAGGGCGCCGTGGCATCCGCGAGCGAGCCCGCCGCCGGCGGCAAGCCCGCGACCGGCACCGGCTACCTGTACGACGCCGGCGGGGAGCTGCTCGTCCGGCGGCCCACCACCACGGACGGCGAGACCGTCCTCTACCTCGGCACGACCGAGGTCCGGCTCAAGGTCAGCGGCAACGGCGCCACCAAGGCGCTGTCCGGCGCCCGCAGCTACAAGGCGGGCGAGACCGTCATCGGTGTCCGCACCTCGACCCCGGGGCAGACCGGCACGAAGCTCTGCTTCCTCGCCGGCGACAACCACGGCACGTCGAGCCTCGCGATCGCCTCGGACACGCTGGCCTATGTCAAGCGCTACACGGCGCCCTTCGGCGCACCGCGCGGCACGGCGTCCGGCAGCTGGCCCGACGACAAGGGCTTCCTCGGCAAACCCGCGGACACGACGACCGGGCTCACCCAGCTCGGCGCCCGGCAGTACGACCCGGCCACCGGCCGGTTCCTCAGCGTCGACCCGCTGCTGGAACCGGACAAGCCGCAGACGCTTAACGGGTACGCCTACGCCAGCAACACTCCGGTGACCAACTCCGACCCGAGCGGCACCTCGGACGGCCTCGGCGGCATCCTCGGGGCCGTCGGCGCCGCGCTCGGCGGCGTCCTCGGCGGTGTGCTCGGTGTGCTCGGCGCCGTGATCGACACGATCGGTTCCGGGGGCGGAGGCGGCTACGGCACCGCGCCGACCGGCTCCAGCGGCTGGGTCGGCAGCGGTCAGCGCTGGCAGCCGGGAGCGACGTACAACTACTTCACCAAGTCGTGGGACCTGCCGTTCAATCCGATCGGCAAGCCCGTCGACCTCTTCGCCGGCATCCCCGACTGGGGCATCGTCTCGGATCCGAAGGCCGCCAACCAGTGGGAGCACTCGCGCTCGCTGTTCCTCGGCTGGCTGTGGGGCGGCGGCTACCCGCTCAGCGACCACCAGGACTTCCGCGGCGGCGACGCCTTCACGGCGATCCTGGCGGTCGACCCGACGGTCTCCGACCTGCGGGCGAAGCTCGTGGGACAGGCCCGGGACAAGGGGATGAAGGCTCCCTTCGCCAAGGAGGCCGCGCCGCTGGTGTACCAGGACAAGGGCCCTGATCCGGGCAGCCCCTGGTACCACTTCAACTCGATGCGCGGAGCGGCGAACGACGTCCTCGGCGTGCTGACCAACGGCGGTCTGGGGACGGAGAACCAGGCGGACGCCTTCCTCGGCTCCTACAGCGGATCCGCCCAGATCAAGTCGATCAACAAGAAGGACAAGTCCGTCACGCTGAGTTTCCATGTGAACAACACATCCGACTGGCGGTCGGCGACCCACGTCATCCCCCGGTCCTGGAACCCCGCGTTCACCGACACCTTCGGCGCCGCGGTGAAGGAGGACTTCTCCTGGGAGGAGAAGTGGCCGCTCAACAGTTGCGTCAACTATTCCGACTGGCTCGAATGACCGGCGCACCCCGGTGACCCGGGGGGCCGGGGTCCCGACGGACCCCGGCCCCCCGGGTCCCGCCCCACCTCTAGGATGAAAAACGTGCTCAGAATGCTGACCCGTCCGCGCCGCGCCGCCGTCCTCGCCGTACCGCTCCTGCTCCTCGCCGCGTGTGCGTCCGAGGAGACCGCGACGGTACCGCTGGACCGGATCGTCGGCCGGTGGCAGGGGGCCGACGGCGAGGCGCTGTCCTTCTCGTCCGACCGGACGTTCACGTCGTCCGGTCTCGACTCCGGAAAGCTCGCGGACAGCAAGTGCCCGGGCGGTCCTTCCAAGGGCAGCTGGGGCTTCTTCACGGACGGCGACTCCGGCACCCAGGTCTCGAAGACGACGAAGTCCGGTTCATGGATCGGTCTCGGCTTCGAGCGGAAGTTCTGGCAGTGTGGCCTGCTCCTCGCGGTCGTCGACGACGGCAGGACCCTGTGCGCCACCGACGACCCCGACACCCCCTGCGGCCTCGACGTCCGCTTCACCCGGCGCAAGTGACCCCGGCGACCGCACGGTCCCTGACCCGGTGAGCCCCGGGCACGCCGACGGCCCGGACGCCCCTTCGCGGGTGTCCGGGCCGTCGGCCGTCGCCCTCAGCCCGCCAGCCCCAGCTCCCGGGCGATCAGCAGCCGCTGGACCTCGCTCGTGCCCTCGCCGATCTCCAGGATCTTGGAGTCGCGCCACATGCGGGCCACCGGGTACTCGTTCATGAAGCCGTAGCCGCCGTGGATCTGGGTGGCCTCGCGGGCGTTGTCGACGGCGACCGTGGAGGAGTAGAGCTTGGCCAGCGCCGCCTCCTTCTTGAACGGCTCGCCCGCCACCAGGCGCGAGGCCGCGTCGCGCCAGGCCAGGCGGGCCGTGTGTGCCTTCATCTCCATGTCGGCGATCTTGAACTGGATGGCCTGGTTGGCGCCGATCGGGCGGCCGAAGGCCTGACGTTCCTTGGCGTACTTCACCGACTCGTCCACGCAGCCCTGGGCCAGGCCCGTCCCGAGCGCCGCGATCGCGATCCGGCCCTCGTCCAGGATGCGCAGGAACTGGGCGTACCCGCGGCCCTCTTCGCCGAGCAGGTTGGCGGCGGGCACGCGGACGTCCTGGAAGGAGAGTTCGCGGGTGTCGGAGGCGTTCCAGCCCACCTTCGAGTAGGGCGCCGCCACCGTGAAGCCCGGTGTGCCGGACGGGACGATGATCGCCGAGATCTCCGGGCGGCCGTCCGGCTTGCGGCCGGTGACAGCGGTGACCGTGACCAGGCCCGTGATGTCCGTGCCCGAGTTGGTGATGAAGCACTTCGTGCCGTTGATCACCCATTCGTCCGTGTCCGGGTCCAGGCGGGCCGTGGTGCGGGTGGCCCCGGCGTCGCTGCCGCCGTCCGGCTCGGTCAGGCCGAACGCGCCGAGGATCTCGCCGGCGCAGAGCCGGGGGAGCCACTCGCGCTTCTGCTCCTGCGTGCCGAACAGGTGCAGGGGCATCGCGCCCAGCGAGACGCCCGCCTCCAGGGTGATGGCCACCGAGGAGTCCACCCGGGCCAGCTCCTCCAGGGCGATGCCGAGCGCCAGATAGTCACCGCCCATCCCGCCGTACTCCTCCGGGAACGGCAGCCCGAACAGGCCCATGCGGCCCATCTCGCGGACGATCTCGTACGGGAACTCGTGCCGCTCGTAGAAATCGCCGATCTTCGGCGCCACGACGTCGTGCGCGAAGTCCTCCACCGTACGGCGGAGTTCCTCCAGCTCGGGGCTGAGACGGTGGTCCATGCTGATCACTGGTCCTTGTGGGAGAGAGCGCGGACGGTACGGGACGGGCTGGGCCGGTCCAGATGGGCGGCCATCCACACGCTGGTGGCGGTCAGACGGCCGAGATCGACCCCGGTCTCGATGCCGAGGCCGTGCAGCATCCACACGAGGTCTTCGGTGGCGAGGTTGCCGGTGGCGGACTTGGCGTACGGGCAGCCGCCCAGGCCGCCCGCGGAGGCGTCCACCGTGGTCACCCCGTGCTGGAGGGCCGCCAGGGTGTTGGCGAGCGCCTGGCCGTAGGTGTCGTGGAAGTGCACGCCGATCACGTTCGTCGGCACGCCCGCCTCGTTCAGCACGGAGAGCAGTTCGAGGACGTGCCCCGGGGTGGCCACCCCGATCGTGTCGCCGAGGCTCAGCTCGTCGCAGCCCATGTCCCGCAGGGCCGTGCAGACGCGGGCCACCTGGTGCAGCGGCACCGCGCCCTCCCACGGGTCGCCGAAGCACATCGACACATAGCCGCGCACATGGACGCCCTCGTCCTTGGCGTGCCGCACCACCGGCTCGAACACCGCGAGGGACTCGTCCAGCGTGCGGTTGAGGTTGGCCTTGGCGAAGGACTCGGTGGCGCTGGCGAAGACGGCGACGCGCTCGGCGCCGAGGGCCAGCGCACGGTCCAGGCCGCGCTGGTTGGGGACCAGCACCGGAAGGTCGACGCCCAGGTCACGGACGAGGGGGAACAGGTCCTCGGCGTCAGCGAGTTGCGGCACCCACTTCGGGTGCACGAAGCTCGTCGCCTCGATCGTCGTCAGCCCCGCGCCGGCCAGCCGGCGGATGAACTCCGCCTTGATCTGCGTCGGTACGGCCGACTTCTCGTTCTGCAGCCCGTCGCGCGCGCCGACCTCGTGGATCCGCACGCGCGCGGGCAGGTCCTGGGCCGGTACGACCATGGGCAGTCCTTCGGCGCTCACTCGGCCTCCTCCTTGGGCGCGATGACGGCCAGCACCTGGTCCATGGCGACCGTGGCGCCCGGGGTCACGTCGAGCTCGGCGACGGTGCCGGCGTGCGGGGCGGAGATGACGTGCTCCATCTTCATGGCCTCGACGACCAGCAGGCTCTGGCCCGCGGCCACCTCGTCGCCGACGGCGACCTTCACGACGGTCACCGTGCCGGGCATGGGCGCGGTGAGCGAGTCGGCGCCCGCGTGCGCGGAGCGGGTGAGGGAGGCGGCCACCGGGTCGTGGTCGCGCACCTGCCAGGCGTCGCCGTCCCGGCCGAGCCAGTCACCGGCCCGGTCGAAGGTGTGCCGGACGCCGTCGAGGGTGACGCGGACCGCGGTGCCGGTGACGGTCGCGGTGCCACGCGGGGTGTACGTCACCGGCTCCTGCGCCCGCAGGGGGAAGGCGGGCGGCTTCGGGGTCCCGCCCAGCCGCCAGCCGTTCGGCACCGAGAAGGGGTCGGTCCAGCCCTCGTCCCGGGGCCGCAGCGCCTCCAGCCGCACGGCCGCCGCCGCCTCGTACACCTCCTCGGGGACGTCGGTGGAGACCAGCTCGTCCACCACCCGCTCCACCAGCCCGGTGTCCAGCTCGCCCGCCACCACCGCCGGATGCGCCAGCAGCCGCCGCAGGAAGCCCGCGTTGGTCTGCACGCCCAGCGTGACCGTCTCCGCCAGAGCCCCCCGGAGCCTGCGCAGCGCGGTCTCGCGGTCGGGGCCGTAGGCGATCACCTTGGACAGCATCGGGTCGTACAGGCTGCCGACCTCGGTGCCCTCGCTGAGCCCGGAGTCGGTGCGCACGCCGTCGCCCTGCGGCTCCTTCAGCAGCAGCACCGTGCCGCCGGACGGCAGGAAGCCGCGTGCGGGATCCTCCGCGCAGATCCGCGCCTCGACCGCGTGCCCGGTCAGCCGGACGTCCTCCTGCCCGAAGCCCAGCCGCTCACCGGCCGCCACCCGCAGCTGCCACTCCACCAGGTCCAGCCCGGTGACGAGTTCGGTGACCGGATGCTCCACCTGCAGACGGGTGTTCATCTCCATGAAGTAGTACGAGGACGGGTCCGTGCCCGGCACGATGAACTCCACCGTGCCCGCGCCCCGGTAGCCGCAGGAGCGGGCCGCCTGCACGGCCGCCTCGCCCATCGCGGTGCGGGTCTCCTCGTCGAGGAGCACGCTCGGCGCCTCCTCGATGATCTTCTGGTGGCGCCGCTGGAGCGAGCACTCGCGCTCCCCGAGGTGCACCACGTTGCCGTGACCGTCGGCCAGCACCTGGATCTCGATGTGCCGGGGCCGGTCCACCCACCGCTCCACCAGCAGGGTGTCGTCCCCGAAGGAGGCGCGGGCCTCGCGGCGGGCGGCGGCGATCTCCTCCTCCAGCAGCGTCATGTCCCGCACCAGCCGCATGCCCTTGCCGCCACCGCCGGCGGACGGCTTCAGCAGCACGGGCGCGCCCAGCTCGCGGGCCGCGCGCGCGAGGTCGGGGTCCCGTCCGCCCGGCACCACCGGCACCCCGGCCGCCTGCACCGTCTCCTTGGCCCGGATCTTGTCGCCCATGAGCGCGATGGCGTCGGCCGGCGGGCCGATGAAGACCAGCCCCGCCTCCTCGCACGCGCGCGCGAAGCCGGCGTTCTCGGCGAGGAAGCCGTACCCCGGGTGGACGGCCTGGGCGCCGGTGCGGGCGGCGGCGTCGAGCAGCCGTTCCACCGACAGATAGCTCTCGGCGGCCGGCGCCGGGCCGATCCGCACCGCCGTGTCGGCCTCCCGGACGTGCCGCGCGTCGGCGTCGGCGTCGGAGAAGACCGCCACCGAGCGCACGCCCAGCGAGCGCAGCGTACGGATCACGCGGACGGCGATCTCGCCCCGGTTGGCCACCAGCACTGTGTCGAACACGGTTCCCCTCCTCACATCCGGAAGACGCCGAACTGGGGCTCTCCCAGTGGCGCGCTGGCGCAGGCGGTCAGGGCGAGGCCCAGCACCTGGCGGGTCTCCAGCGGGTCGATCACGCCGTCGTCCCAGAGGCGGGCGGTGGCGTAGTAGGCGTTGCCCTGGCGCTCGTACTGCGCGCGGATGGGTGCCTTGAAGGCGTCCTCGTCGTCCGCGGGCCACTCCTCCCCGCGGGCTTCGAGCTGGTCGCGCTTGACGGTGGCGAGGACCGAGGCGGCCTGCTCGCCGCCCATCACGGAGATCTTGGCGTTGGGCCACATCCACAGGAAGCGGGGCGAGTAGGCCCGGCCGCACATCGAGTAGTTGCCCGCGCCGTACGAGCCGCCGACCACGACGGTCAGCTTCGGCACGCGCGTGCAGGCGACCGCCGTCACCATCTTGGCGCCGTGCTTGGCGATGCCGCCGGCCTCGTAGTCCTTGCCGACCATGAAGCCGGAGATGTTCTGCAGGAACACCAGCGGGATGCCGCGCTGGTCGCACAGCTCGATGAAGTGGGCGCCCTTCTGGGCGGACTCGGAGAACAGGATGCCGTTGTTGGCGACGATCCCGACCGGGTGGCCGTGGACGCGGGCGAAGCCGGTGACCAGGGTCTGCCCGAACTCGGCCTTGAACTCGGCGAACCGCGAGCCGTCGACCACGCGCGCGATGATCTCGCGGACGTCGTAGGGGGTGCGGGAGTCGACCGGGACCGCGCCGTAGAGCCCGTACGGGTCCACCTTCGGCTCGACGGACGCCCGTACCTCCCAGGGCAGCGGCCGCCGCGCCGGGAGCGTGGCCACGATGTTCCGGACGATCCTGAGCGCGTGCGCGTCGTCCTCGGCGAGGTGGTCGGTGACGCCCGAGATCCGGGAGTGGACCTCGCCGCCGCCCAGCTCCTCGGCGGTGACCACCTCGCCGGTCGCGGCCTTCACCAGCGGGGGCCCGCCGAGGAAGATCGTGCCCTGGCCGCGGACGATCACGGCCTCGTCGCTCATCGCCGGCACGTACGCGCCGCCGGCCGTGCACGAGCCGAGCACGGCGGCGATCTGCGGGATGCCGGCGCCGGACATCCGGGCCTGGTTGTAGAAGATCCGCCCGAAGTGCTCGCGGTCCGGGAACACCTCGTCCTGCATCGGCAGGAAGGCGCCGCCGGAGTCCACGAGGTAGACGCAGGGCAGCCGGTTCTCCAGGGCCACCTCCTGCGCGCGCAGGTGCTTCTTCACGGTCATCGGGTAGTACGTGCCGCCCTTGACCGTGGCGTCGTTCGCGACGACCACGCACTCGCGCCCGCTGACCCGCCCGATCCCGGCGATCACCCCGGCGGCCGGGGCCTGCCCGTCGTACATCCCGTCGGCCGCCAGCGGGGCCAGTTCCAGGAAGGGCGAGCCCGGGTCGAGCAGGGTGTCCACCCTGTCCCTGGGCAGCAGCTTGCCGCGCGCCGTGTGCCGGGCCCGGGCCTTCTCGCCGCCGCCGAGGGCCGCCGCGGCCAGCTTGGCGCGCAGCTCCTCCACGAGTGCGAGATGGGCCTGTTCATTGGCCCGCCAGGCCTCCGACGCGGGGTCTGCCGCGCTGTGAAGCTCCGGTGCCTCCTGCATCCTGCGGTTCCCCTCACCGGTCATCGATCCTGTTAATGAGCGTTAACCATTGCCTCCAGGTTAACGACCGCTAACCTCGCTGTCTAGAATTGTCGGCATGGCCAGCAGAACCGACGCCCCCACCCGCCGCGAGCAGATCCTGAAGGAGGCCGCCCGGCTCTTCGCCGAGCGCGGTTTCCACGGCGTCGGCGTGGACGAGATAGGCGCCGCGGTCGGCATCAGCGGCCCCGGCCTGTACCGGCACTTCCCGGGCAAGGACGCGATGCTCGCCGAGTTGCTGGTCGGCATCAGCGGGCAGCTGCTCACCGGGGCCAGGCGCCGCCTCGCGGAGGCCGACGGGGCCACCGGCGCCTCGGCGGTCCTGGACTCCCTCATCGAGGGTCACATCGACTTCGCCCTGGACGACCGCCCCCTGATCACCCTCCACGACCGGGAGCTGGACCGCCTGCGCGACAGCGACCGCAAGCTGGTCCGCCAGCTCCAGCGGCAGTACGTCGAGCTGTGGGTGGAGGTGGTCCGCGAGGTGTACCCGGCACTGACCGAGCCCGCCGCCCGCTCGGCCGTCCACTCGGTCTTCGGCCTGCTCAACTCCACGCCGCACCTGGGCCGCGCGGGCACGCTGCCGAGCCGGGGGGTGACCGCGGAACTGCTGCACCGGATGGCTCGGGGGGCGTTCGCGGCGGCGGAGCCGGGAGGGGCGGGCGACTGAGGGGGACGCCTCGCGGCGGCCCCCGAGGGGGACGGTGACCGCACCACAGGGCGACCTGAACGAACTGCCGGTGACCGCCGTGACCGCGGGGGACGCCCGCGCGGTACGGGCGTGGCTCCATGACGGCGCCGATCCGGACGCGCCGGGCCTCGACGGCCTGCCGGCGCTCCGCACGGCCGTGAACGGGTTCGACCACGAGACCGCCGCCGCCCGGAGTCGCCCCCACCAGCGCCGATCGCTGTCAGAGGGTGACGAGCAGGACGAGGACCACCGCCACCGTGCCCGCCGTCAGCACCGTCCCGAGCACCGTGAACACCTTGTCGACCGCCGGCGTGTCCCAGTCCTGGATGAGGAAGCGCCGGGGCTTCGCCGGGTCGTAGCGGATCACCACCGACGCGCCTACGGCGAAGCGCGGGGCGATGGTGTCCCGGCCGAAGCGGGACGCGTGCGTGCACTCGCGGCCGTCCTGGGTCGTCCAGGTCGCGACCGGGTGGCGGTACGTCGCGCCTTCGTCGCTTCGCGTGACGTCGTGGCGGACGATCCTGCCCCGCGCGGTGACACCGGTGCGGCGCAGGGCTTCCGCCCGGCGGCGTCCGGAGAGGCCGAAGCCGAGGAAGCCCGCGCCGGCGGTCAGTGGGACGAGCGAGAAAAGCCATTCGGGGCGCATGTCCTGTGCGACGCGCGACAGAGGGTGGCGGTTGCCGCGGGCGTGACCAGCGTTACCCCCCGCCGTCTCTGGACGCAGTCCCTACTCGCCGGTACCGTTGATCTGAGCAAGCGCTTAGACAGTCGACGTACGTGGAGGTGGCGGCCGTGCGCCGTACGGTGTTCAACGAGGATCACGAGGCGTTCCGGGAGACCCTCCGCGCCTTCATCGAGGCCGAGGTCGTCCCCGTCTACGACGAGTGGTTCGCCGCCGGCCAGGCCCCGCGCGACTTCTACTACAAGCTCGGTGAGCTGGGCATCTTCGGCATCAACGTGCCCGAGGAGTTCGGCGGCGCCGGCCTGGACAGCCACAAGTTCGAGGCCGTCCTCTACGAGGAGACCGCGCGCGCGGGCGTCCAGTTCGGCGGCTCCGGCGTGCACGTGCTGCTCGCGCTGCCCTACATCAAGATGCTCGCCACCGACGAGCAGAAGAAGCGCTACCTGCCGAAGTTCGTCACCGGCGAGGAGATGTGGGCCATCGCGATGACGGAGCCGGGCACCGGTTCCGACCTCGCGGGCATGAAGTCCACCGCCAAGCTCTCCGAGGACGGCACGCACTACGTCCTCAACGGCGCCAAGACCTTCATCACCGGCGGTGTGCACGCCGACAAGGTCATCGTCTGCGCCCGCACCGCCGCGCCCACCGCCGAGGACCGCCGCCACGGCATCTCCCTGTTCGCCGTGGACACCAAGTCCGAGGGCTACTCCGTCGGCCGCAAGCTCGACAAGCTGGGCCTGAAGACCTCCGACACCGCCGAGCTGGCCTTCGTCGACGTCAAGGTGCCCGTCGAGGACCTGCTCGGCGAGGAGAACAAGGGCTTCTACTACCTCGGCCACAACCTGGCCTCCGAGCGCTGGGGCATCGCCTTCGGCGCCTACGCGCAGGCCAAGGCCGCCGTCCGGTTCGCCAAGCAGTACGTGCAGGAGCGCACCGTCTTCGGCAAGCCGGTCGCCCACTTCCAGAACACCAAGTTCGAGCTGGCCGCCTGCCAGGCCGAGGTGGACGCCGCCGAGGCGGTCGCCGACCGGGCCACGGAGGCCCTGGACGCCGGCGAGCTGACCCCCGCCGAGGCCGCCTCCGCGAAGCTGTTCTGCACCGAGGTCGCCCACCGCGTGATCGACCGCTGCCTCCAGCTGCACGGCGGCTACGGCTACATGAACGAGTACCCGATCGCCCGCCTGTACGCGGACAACCGGGTCAACCGCATCTACGGCGGCACCAGCGAGATCATGAAGACGATCATCGCCAAGGACATGGGTCTGTAAGGTCCCCGCAATCACTGGCCGGTACAACCACAAGCCATGAGCCAGGCACTTCAGGATCTCCTCGATCTGCTCGACCTGGAGCAGATCGAGGAGAACATCTTCCGCGGCCGGTCCCGCTCCGCCGTCGTCCCCCGCGTCTTCGGCGGGCAGGTCGCGGCGCAGGCGCTGGTCGCCGCCGGGCGGACGGTCCCCGCGGACCGGCCCGCCCACTCGCTGCACGCGTACTTCCTGCGCCCCGGCGACCCCGGCGCGCCGATCGTCTACACCGTGGACCGCATCCGCGACGGCCGGTCCTTCACCACCCGCCGGGTGGTCGCCGTCCAGCACGGCAAGCCGATCTTCCACCTCTCGGCGTCCTTCCAGGCGCACGAGGAGGGGCTGGAGCACCAGCAGCCGATGCCCGCCTCGCCCGACCCGGCGACCCTGCCCACCTCCCAGGAGCGGCTGCGCGGCTACGGCCACCTCGCCCCCGAGGTCGTCGAGAGGTTCCTGGAGGCCCGCGAGGCGATCGACCTCAGGTACGTGGACGAGCCGCCGTACGGGCAGTACGGCGAGCCGCGCGAGCCGCACTCCCAGGTGTGGTTCCGCACCAACGGCAAGCTCCAGGGCGCCATAGACGAACCCCTGCTGCACGTCGTCCTCGCCACCTACGTCTCCGACATGACCCTGCTCGACTCCGTGCTGCTCGCGCACGGGCGCGGCGGCTGGGCCGTCGGTGACGTCGTGGGCGCCTCCCTGGACCACGCGATGTGGTTCCACCGGCCCTTCCGCGCCGACGAATGGCTGCTGTACGACCAGGAGTCGCCGTCCGCGCACGGCGGTCGCGGCCTGGGTCAGGCGCGCATCTACACCCAGGACGGACGGCTCGCCATCACGGTCATCCAGGAGGGCGTGGTCCGGGTTCCCAGACAGCTGTGAACGGGGGTGCGTTCGAGATGACGCGTGACGCGAGCGGGACTAGGCTCTCTGAGTGAAAGCCGCAGCGAACGGCATGCCCCGTACGAGGGATTCCGCAGGCTCGGGGATCCCCGGCCGCAGCACCCGACGACGCGATGGCGCGCGGGGGCTGTGAGGGTATCGGTGAATGCGCCGTTTCGTTCAATCCTTGCTGCGGTGACGTAGGAGACCGCGCCGCATCTTCCCCAACAGCCGCGGCGACGGCCATCCACCTCGCGCCTTCCTCCCGGGGAAACCGCGAGAGACGATGGAGATGGAAGGTATCCCATGCGATCACAGCGCACCAGGCGTCTTGTCGCGTTGTCCGCCTCAGGGCTGCTGCTCGCGGGCGGAGCCGCGTTCGGCACGGCCGGAAGCGCGTTCGCCTCGGACCACGGCAGCGACAGTTCCTACAGCAGGGACCACGGGGACCACAGCTGGTGGGGCGACGACGATGACGACGGCGGCTATGGCGGCTACGGCGACCATGGCGGCGACTACGGCGACCACGGCGGTGGCGGCGACTACGGCGGTGGTGGCGACCACGGCGGCGGTGGCGACCACGGCGGCGGTGGCGACCACGGCGGCGGTGGCGGCGGCGACCACGGTGGTGGCGGCGGCGGTCACGGTGGTGGTGGCGGCGGCGGTCACGGCGGCGGAGGAGGCGGCCACTGACCGATCAGGAGCTGATCACGAGGTGCGGCCCCGGCGACGGGGTCGCACCTCACGCCTGTCACCGTGTCAGGCCCTGTCACCGTGTCAGGCGAGGTTCGCCGCGGCGAGCAGATAGGCCGTCATCGGGTCGTAGTGGCGCGGGCTGACCACGTGGTCGTCGAGCGGGACGACCACCTGGACGGTGCCCTCGGCCTCGGCGAGGAACAGCGCCGGGTCGTTGCAGTCGGCGTACCCGACGGAGTCGACACCGTGCTGTCCCGCGTACCCGGCCCAGCCGTGGTCGGCGACCACCAGGTCCGGCAGCGGTCGCCCCGCGCGCTCAAGTCCGGTCAGCACGGCCCGCATCGGCTCCCCGGAGTGGGTGTGCCACAGCGTCGCCCCGTGTTCCAGCACGGCCACGTCCGCGAACTGCATCACGTAACCCTCGTCCGTCTGCAGCCCCTCCGGGATGACCACGATGTCGCAGCCGGCGGCGCGCAAAGCGGCGGCCGTGGCCCGGTGCACGTCCAGCAGGCCGCCCGGGTGGCCGGTCGCGAACAGCACCCGCTGGCGTCCCTCGGCCGCCTTGCGCAGCCGTGCCGCCATCCGCTCCAGCGCGTCCACCGTCAGCTCGGGGTCGATGGTGTCCTGCCCGTACCGGTACTCCGGGTCGTCGTTGACGCCCACCCGCTCGGCCATCACCGCGAGCACGTCCTGTTCGTCCGCCCAGCGGTCGCCCAGTTCCAGGCCGAGCCAGAAGTTGCGGACACCGTTGGCGAGCTGACGGTAGTGGGAGAGGTTGTTCTCGCGGGGCGTGGCGACGTCCCCCGCGATACGGGTTCGCGCCAGGTGTTCGACGAGCTGGGTGCGGCTGGGTGTCCCGGATATCGGCATGCCTTCCATTGTGGGGCAGTGCGCCGCCGGAGTCTTCGGCATATCGCCCGCTGGGACGGGTCTCACCCGCCCCTGCCGTCAGCCCCGCCGCAGCGCGAACCACAGCTCCATGCGTACGTCCGGGTCGTCCAGATCGGCGGCCAACAGCCCCGCGCAGCGGGCGATCCGCTGCCGCACGGTGTTGCGGTGCACGCCCAGCGCCACCGCCGTCCGGTCCCAACTGCCGTGCAGCGACAGCCAGGTCCGCAGGGTCTCGGCGAGCGCGGGCTGCCCCCCGAGGGGTGCGAGCAGGGTGCGGGCGTGCGTCTCGGCGTCCGCCGTCGGCACCAGGTCCGCCAGCGCCGGCCGGGCGGCGTGCCTGACCAGCGGAGTGCGGGTGGCGCGGGCGCGGGCGAGGGCGCGGGCGGCCTGGGTGTCGGCGGCCGGCCAGTCCCGCGGCTCGGCCGGTGCGCTCACGCCGACCGTCCAGCCGGGCTGCGGCGCCGGTTCCCGGTCCGCGGGCACCAGCACCCGTACGGCCTCACGGCCGAGGTCGACCAGGGGGGACCCCAGGGCGGCGCCGAGCGCGGAGGCGGTGACCGGGTCCGGCACCTGGGTCTCCGGCCGGGCGTGCACGACGAGCCACCGGCCGGTGCCGAGCAGCGGGGCCACCTCGCCCGGCGGAGCGCCCAGCAGCAGCCGCACGAGCGCGGAGGACCGGGCCGCGCCGGCCCCGCTGTGGCGCTCCCCGGTCAGCAGGGACAGCAGTACGGAGGCGACGGAGGCGATGGTGTGGTCGCCGGGCTCACGCCGGGAGGTGGCCACCCCGAGCACGAACCCCTCACCGGCGCCGAGGGCGTACACGGAGAGATGGGTGTCGCCGGAGGCGTCGGTGGCGGAGGTGGGCTGCGGACCGGCCGGGGCGGGGGCCGGCGTGGGGCGGTCGGGGCGGGCCGCCGGGCCGACCACGCCGGCCAGTTGCGCCAGTGCCCTCCCCACGCCCTCCGGTGCCTGCCGGCCCGCCGCCGCGACCTCCGAGCCGTCCGGGCCGTACAGCACCGCGCGCCCACCCAGGCGCTGGGCCAGCTGGCGCAGTACCGCGGGCACCGGATCCGGCCGGGAGGCGGCCGCCGCGAGGCTCTGCTGGGCCTCGGTGACGCGGCGCAGCTCGGCCAGCCGCGCCTGCGCCATCAGCTGCCAGACCGCGCGGGCCACGCCGGAGAACGTGGTCTGCGGCGGGACCTCCAACAGCGGCAGGCCGAGGCGGTCGCAGGCGGCGACCAGGGCGGGCGGGACCGTGTCGTGCACCGGGGCCACCCCGAACCCGAGGGCCGCGCCGCCGGCCGCGACGATCCGCGAGACGTAGTCGTCGAAGTACGTGCCGGTGCCCGCCGTCCCCGGGATGTGCACCCCGGCGGTGAGCAGCAGCTCACCGCCCAGCAGGTACGGGTAGGGGTCGGCCATCTCCGAGGTGTGCGCCCAGTGGACGACGGTGTCCGGGTCCGTGGGACCGGCGATCTGCCGCAGGCCCAGGTCCTCCCGGGCCAGCAGGGCCGTCAGCGGGACCGGCGGGGTCGGTGGGACGGCTGGGGTGATCGTCTCCGGCATGATGTGCGTTTCCTCCATCCCGCCCCGTTCATATGGATGAAACGTACTCTTCGCAGTCGCTTTCCGGCCACCTAGTGTCAACACGGAACGGCAGCCGCGGGTACGGGCGGATGTCCCCGCGATCCGCTGCCGTCGAGCCTCTTCGGAGGACCCCCCACGTCTTCGCACGACACGCCACCGACCGTGGAACGAAGGAGGGCCGCCCCATGGCCGTCGACTACACAGTGATCGTCGTCTATCTCGCCGGCATGCTGGCCATGGGCTGGTGGGGCATGCGCCGGGCCAGGTCCAAGAGCGAGTTCCTGGTGGCCGGCCGGCGCCTCGGCCCCGCCATGTACTCCGGGACCATGGCGGCGATCGTCCTCGGCGGCGCGTCCACCATCGGCGGGGTGGGTCTCGGCTACCAGTACGGCCTCTCCGGCGCCTGGATGGTCTTCACCATCGGCCTCGGTCTGCTCGCCCTGTCCGTCTTCTTCTCCGCGCGCATCGCCCGCCTGAAGGTCTACACCGTCTCCGAGATGCTCGACCTGCGCTACGGCGGCCGGGCCGGGGTGATCTCGGGCGTGGTCATGTGGGCGTACACCCTCATGCTCGCGGTGACCTCCACCATCGCCTACGCCACGATCTTCGACGTCCTGTTCGACGTGAACCGCACGGTCGCCATCGTCCTCGGCGGCTCGATCGTCGTCGCGTACTCGACCCTCGGCGGCATGTGGTCCATCACGCTCACCGACATGGTCCAGTTCGTCGTCAAGACCATCGGCGTGCTGCTGCTCCTGCTGCCGATCGCGGTCGTCAAGGCGGGCGGCTTCGCCGAGATGAAGGCCAAGCTGCCGACCGAGTACTTCGACCCGCTGGGCATCGGCGGCGAGACGATCTTCACCTATGTCCTGATCTACACCTTCGGCATGCTGATCGGCCAGGACATCTGGCAGCGCGTGTTCACCGCCCGCAGCGACAGGACCGCCCGGTGGGGCGGCACGGTGGCCGGGACCTACTGCCTGGTCTACGCGGTCGCCGGCGCGGTGATCGGCACGGCCGCCAAGGTGCTCTACCCCAAGCTGGGCTCCCCCGACGAGGCCTTCGCCACGATCGTGAAGGAAGAACTCCCCGTCGGCGTGCGCGGTCTGGTGCTGGCCGCCGCCCTGGCCGCCGTGATGTCGACCTCCTCCGGCGCCCTGATCGCCTGCGCCACGGTCGCCAACAACGACATCTGGTCGCGGCTGCGCGGCGCTGCACGGCGGGACGGCGAGGAGCACGACGAGGTCGCCGGCAACCGCGTCTTCATCCTGGTCATGGGCCTGGCCGTGATCGGCACGGCGATCGCGCTCAACAACGTGGTCGAGGCACTGACCCTGGCCTACGACCTCCTCGTCGGCGGCCTGCTCGTCCCCATCCTCGGCGGCCTGCTGTGGAAGCGGGGCACCGTCCAGGGCGCGCTGGCCGCCGTCGCCGTCGGCGGCCTCGCCGTCATCGGCCTGATGGCCGGCTACGGCATCCTCGCCAACGAACCCGTCTACTACGGCCTCCTCGCCTCCCTCGCGGCCTACGTCGCCGTCTCCCTGGCGACGCGGCCCACCGACGAGACGGTCCTCGCCGCCTGGCGTGAGCGCCTCGCCGGACGGTCCCCCGAACTCGTGTCCGAACCGGTCCCGACTCCCCAGTAGAGTCATAGGGAAAGCAGTACATGCGCGACGAAGCGCAGGAAAGAAGGCATTTCATCATGAGCAGCAACGAGACGCCCCGCGGCCCCGTCGACTCCTCCCGCGTCCCGCGGTACGCCGGCCCCGCGACCTTCGCCCGGCTGCCCCGGCTGGACGAGGTCGGCACCGCCGACGTCGCCGTCGTGGGCGTACCGTTCGACTCCGGTGTCTCGTACCGGCCGGGCGCCCGCTTCGGCGGCAACGCCATCCGCGAGGCGTCTCGGCTGCTGCGCCCCTACAACCCCGCCCAGGACGCCTCCCCCTTCGCCCTCGCCCAGGTCGCGGACGGCGGCGACATCGCCGTGAACCCGTTCAACATCAACGAGGCCGTCGACACCATCGAGGCCGCCGCCGACGACCTGCTCGGCACCGGCGCCCGTCTGATGACCCTCGGCGGCGACCACACCATCGCCCTGCCGCTGCTGCGCTCGGTGGCGAAGAAGCACGGCCCGGTCGCCCTGCTCCACTTCGACGCCCACCTGGACACCTGGGACACCTACTTCGGCGCCGAGTACACGCACGGCACCCCGTTCCGCCGCGCGGTCGAGGAGGGCATCCTCGACACCGAGGCGCTCTCCCACGTCGGTACCCGCGGCCCCCTCTACGGCAAGCAGGACCTCACCGACGACGAGAAGATGGGCTTCGGCATCGTCACCTCCGCGGACGTCTACCGCCGCGGCGCCGACGAGGTCGCCGACCAGCTGCGCCAGCGCATCGGCGACCGCCCGCTGTACATCTCCATCGACATCGACTGCCTCGACCCGGCCCACGCCCCCGGCACCGGCACCCCGGAGGCGGGCGGCATGACCTCCCGCGAGCTGCTGGAGATCCTGCGCGGCCTGGCGTCCTGCAACCTGGTCTCGGCGGACGTCGTCGAGGTGGCGCCCGCGTACGACCACGCCGAGATCACCTCGGTCGCGGCCTCCCACACCGCCTACGAACTGACCACCATCATGAGCCGCCAGATCGCGGCGGCCCGCAACGCCTGACGCACCCTAGGGGACCGAGAGCAGTGACCCACGACCACGACCTGGTACTCCGCCCGACGCCCGCGCAGACGGAGGCCGCGCTGAACCCGCCCCCGGGCCGCAACGGCGGAGACCTGGTCGTGGAGACCCTGGCCGGGCTGGGCGCGACCACCGTCTTCGGCCTGCCCGGCCAGCATGCCCTCGGCATGTTCGACGCCCTGCGCCGCTCCTCGCTGCGCTACGTCGGCCTGCGGGTCGAGAACAACGCGGGCTTCGCGGCCGACGCGTACGGCAGGATCACCGGCGAGGCCGCCCCGCTGCTCCTGTCGACCGGTCCCGGCGCCCTGACCTCGCTCGCCGCCCTCCAGGAGGCGGCGGCCGCCTCCGCCCCCGTCCTGGCGATCAGCAGCCAGATCCCCACGGCGGGCCTCGGCGGAGGCCGGCACGGCTACCTCCATGAACTCCCCGACCAGGCGGCCTCGTTCCGGGGCGTGGTCAAGTCCGTCCACACCGTCCGCACCCAGTCCCAGATCCCCTCCGCCATCGCGGCGGCCTGGCGGTCGGCGCTGACGGTCCCGCACGGCCCGGTCTGGGTGGAGATTGCCCAGGACGTACTCCTGGCGGAGACGCCCCTGCCGGTGGTGACGGCGATGGACGCGACCCCCGAGGACGTGGTCCCGCGCCCCGAACTGACGGCGGTGGCCGCCGACCTGCTGTCGAACGCGTCCCGCCCGGCGGTCATCGCGGGCGGCGGTGTCGTACGCTCCGACGCCTCCGGCAAGCTCCGGGCGCTGGCCGAGAAGCTGAACGCCCCCGTCGTCACGACCTTCGGCGGCAAGGGCGCCTTCCCCTGGGAGCACCCGCTGTCCCTCCAGTCCTGGCTGGAGGACCGGCACACGACGGACTTCCTGGAGGACGCGGACGTCCTCCTGGTGGTCGGCTCGGGCCTCGGCGAACTCTCCTCCAACTACCACACGTTCAAGCCCCGGGGCCGGGTGATCCAGATCGAGGCCGACCCCGGCAAGCTGGAGTCCAACCACCCCGCCCTCGGTATCCACGCCGACGCCCGCCTGGCGCTCCAGGCCCTGCTGGAGACGGTGACGGACCGGCCCGACGAGTCGGCGCCGCGGCGGGTGCGGCAGCTTCTCGCGAAGGTCGCCGACCGCATCGCCTCCCAGGAACTCACCCTGGAACAGGAGGTGCTGGCATCCGTCCGCCGGGCGCTCCCCGCCACCTCCCCGTCCTTCTGGGACATGACGATCCTGGCGTACTGGGCCTGGTCGGCGTTCGACCCCAAGGGCGCCAACACCATGCACTCGGCCCAGGGCGCCGGCGGCCTCGGCTACGGCTTCCCGGCGGCCCTGGGCGCGGCGGCGGCCGACCCCTCCCGCCCGGTGCTGGCGGTGTCGGGCGACGGCGGCGCCCTGTACTCGATCGCCGAGCTGGCGACGGCGAGGCAGTACGGCCTGAACGTCACCTGGCTGATCGTCGACGACGGCGGCTACGGCATCCTCCGCGAGTACATGACGGACACCTTCGGCCAGGCCACGGCCACGGAACTGACCCGCCCGGACTACGTGGCCCTGGCGGAGTCATTCGGCGTACCGGGGGTGCGGACGACTCCGGAGACCCTGGAGACCGACCTGACGAAAGCCCTGGCGACCCCGGGCCCGTCGGTGGTCGTACTCCCGGCGGTACTGCGGATGTTCGCGCCGACGCATCTGGGTCAGTGACGCCGCGGATCAGGCAGAGGGAGGCAGCTCCAACTCTGCCCAGGTCGCTTCGCCGATGCCGTACCGACGGGGACAGCAGCCCCAGCTGACCGCGAGCGCGATGACGATGGCGAGGCCGCGACCGTGCTCGTCCTCGGTTGTGGCCGTCCTCGCCTGCGGCAGGGCGCAGTTGGCGTCGGCGACCTCTACACGCAGCCGGCCGTCGTACCGGGCGACCCGCACACCGATCTCCCGGCCCGATGGTCTCCGGGCGTGCTGGATGGCGTTGCTCATCAGCTCCGGCAGCAACAACTCCGCGGTTTCGGCGATTTCCGTAGCGACCTTCCACTCGGCGAGCTGCGCGCGGACAAGCGCGCGTGCGCGTCCGGCACTGCGAGGACTGTGGGGTAACCGCCAGTTCCTCTCGGCCCGCACCGGGAAGCTGGGACGGCCGGGGTGCGACACCGTCTGGCATGGGGACCTCCGAACGCCGAGGCTCGCAGGGGGGTCGGTGTGTTCGTACGGGACTTCAGGCCTGTCCGGCGTCGCGGCATCGAGCGGCTGGCGCGGTCGCGGTGGGGCGAGGGGCGCTCCGTCTGGTCGGCGGACATCGCAAACCGTGAACTGACCGTCGACTCGGTCGAGGTGACATATGAGCCCGCGCCGGCCGTCATCGCGGCCGTCATGGATCTGGACGAGGAGACGAACGTCTGCGTCCGGCGCCGTCGCTTCGTACTCGACGGCAAACCGGTGCTGCTGTCCACGCCCTACCTGCCGGCGGAACTCGTCGCCGGTACCCCGATCACCCAGCCGGACACGGGGCCGGGCGGTACCTATGCGCGGTTGGCGGATCTCGGACACGGGCCGGTCCGTTTCCGGGAGGAGATCCGCTCCCGCATGCCCGCGCACGACGAGGTCGAGTGGCTGGCCTTGTCCGCGGGAGTGCCCGTGGTCCTGCTCGCGCGAACCGCCTTCGATACGGAGGGCCGGGTCGTGGAGGTGAACGAGATGACGCTCGACTCCGCCGCCTACGTCCTGGAGTACGAGTTCGAGGCGTGATCCGCACCGCGCGCGGATGAGGGAACTGCTCCGGCCCGCACGCCGTCCTTCGAAGTGATCAAGGTCGTATGGCCCTGACAAGGCCGTGCGAGTCGGCACTACGGGGGAGTGCAAGGCGTGTTCGAGGCTGTGTTCCGGGACGACTACGGGTTTCTGGGCGGCCTCACCGTCGTCGCTGCCGTGCTCGGTGGGGCGGCGTGGTGGGGGGCCCGGCGGTGGCGGGCGGAGCATGCCTTCTGGTGGCTGCCGTTCGTCTTCTGCCTCACCGGCGTGCTCGGGGTCACCCTCGCGCTGCGGTCCGGTGAGGGCGGCGGCGCTGCCGAGTGTGTGATCGACCATCAGCTCACCGAGCCGCTGCACACCACCCAGGGACAGTGGAACCTGGCCATGTTCGTGCCGGTGGGACTGTTCGGCGTACTGGCCCTGCGGCGGCCCCTGCCCGTGCTGGCCGGGGTGCTCGCGCTGCCCTGCCTCATCGAACTCACCCAGGCGGTCGCCCCGTTCGCCGGCGGCATCTGCGACAGCGCCGACGTCGAGATGAACGTGGGCGGCGGACTGACCGGTCTGGCCGTGGGGCTCCTGGCGGTGCGCGGGCGGGTCGCCTGGCGGGCCGGGGCCAGGTCCGCCCTGGTGCTCCTCGGGGTGCTCGGCCTGCTCGGGGCGGTCACGGTCCGGACCGCGGTCACCCTGAACCATGTCGACGGCTCCAGTGTCCGGGACGCGGACGGCGACGAGCGGACGGCCGCCGAGCGGGCGGTACGGCAGGCCTTCGGCGACCGGTACCGGGTCGGGCGCGTACAGATCAGCCCGGGTCTGGACGGCTACAACGGCTGGATGCACATCCATTTCGCGGGCGGCTTCACCGGCGACCTGATGTGGCCCGGAGGACGCCGGCTGACCGTGTTCACGAACACCGTCCACCCCTCGGAGGCCGGCTTCCCGGTGCCGGGCGCGAGCAGGCCCCGGACCACCGAGGACGCCTACCGCATCGCCCGCACCTACATGCGCGCCCAGTACCCCTGGGCCGCATCGGCGTCCTGGCACGCCACACGGGTGGTCCACGACAGCGAGGGCGCCGGGTGGGTCACCTCCTGGCGGTTCAAGGAGCGCGGTGTGGAGATGCCCCGCAGCCTCGACGTCCGTCTCAACAGCGCCGGACGCGTCTTCGGCCTGTCGGTGGACCTCGGACCCAGGCACCTCGACCTTCCCGCCCGCCTGATCTCGGCGCGGCGGGCCGAGGAGATCGTCCGCGAGGACCAGAACAAGGGCCGCACCGACGCCTCCGGGCCGCGCGTGCACGCGGGGCCGCTCATGACCGAACGCACCAGGGGCAACACCGGGCCCTGGCGCGCGATCTGGTCGGTGGCTGTCACCGACACCGGGTGCGTTCCCGACGCGGACGGCAACGGCTGCGAGCCCTCGACGGTGGAGGTGGACGCGCGTACCGGCGCGCTCTTGGGGTGAGCCGCCTGCTCCTCGGCAACGGCCCCCGCCCCGGTCGTGAACCCCGACTCCCCCTCTGCGAACATGCGTACAACTTTCGACCGCCCTGGCGAGTCGAACCACGCAGCGCACGGGTGCGCTCAACGGCGTTCAGGGGGACGCCCGTACGACGTTCGAGGGGGAACCTTTCATGACTCACCGGATACCCGGCCGTGCCGGCATGCTCGCGGCCGCCGTCAGTGCCGCGCTGCTCATACCGGCCGTCACCGCTGCCACCCCGGCCGCGGCGGTCACACCCGCAGTGACCTGCACGTCCGCCAAGGCCGGCCTGGCCGCCAAGCTGAAGACCGACATCACCGCCGCCCTGAGGAACCGCAAGGGCACCGTCGCCGTCGGCCTGTACGACCGCTCCACCAAGACCACCTGCACCCTGCGGGCCACCAGCGCCTACGACTCGGCCAGCACCGTCAAGGTCACCGTGCTCGCCACGCTGCTGTGGGACGCCAAGAAGCACAACCGGTATCTGACGAGCACCGAGCAGTCGCTCGCCACGGCCATGATCACCAGGTCCGACAACGACGCGACCAGCAAGCTGTGGAAGCAGCTGGGCCTGACGAAGATCAAGGGCTTCCTGTCCGCCGCGGGCATGACCAAGACCGTGCCGGGCGCGAACGGTTACTGGGGGCTGACCCGGGAGAACGTCACCGACGAGCAGAAGCTGCTGAAGCTCGTCACCGCCAAGAACACGGTGCTGAGCGACAGTTCGCGGGCCTACATCCTGAAGCTGATGGGCCAGGTCGTCTCCTCGCAGCGCTGGGGCACCCCGGCCGGTGCGCCCTCCTCCGTCTCCAAGCACGTCAAGAACGGCTGGCTGCAGCGCTCCACGCACGGCTGGCGGGTGCACAGCCTGGGCACCTTCAACGGCGCCGGCCACGACTACGTGATCACGGTGCTGACGCAGGACAACAGCACGATGGACTACGGCGTGACCACGATCCAGAACGTCGCCAGGGCCATCCACAGGGACCTCGTGCCGACGCAGTCCGCCAGCAGCCTCTACGCCCCGACGAGCCGGCCCAGCGAGGCGCTCGTCCCGGTGCCGCCGCAGGGCTGACACGGACCCCGCGGAGGCACGGCGGGTCCGTGCCTCCGCGGGACGTTTCCGCAGCTGTACTCGGCGGACTCCAACGCCCGCCGCGAAAAGAAGTGTTCAGGGATACGTCCGTACGACGTTCAGGGGGAACCTCTTCATGACCCACCGACTGATGCCCCGTCGGATATCCGGCCGATCCGGCGCGCTGGCGGCCGCCATCGGCGCCGCGCTGCTCGTACCGGCCGTCACGGCCGCCACCCCGGCCGCGGCGGCGCCCGCGCCCGACGTCAGCTGCACGTCCGCCAAGGCGGGCCTGGCCGCCAAGCTGCAGGCGGACATCACCGCCGCCCTGAAGGACCGCACCGGCACCGTCGCCGTCGGCCTGTACGACCGGTCCACCGACACCACCTGCACGCTGAACGCCGCCACCGCCTTCGACTCGGCCAGCACCGTCAAGGTCACCGTGCTCGCCACGCTGCTGTGGGACGCCAAGAACACCGGCCGGTACCTGACCGACACCGAGGCCGACCTGGCCACGGCCATGATCACCCAGTCCGACAACGACGCGACCAGCAAGCTGTGGAAGCAGCTGGGTCTGGCGAAGATCAAGGGCTTCCTGGCCGCCGCCGGGATGACGAAGACCGTGCCGGACGCGGAGGGCTACTGGGGGCTGACCCAGGAGAACGTCACCGACGAGCAGAAGCTGCTCAAGCTCGTCACCGCCAAGAACACGGTGCTGAGCGACAACTCGCGGGCCTACATCCTGAAGCTGATGGGCCAGGTCGTCTCCGACCAGCGCTGGGGCACGCCCGCCGGTGCGCCGTCCTCCGTCGCCGTGCACGTCAAGAACGGGTGGCTGGAGCGCTCCGCGCACGGCTGGCGGGTGCACAGCCTGGGCACCTTCAACGGAGCCGGCCACGACTACGTGATCAGCGTGCTGACGCAGGACAACAGCACGATGGACTACGGCGTGGCCACGATCCAGAACGTCGCCAGGGCCATCCACAGGGACCTCGTGCCGACCACCGCGTCCACCAGGCTCTACACCCCGACGAACCGGCCCGGCGAGGCGCTCGTCCCGGTACCGCCGCGGGGCTGACGCGAAGGCGCCCGCGCGGCGGAGGCCGCACGGGACGGTGTCCCGCCGGACACCGTCCCGCGACGGCTGCCAGAAGGCGGCGCGGACCATGCGCTCCTCTTTTCCTGCGGGTGCGTGTCCGAACGTTCTCCTGCGGTACGCGTCCGGTAATCAACGTCGTTTTGTTGCGGAGGGATGAAATCCGCTTCCCTGGGCGTTGGTGTGTTCCGGACGAGCAGGCCGACAGGAAGGCACCCGAGTGGCACCGCGACGGGGATGGGCAGGACGGCTGGCGGGCTACGCCTGGCGGTACCGCAAGGACGTGATCCTGGCCCTCGGCTCCTCCCTGGCCGGCATGGCCGTACTGGCCGTCGTGCCGCTGATCACCAAGGTGATCATCGATGACGTGATCGGCGGCCACAGCCGCGCCATGGCCCCCTGGGCGGGCGCCCTGACAGGCGCGGCCGTCCTCGTCTACGCCTGCGCCTACGTCCGCCGCTACTACGGCGGCCGGCTCGCCCTGGACGTCCAGCACGACCTGCGGACCGAGATGTACGGCACGATCACCCGGCTGGACGGCCGCCGCCAGGACGAGCTGTCCACCGGGCAGGTCGTCGGCCGGGCCACCAGCGACCTCCAGCTGATCCAGGGCCTGCTCTTCATGCTCCCGATGACCATCGGGAACGTCCTGCTCTTCCTGATCTCCCTGGTGATCATGGCGTGGCTGTCGCTGCCGCTGACCCTGATCGCCGTGGCCGTCGCACCCGCCCTGGGCTGGATCGCCCGGCGCAGCCGCACCCGGCTGCACCCCGCCACCTGGTACGCCCAGGCCCAGGCCGCCGCGGTCGCCGGAGTGGTCGACGGCGCGGTGAGCGGCGTACGCGTGGTGAAGGGCTTCGGGCAGGAGGAGCAGGAGACCGGCAAGCTGCGCGAGGTCAGCCGCCGCCTCTTCGCGGGCCGCCTGCGCACGATCCGCCTGAACAGCAAGTTCACCCCGGCCCTGCAGGCCGTCCCGGCGCTCGGCCAGGTCGCCATGCTGGCCCTCGGCGGCTGGCTCGCCGTCCGCGGTCACATCACGCTCGGCACCTTCGTGGCCTTCTCCACCTACCTGTCCCAGCTGGTCGGCCCGGTCCGGATGCTCGCGATGGTCCTCACCGTCGGCCAGCAGGCCCGCGCGGGCACCGAGCGCGTCCTGGAGCTGATCGACACCGAGCCGACCCTGAGGGACGGCACCAAGGAGCTGCCCGCGGACGCGCCCGCGACGGTCGAGTTCGACGACGTCTCCTTCGGGTACGACCCCGAGCGCCCCGTCCTCCAAGGGCTCAGCCTGGAGATCCGGCCCGGCGAGACCCTGGCCGTCGTCGGCTCCTCCGGCTCCGGCAAGTCCACCCTCTCCCTGCTCCTGCCGCGCTTCTACGACGTCAGCCGCGGCGCCGTCCTGATCGGCGGCCACGACGTCCGCGAGCTGACCCTGGAGTCGCTCAGGGCCGCGATCGGCCTGGTCCCGGAAGATTCGTTTCTCTTCTCCGACACCGTCCGCAACAACATCGCCTACGGCCGCCCGGACGCCACGCAGGAGGAGATCGAGGCCGCGGCCCGCGCAGCCCAGGCGCACCGCTTCATCGCCGAGCTGCCCGACGGCTACGACACCACGGTCGGCGAGCAGGGCCTGACCCTCTCCGGCGGCCAGCGCCAGCGGGTCGCGCTCGCCCGCGCCCTGCTCACCGACCCGCGCCTGCTGGTCCTGGACGACGCCACCTCGGCCGTGGACGCCCGGGTCGAGCACGAGATCCACGAGGCGCTGAAGCAGGTGATGGAGGGCCGCACCACCCTGCTCATCGCCCACCGCCGCTCCACCCTGAACCTCGCCGACCGCATCGCCGTCCTGGACGGCGGCCGGCTCGCCGACCTCGGCACCCACGAGGAACTCCAGGAGCGCTCGCCCCTCTACCGCCGCCTGCTCACCGACCCGGACGAGCTGGGCGGCGTCTCCCCGGGCCACGCCCGCCCGGCCGGGCCGCCGGAGGACACCTCCGTCCGCGAGGAGCTGGACGCCGAGTTCGACGCCGAGCGCGGCGTGACCCCCCGGCTGTGGACCGGTGACCGCGAGCCGAGGGACCCGGCGCTCGCCGGCACCCCGGCCACCCCGCAGCTCCTCGCCCAGGTCGAGGCGCTGCCGCCCGCCACCGACACCCCGGGCGTCGACGAGGACCGCGCGGTCCTGCCCGAGGACTCCTACGGCCTGCGCCGGCTGCTGCGCGGCTTCGGGCCGCCCCTGCTCGTCAGCCTGCTGCTGGTCGCCGTGGACGCCGGTTCCGGCCTGCTGCTGCCGGTGCTGATCCGGCACGGCATCGACTCCGGTGTCACCAGGATGGCGGTCGGCGCGGTGTGGTCGGCCTCCCTGCTCGCCCTGCTGACCGTGCTCGTGCAGTGGGCCGCGCAGACCGGCGAGACCCGGATGACCGGCCGTACCGGCGAACGCGTGCTGTACACGCTGCGGCTGAAGATCTTCGCCCAGCTGCAGCGGCTCGGCCTGGACTACTACGAGCGCGAGCTGACCGGCCGGATCATGACCCGCATGACGACCGACGTCGACGCCCTGTCGACGTTCCTCCAGACGGGCCTGGTCACGGCGTTCGTCTCGGTCGTCACCTTCTTCGGCATCATGGTCGCCCTGCTGGTGCTCGACGTACAGCTCGCCCTCGTCGTCTTCGCCACCCTGCCCCCGCTGGCCGTGGCCACGTTCTTCTTCCGCCGGGCGAGCGTGAAGGCGTACGAACTCGCCCGCGAGCGGGTCTCCGCGGTGAACGCCGACCTCCAGGAGACCGTGGCCGGCCTGCGGATCGTGCAGGCCTTCCGGCGGGAGCGGGACGGCGGGCGGCGGTTCGCCGAACGCAGCGAGGACTACCGGAGCGCCCGCATCCGCGGCCAGTGGCTGATATCGGTCTACTTCCCGTTCGTGCAGCTGCTGTCCTCGGTCGCCGCGGCGGCCGTGCTGGTCGCGGGCGCGAGCCGGGTGGAGGCGGCCACCCTCACGACGGGCGCCCTGGTGGCCTACCTGCTCTACATCGACCTGTTCTTCGCGCCCGTCCAGCAGCTCTCCCAGGTCTTCGACGGCTACCAGCAGGCCACGGTGTCGCTGGGCCGCATCCAGCAGCTGCTGCGCGAGCCGACGTCCACGAAACCCGCCGACGAACCCCTCGCCGTGCCGTCCCTCCGGGGCGACATCGCCTTCGAGGACGTGCGGTTCGCGTACGGCGACGAGGAAGAGGCGCTGTCGGGCATCGACCTGCGGATACCGGCCGGGCAGACGGTGGCCTTCGTCGGCGAGACGGGCGCCGGCAAGTCCACCCTCGTCAAGCTGGTGGCGCGGTTCTACGACCCGACCGCCGGGCGGGTCACGGCCGACGGCGCGGATCTGCGCGGCCTGGACCTCACCTCCTACCGGCACCGGCTCGGGGTCGTCCCGCAGGAGGCCTACCTCTTCCCGGGCACCGTCCGCGACGCCATCGCCTACGGCCGCCCCGACGCCACGGACGCCGAGGTGGAGGCGGCTGCCCGGGCGGTCGGCGCGCACGAGATGATCGCCACGCTGGAGGGCGGCTATCTGCACGAGGTCGCCGAACGCGGCCGCAACCTCTCGGCGGGCCAGCGCCAGCTGATCGCCCTCGCCCGCGCCGAACTGGTCGACCCGGACATCCTGCTCCTGGACGAGGCCACGGCCGCCCTGGACCTGGCCACGGAGGCACAGGTCAACCAGGCCACCGACCGCCTGGCGGGCCGCCGTACGACGCTGGTGGTGGCCCACCGCCTGACCACCGCGGCCCGCGCGGACCGGGTGGTGGTGATGGACCACGGCCGGGTCGCCGAGGACGGCACCCACGAGGAACTGCTGGCCCTCGGCGGCCGGTACGCCGAGCTGTGGCGGACCTTCGTCGGCCAGGGCGAGCCGGAGGAGCCGGTCGGCGTGTCCCGCTGAGCCCCGGGGCAGGATTCAGGCCGGGTCCGCGCCGGGACCCGGCCGCCGCGCCGCGCTGACGGTCGTGCAACCATCCGACACACCCGTGCGTCCGTACATCAGTACGGACGCAGGGGAGTGTGACCGTGACGGGGAGGACGAGAATGGGCAGTGGTGGAATACGCCGGCGACTGGCACTCGGAGCGGCCGTCCTGGCCGCGTCCGGCGCGCTCGCCTTCACGGCGACGGCAACCGCGCAGGCCGCCTCGGCCGACGGCTGCGCCGGGCGCGAGGTGCGGACCCTGCCGTTCAGAACCGGCGTCATCCACGTCTACAAGCGCGGCGACTACGTCTGCGCCGTCACCGTCGCCCGGAACGCCGGCTCCGTCCAGTCCATGTCGGTCAGCGTGCAGGCGCGCGGCAACCGGCCGGTCGTCGACAAGGGCCGCTACAAGCACCTCGCCGGGCCGGTGACCGTGAACGCCGGTCACCGGTGCGTCTGGATCAGGGGCGCGGTGGGCGCGTACTCGCGCAGCTCCGGCTGGATCCTGTGCTGAGAGCAGACCCCGCGAGGCGCTCGGTCGGCTGCCCGCGCGCACGGCACGCGTAGCGCTCCCGCCCGGCCCTCAGTACCTCAGCCCGTGTCCGATCGGGTACAGCACCTGGGCCGGGTCGTCCGCGCGCTGCACCGGCACCGGCAGCCTCCCGCGCGGTGCCACCCGGCCGGCGATCACCCGCGCGGCGGCGCGCAGTTCGACGTCCGTCCAGCAGTACGTGGCCAGGCAGGCCCGGACGGAGGGGAGTTGTGCGACGTCGTACGGGTTGCGGATCGCCACCACGGCCACCGGGCGGCCCGTCGCCACGAGGCGGTCCACCAGAGTCCGCTGGGAGCTGCCCGCCGTCACGTTGTAGGTGGCGACGATCACCGCGTCCGCGTCCCGCGCGGCCGTGACCGCCTTGTCGACCGTCCCGGCCGAGGGCGCGGTGCCGGTGGACAGGGCCGTGGCGGTGAAGCCCAGTTCGGTGAGGGCGGCGGCCAGGACGCCGGTGGGCGGGCCGGTGGTGCCCGACGGGGAGGCCGGGTCGGCGCCGACGACCAGCAGCCGGTGCTCACGGCGGCGGTCGAAGGGCAGGACGCCGCCTTCGTTGACCAGCAGGGTGGTGGTGCGTTCGGCGATGCGGGCGGCGCTGGCCAGGTGGGACGCGGTGCCCACGGTGCGGTCCACGCCTTCCGGGCTGGCCCAGGGCCGGTCGAGGACTCCGCGCCGGGCCTTCAGGCGCAGGATGCGCAGGATCGATTCGTCCAGCCGGGCCTCGGTCAGCTCGCCCTCCCGGACGGCCTTCAGCACCGCGTTCCAGGCGACGTCCAGCGAGGGCGGGTTGAGCAGCTGGTCCACGCCGGCCTTGAGGGCGAGCACCGGCACCCGGTCGTCGCCGTACTTCGTGCGCACGCCCTGCATGCCCAGGGAGTCGGTGATGACGACCCCGTCGTAGCCCAGTTCGCCGCGCAGGATGCCGGTGAGGATCGGGTGGGAGAGGGTGGCCGGGTCGCCGGAGTCGTCCAGCGCCGGGAACTGGATGTGCGCGGTCATGACCGAGTCGATGCCCGCCCGGATCGCGGCCCGGAACGGCACCGCGTCCAGCTTTTCCCACAGGTCCCGGCTGTGGGTGATGACCGGGAAGCCGTAGTGGCTGTCGACGGCGGTGTCCCCGTGGCCGGGGAAGTGCTTGGCGGTCGCCGCGACCCCCGCCGCCTGGTACCCCTTCACCTCGGCGGCCACCAGTCCGGCGACCGCCTCCGGGTCGGCGCCGAAGGACCGTACGCCGATCACCGGGTTGGCCGGGTTGACGTTCACGTCGGCGTCGGGTGAGTAGTCCTGGTTGACGCCCATCGCGCGCAGTTCGGCACCGGAGATCCGGCCGAGGGTGCGGGCGTCGGAGCGGGAGCGGCCGGCGCCGATCGCCATCGCGCCGGGGAAGAGCGTGGCGGGCGCGCCGACCCGGCACACCGCGCCGTGCTCCTGGTCGGTGGCGATGAGCACCGGCAGACCGCGCGGCTGGTCCAGCGAGGCCCGCTGGATGCCGTTGGACAGGTCGGCGATCTGGTGCGGGTCGCGGGTGTTGTGCGCCCAGGTGAAGTAGATGATCCCGCCGACCCGGTACTTCGCGATCAGCTCGGCGGCGGTGCGGACGCCGATCTCCTTGAGGTTGGCGTCGATGTCCGCCTGGTCGGGGGCGGTGGCGGAGTGGCCGTAGACCCGCATCACGAAGAGCTGGCCGACCTTCTCCTCCAGCGTCATACGGGAGATCAGGGCGCGCAGCCGGCGGTCGTCGTGGGGGGCGGCGTGGGCGGCCGTCGGTACGCTCAGCGCGGCGGTGAGGCCCGCGGTCGCGGCGAGGACGGCGCGTCTGGACGGCCGTGCGGTGTGTCCCGTGCTTCCCGTGCCGGTGTCGCTTCCCGTGCTGGTGTCGTGCACGTGCGCTCCTTCCAGAGGAGAACCGCTGAAGGAAACTTCCGAGGAGTCACCAATATCCGGGAAGTTTCTTTCCGTCAAGGGAATGCACAGTAACCAGGAAGCGGCCGTCGGCGGGGTATTCACGGGGGCGCGTCCAGCCTGGGGGCACTGGACCGCGGCGGACGGGCCGTACAGGATCACCGGCATGACCACACGTTCGTACCTCGTGCTGCACGGCTGGCAGAACCACCGCCCGGAGGGGCACTGGCAGCACTGGCTCGCAGACCGGCTCGGCGCACTGGGCCACCGGGTCGGCTACCCGCAGCTGCCCGACGCGGACGACCCCGACCTGGAGGTCTGGCTCGGCGAACTCGCCCGCCACCTGGAGGAGTCGGCCGGAACCGGCGAGCGGGTCGTGGTGGCCCACAGCCTGTCCGCCGTGCTGTGGCTGCACGCCGCGGCCCGGGGCATGGAGCAGCAGCGGCTCGCGGACCGGGTACTGCTCGTCGCCCCGCCGTCCGGATCCGTCCTCGCCCGGTACCCCGAGGTGGCCGCGTTCGCCCCGCCCGCGCCGGACTTCACGCTGCCCGGACCGACGCGGCTGGTCGCGGGCGACGACGACCCGTACTGCCCCGAGGGCGCCGGCACGCACTTCGCCGAACCGCTCGGCATCCCCGCCGACATCCTGCCCGGCGCCGGACACCTCGACCTGAACGCCGGGTACGGGCCCTGGCCGGCCGTGCTCGACTGGTGCCTGGCGGATTCGGCGCCGCTCACGGCCCGGCCGGCTCGGTGACGGACACGCCTCCCGGCTGCGTCCGCGGGTCGTCAGCCGGCTGGCGCGCGCCCGCGGGCCGTTCCCCGGCTACGGTGCCGCCGGTCACCCGCCGCCCGGCTCGGTGGCGGGTGCGCCGGGTGCGCGGGGTGTGCCGGGTGCCCGCAGCTCGGGCGTCGTCGCGGCCACCCCGGCGACCGCCAGCACGCACAGCACACCGCCGGTGACCAGGGCGGTCGCCCCGGAGGTCCAGCCGGCCAGCAGACCGCCGCGCACATTGCCGAGGCTCGGGCCCGCCTGGCCGACGATCTGCTCGGCCGCGGTGACCCGGCCGAGCAGCGCGTCCGGGGTGCGGGTCTGCACGAGCGTGGTGCGGGAGACCACCGCCGTCGCGTCCGCCGCCCCGGCGACCACCAGCAGGGCCAGACCGGCCCAGGCGCTGGTGGAGAGGCCGAAGAGGAGCAGGGCCGCGCCCCAGGCGGCGGACGCGCACAGCATCACCGCCCCCGGCCGGGCGAGCCTGGTCAGCGCGCCGGACAGTCCGGTCGCCGCGACCCCGCCCACCGCCAGAGCCGACAGGAACAGGCCGAGGGTGCGGGGGTCGCCGCCGAACCGCTCGGCGTTGACCAGCGGGAACAGGCTCACCGGGAACGACAGCACGGTGGCGGCGAGGTCGGTGAGCAGCGCGCCCCGCACCACCCGGTGCCCGGCCAGGAACCGCAGCCCGTCCAGCACCCCGTGCATCCCCGCCCGGGACGGTTCGCCCTCGGGCGGCAGCGCGGGCAGCCCGAAGGCGCCGTAGAAGGCGACGCCGAAGCTGAGGGCGTCCAGCAGGTAGCAGACACCGATACCGAACCAGCCCAGCAGCACACCGGCCAGCGCGGGCCCGAGCAGCATCATCGACTGGCCCGCCACCTGTTGCAGCGCCAGCGCGGCGGCCACCTGCTCCCTGGGCAGCAGACGCGGCAGGAACACCCCGGCGGCCGGACCGCCGAGCGCGCCGAAGGCCGACTGCGCGGCGACGAGCAGCAGCACCGCGGCCACCGGCACGTGTCCGGTGAAGCCCTGCACCGCGAGCAGCAGGGAACAGGCGGCCTGGCCGACGGTGGCCGTGAGGTAGACCCGCCGCCGGTCGGCCCGGTCCGCCCACGCCCCGGCGAACAGCCCGAACACCACCAGCGGCAAGGCCTGTGCGAGCCCGACCGCGCCGGTCCAGGCGGTGCTGTGGGTCATGTCCCACACCTGGAACATGACCGTCACCATGGTCATGAACCCGCCGAGCACGGACACGGTCCGCCCGATCAGCAGCCGCCGGAACAGGGGCGAGATGCGCAGCGGCGTCACGTCGACGAGCGAGCGCGTGAGGCTCATGAGCGGAGGCGGGCGCACGGCCCCGGTGGCTGGAACACCGGGGGAGACTAACCGCGCACCGTCACCCCGGCCAGCGAATTGAACACCCGGGACCGGCTACGGCGCCCCGCCCGGGCACGCTACGCCACTTCGCCCAGCACCTTCAGCAGGTGTTCCCGGCCCCCGTCCAGCAGCTCCGGGAGCGGCGCCGCCGACTCGTACCAGCGCTTCTCGTACTCCCAGCACAGCCAGCCGTCCCAGTGGTGCCGGGACAGCACGTCCAGGCACTCGGTGAGCGGCAGCACCCCGGTACCGAGCGGCAGCGGGGTGGTGTCCTCGGCGGAGGCGATGTCCTTGACCTGGACGTAGCCCAGGTGCGGGGCGAGGGCCGCGTAGCTGTCCGACGGCTGCTCGCCGCCCAGCCAGGTGTGCATGACGTCCCACAGCGCGCCGATCTGCCGGTGTCCGACCGGGCCGAGGATCCGGATCGCGTCGGCGCCGGTGCGGTGCGAGTCGTGGGTCTCCAGCAGGATCCGGACGCCGAGCGCGGAGGCGTCCTCGGCCGCGGTGCCGAGCCGCCGGGCGGCGATCGCTTCCGACTCCTCGCGGGGCCGGTCGGGGTCGGCGCCCGGGAACACGCGGACGAAGGGCGCGCCCAGGTCGTGGGCGAGCCGCAGCAGGTCCCGCAGCTCCGCCAGCACGGGCGCGTCCTCGCCCGGGGCGGCGACGCGCGTGTACCCGGCGAGGCCGAGCACCTCGATGCCCGCGCTCCGGAACAGGGCCGCGACCTCCGCGCGGTCGGCGGGGGACAGCCCCGGGTGCACGGGCTCCTCGGGATGGGCGCGCAGCTCGACCCCGTGATAGCCGTGCGCGGTCGCGAGGGCCAGGACGTCGGGGACGGGCAGGCCAGGGACACCGAGAGTGGAGAACGCCAGCTTCATGGGCACGGAACGTACCCCCCAGCCGCCGGGTCCATGCATCTCCGGCCGCCGCCCGGCCCCTTCCCCGGGAAGCGGCCACGCCGGCCGCTCACCGCCGCCGCACCCGACCCCGGTGCGCGTCCCGCGCCCCGGCCGGCCGAGACGCCGGCCGCTCACTGACGCCGCACCCGCGCGCCTCGGCCGGTCCCACGCCCGCTGCGCGTCCCGGCACCGATGCCCCGTCCCCCGGCCGACGGCCCCGGCCGCTTCAGCCGACGCCCCGAACCGAGGCGCCCAGCCGGTGGCCGGTGTCGGGCAGCGCCTGTACGCCGTGTCACCCCGTGGACCGCCGCGCGGAACGGGCAGGGCCGGGGGGCGTGGGTGGGCCCGCTCAGGACGACCGCGGCACTCCCGTGGAACCCCGCACCATCAACTCCCCCCGCACGGTAGCGATCCCGCCGGGCGGGGGTTCCTCGCGGCCCATCACGACGCGCCCGGCCCGTGCCCCCGCCTCCGCCAGCGGCAGCCGGACCGTCGTCAGGGAGGGCACCGCGTCGACGCTGAAGGGCAGGTCGTCGAAGCCGGCGACCGAGATGTCCTCGGGGATGCGCAGGCCGGACTCGCGCAGGGCGGCGCAGGCGCCGAGGGCGACGGAGTCGTTCGCGGCCACGATCGCCGTCAGCGAGGGGTCGCGGCGCAGCAGTTCGAGCGTGGCCTCGTACCCGGACCGCCGGTCGTAGCGGCCGTGCACGGTCCAGCCGGGGTGTTCCTCGATGCCGGCCGCGGCCAGGGCCGCGCGGTGACCCTCCAGCCGGTGCCGGGTGGTCGTCCGTTCCGCGGGGCCGGCGATGTAGCCGAGCCGGCGGTGGCCGAGGCCGGTCAGATGGCCGGTCAGAGCGCGGGCGCCGCCCCGGTTCTCGAAGGTCAGCGCGATGGCCTCGGTGTCCGGCACCGGCGGGCGCCCGCACAGCACCACCCGCGTCCCGGCCTCCGACAGCTTCCGCAGCTTCGCCGCGACCGCCGCGGCGTGCGGTGCGTGCTCCACGGCTCCGCCGGTCAGCACCACGGCCGCGGCCCGCTGCCGCTGCAGGAGGGTGAGATACGTCAGCTCGCGCTCGGGAGAGCCGCCGGTGTTGCAGACGACCGCCAGGCGTTCCCCGCCGGCCCGCCCGCCCGGACCGCAGATCTCGGCCTGGATCGCGCCGGCCATGATCCCGAAGAACGGGTCGGCGATGTCGTTGACGAGAATGCCGACCAGGTCGGAGGTGGCCGCGGCGAGCGCGCTGGCGGGGCCGTTGAGGACGTAGTCCAGTTCGTCCACGGCCCGCAGCACCCGCTCGCGGGTGGCGGCGGCGACCGGGTAGTTGCCGCTCAGCACGCGCGACACCGTCGCGGGGGAGACCTGGGCGCGGGCCGCCACGTCCGCCAGGGTCACCGTCATCGTCGTCCTCCGGTCGCGCGTTTCGTCGTACGTCCTCGTAGCCGGCCGGTGCCTGTCGGGATCAGCCGGTACGCCCTCGTAGACAGCCAGGCAGGGGTCCTGGTTCCGAGCAGACCCTAAGGCCACGGACCCCCGTTGTTCGCCCCCTCGAACAACTCGAAGCGGACACGGTGTTGTGCGGACCCCGGCCAGGGGCTAGCTTCACCGGCAGCAAGCGCTTGCTGCATGGCCGGTGCGGCGACGGTACAGGGCGTCCGGCGCCCACGAAGGGGACTGACGTGACACGCAGGACGGTGCGTATCGCCATGAACGGCGTGACCGGGCGCATGGGCTACCGCCAGCACCTCGTCCGGTCCATCCTCGCCCTGCGCGACCAGGGCGGCCTCGACCTCGGCGACGGCACCGTGCTCCGGCCCGAGCCGGTTCTGGTCGGCCGCCGCGAGCACGCCCTGAGGGAGATCGCCGAACGGCACGGCCTGGAGCACGTCTCCACCGACGTCGACGCCGTCCTCGCCGACCCCACCGTCGAGATCTACTTCGACTCCCAGGTCACCGCCGCCCGGGAGGACGCCGTCACCAGGGCGATCATGGCCGGCAAGCACGTCTACACCGAGAAGCCCACCGCCACCGGCCTCGACGGCGCCCTCGCCCTCGCCCGCCTCGCCCACGACAGGGGCGTCAGGCACGGCGTCGTCCAGGACAAGATCTTCCTGCCGGGCCTGCTGAAGCTGAAGCGGCTCGTCGACGGCGGCTTCTTCGGCCGCGTCCTGTCCGTCCGCGGCGAGTTCGGCTACTGGGTCTTCGAGGGCGACTGGCAGCCCGCCCAGCGCCCGTCCTGGAACTACCGTGCCGAGGACGGCGGAGGCATCGTCGTCGACATGTTCCCGCACTGGGAGTACGTGCTCCATGAACTGTTCGGCCGCGTGACGTCCGTCCAGGCCCTGGCCACCACCCACATCCCGCAGCGCTGGGACGAGAACGGCAAGCCCTACGACGCGACCGCCGACGACGCGGCCTACGGCGTCTTCGAGCTGGAGGGCGGCGCCGTCGCCCAGATCAACTCCTCCTGGGCCGTCCGCGTCAACCGCGACGAGCTGCTGGAGCTCCAGGTCGACGGCACGGAAGGGTCGGCCGTGGCCGGGCTGCGCGGGTGCCGGGCACAGCACCGCGGCACCACCCCCAGGCCCGTGTGGGACCCGGACGTCCCCACCGCCGAGGCCTTCCGCGACCAGTGGCAGGAGGTGCCCGACAACGGCGGGTTCGACAACGGCTTCAAGGCCCAGTGGGAACTGTTCCTCAGGCACGTCTACGCCGACGCCCCCTACCACTGGGACCTGCTGGCCGGCGCCCGCGGTGTGCAGCTGGCCGAACTGGGCCTGAGGTCCTCCGCCGAGGGCCGCCGCATCGCCGTACCGGAGATCGCGCCGTGACCGTCCGACTGCCCCGCGCCGACGGCACCCTGCGGACGTACGAGCCCCGCGCCCGGCCGCTCGCCGTCCTCCCCGGCACCCCCTTCACCTCACGCACGGTCTTCGCGGCGGCCCACGTCGTCGCCGACCCGTACGCGGACGTCTCGCCCGACTCGCCCGCCGCCGTCGACTGGGACGCCACCCTCGCCTTCCGCCGCCACCTGTGGTCCCACGGCCTGGGTGTCGCCGAGGCGATGGACACCGCCCAGCGGGGCATGGGCCTGGACTGGGCGGGCGCGGCCGAGCTGATCCGGCGCAGCGCGGCGGAGGCACGCGGCACGGGCGGCCGGATCGCCTGCGGAGTCGGCACCGACCAGCTCACCGGCGGCACCCTCGCCGAGATCCGCGCGGCCTACGAGGAACAGCTCGCCGTCGTCGAGGAGGCGGGCGCCCAGGCCGTCCTCATGGCGTCCAGGGCGCTGGCCGCCACCGCCACCGGCCCCGAGGACTACCTGGAGATCTACGGCCACCTCCTGCGCCAGTCCGCCGAGCCGGTGATCCTGCACTGGCTGGGCCCGGTGTTCGACCCGGCCCTGCGGGGCTACTGGGGCTCGGCCGACCTGGACGTGGCCACCGGCACCTTGCTGGAGCTCGTCGCCGCGCACCCCGGCAAGGTCGACGGCGTCAAGATCTCCCTGCTGGACGCCGGGCGCGAGGCCGAGCTGAGGCGCAGGCTGCCGCGGGGCGTGCGCTGCTACACGGGCGACGACTTCCACTACCCCGAGCTGATCGCGGGCGACGACAGCGGCTTCAGCCACGCCCTGCTCGGCGTCTTCGACCCGCTGGGGCCGCTCGCGGCGCGGGCGGTACGGGCCCTGGACACCGGTGACACCGAGGGCTTCCGCGCACTCCTCGATCCCACCGTGGAGCTGTCCCGGCACCTCTTCCGGCCGCCCACCCGCTTCTACAAGACGGGGGTCGTCCTCCTCGCCTGGCTCGCGGGCCACCAGTCGCACTTCGCCATGGTCGGCGGCCTGCAGTCGGCCCGCTCTCTGCCGCACCTCGCCCGCGCCTACGAACTCGCCGACGGCCTCGGCCTGTTCCCGGACCCCGGACTGGCCGAGGAACGCATCAAGAACCTTCTGTCGCTGTACGGGGTGAACGCATGACCGATCCGGCGCGCCTGAGCATCAACCAGATGACCGTGAGGCAGCTGTCGCTTCCCGAACTGGTCTCCTCGTGCGTCGAGTCGGGGATCGGACAGGTCGGCCTGTGGCGTGCGCCGGTGCAGGCGTACGGCGTGGCCGAGACGGCGAAGCTGATCCGCTCCGCGGGCCTGACGGTGACGACCCTGTGCCGCGCCGGCTTCCTCACCGCGCTCGACCCGGCGGAACGCGCGGCGGCCCTGGCCGACAACCGGCGGGCGGTCGAGGAGGCGGCCACGCTCGGCACGGACACCCTGGTCGTGGTCTCGGGCGGCCTCCCGCCCGGCGCCAGGGACCTGCGGGCGGCCCGGGAACGCGTCGCCGACGCGCTGACCGGACTGGCCCCCTACGCGGAGGACCACGGCGTCCGCCTGGCCATCGAGCCCCTGCACCCCATGTACGCCGCCGACCGCTGTGTCGTCTCCACCCTCGCCCAGGCCCTGGACCTCGCGGAACGCTTCCCCGCCCACCAGGTCGGGGTGACCGTGGACACGTACCACGTCTGGTGGGACGACCAGGCCCCCGCCCAGATCGCCCGCGCGGGCGCGGCGGGCCGCATCCACTCCTTCCAGCTCGCCGACTGGACCACCCCCCTGCCCGAGGGGGTCCTCAACGGGCGCGGCCAGCTGGGGGACGGCACGGTCGACCTGCGGGAGTGGACGGGGTACGTGGAGGCGGCCGGCTACACCGGCCCCATCGAGGTCGAGCTGTTCAACGAGCGGCTGTGGGCCCGGGACGGGCGGGAGGTGCTGGCGGAGACGGCGCAGCGGTTCGCGGAGCACGTGGTCCGTCAGGTGTCCGCCGCCGAGGCGCCTTCCGCCACCGGCCCGGCCGGCGGCCCGTCCGGCACTCCGGCCTAGGACGGGACACCCGGCCGCCTCACAGCGCGTCGATCTCCTCCGCCGTCGGGTACGACTCCTGCGCGCCCCGCTTCCGCACGGCCGCCGCACCCACCCGGGCCGCGAAGGCCGCCGCCTCGGCCAGGGCGGCACCCGTGCCCAGCCGCCAGGCCAGGGCGGCCGTGAACGCGTCCCCGGCCCCCGTCGTGTCCACCGCGTCCACCTGCACCGACGGCACCGGGGTCACGCCGGAGCCGTCGCACACCAGGGCACCCCGCGCGCCCAGCGTCACCACCACCGAGCGCGGGCCCCTGGCCAGCAACAGCCGCGCCCAGTCCGCGGGTTCGTCGCTCACGCAGGCGGCACCGAGGATCACCCGCGCCTCGTGCTCGTTCACGATCAGCGGGTCGCAGGCCGCCAGCACCTCCGCGGGCAGCTCGCGCGGCGGGGACGGGTTCAGCACGAACCGGCTGTCCGGCGCCAGGTTCCGCACCACCTCCACGACCGTCTCCAGCGGGATCTCCAGCTGCGCCGACACCACCCGGGAGGCGTGGAACAGGCTCGTGGCCGCACGGACGTCCGCCGGCCGGAGCCGGGAGTTGGCACCGGGCGACACCACGATGCTGTTGTCGCCTTCCGGGTCGACGGTGATGAGCGCGACGCCCGTCGGGGCGCCGCCCACCAGCACGCCCACCGTGTCGGCCCCGGCCGCGCGCAGCGAGTCGAGCAGCAGCCGGCCGTGGCCGTCGTCGCCGACCCGCGCCAGCAGTGCCGTACGCGCACCCAGCCGGGCCGCGGCGACCGCCTGGTTGGCGCCCTTGCCGCCCGGGTGGACGGCCAGGTCGCCGCCGAGCACCGTCTCGCCGGCGGCCGGCCGCCGCTCGACGTCGATCACCAGGTCGGCGTTGGCCGATCCCACGACCAAGAGGTCGTAGCCGTACATCAGTTGACTCCCCTGAGAGATGACGTCAGGCGGGCCGCCCCCGGGAATCCCGTGCGGAGGCCGCCCGCCGGCGCGTTCCGTGTCAGCCGCTGAAGCCGGCCACGTTGTCCTTCGTGACCACCTTCACCGGCACCTTCACCGTCGGCTCCACCTTCTCGCCCCTGACCGCCTTCAGGGCGTTGTCCACGGCGATCCGGCCCAGCTGCGTGGGCTGCTGGGCGACCGACGCGTACAGCGTGCCGTCCTTGACCGCCGTCAGTCCGTCCGGGGTGCCGTCGAAGCCGACGACCTGCACGGACTTCCCGGCCTTGGAGCCGAGCGCCTTGATCGCGCCGAGGGCCATCTCGTCGTTGGCGGCGATGACGCCCCGCACGTCCGGGTGGGCCTGGAGCAGGTTCGACATCACGTCGAGACCCTTGGTGCGGTCGAAGTCGGCGGGCTGCTGGGCCAGCACCCGGATACCCGGGTAGGCCCTGAGGCCCCGGGCGAACCCGGCCGCCCGCTCCCGGGCCGCCGACGTGCCCGCCTGCCCCTGGAGGATGACGATCCCGCCCTTGCCGCCCAGCTTCTCGGCGACCGTCTTCGCGGCCAGCTCGCCGCCGGCGACGTTGTCGGAGGCCACCAGGGTGTCCACGGACGCCTTGTTGACGCCCCGGTCGACGGCGACGACCGGGATCCCCGCCTTGTCGGCGGCCTTGACGGAGTTGCCCGCCGCGTCGGAGTCCACCGGGTTGACGATGACCGCGCCCAGGTTCGAGCTCGTGAAGTTCTGCAACTGGTTGGCCTGCTGCGAGGCGTCGTTCTGGGCGTCCGTCACGGTCAGGTCCACGCCCAGCTTCTTGGCCTCGGCCTGGGCGCCCGCCCGGATCTGCACGAAGAAGGGGTTGTTGAGCGTGGACAGGGACAGCCCCATCCTCGGGTTCGTGGACGAGGAGGAACCGCCGTGCAGGAAGGAGGTGGCGCCGACGACGGCGACCGTGACCACGGCGGCGAGCACATAGGTCGCCGCCTGCCTGCCCCGGTTCCCGCCACCCGTGCCCGCGGCCGCCGGGGCCGCCCCCGCCTTGCGGCGCACGGTGTCCAGCAGCACCGCCAGCGCGATCACGACACCGATCACCACCTGCTGCCAGAACGCCGACACCGACAGCAGGTTCAGGCCGTTGCGCAGCACCGCCAGGATCAGCGCGCCGATCAGCGTGCCGGACGCCTTGCCGGTGCCGCCCGCCAGCGAGGCGCCGCCGATGACGACCGCGGCGATCGCGTCCAGCTCGTAGCCGTCGGCGGCCTGCGGCTGCGCCGAGGACAGCCGGGCGGCCAGCACCACGCCGGCCACCGCGGCGAACACGCCGGACAGGGCGTAGATCGCGAGCTTCTGGCGCTGCACCCGCAGGCCCGACAGCCGCGCGGCCTCCTCGTTGCCGCCGATCGCGTACATGGACCGGCCGATGTAGGTCCGCCCGAGCACGAACGCGGCGACCAGCCCCATCACCACCATGACCAGCACCGGCACCGGCAGCCAGCCGCCGAGGGTGTCCCCGAGGTGCGAGACGGAGCCGGGGAAGGCGATGGGGGAGCCCTGCGAGATCACCAGGGCCAGACCGCGGCCCACGGACAGCAGGGCCAGCGTCGCGATGAACGGCGGCAGCTTGCCGTATGCGATGAGGAAACCGTTCACCAGCCCGGCCGCGATGCCGGTGGCCAGGGCGAGGACGACCGCCAGGGCGACCGGCACGCCGTGCTGGGTGGCGCTCCAGGCCAGCACGGTCGCCGACAGCGCCGCCACCGAGCCGACCGACAGGTCGATGCCCGCCGAGACGATCACGAAGGTCACGCCGAAAGCGAGGATCGCGGTGACGGCCGCCTGCACGCCGATGTTGAGCAGATTGTCGGTGGTCAGGAAGTCGCCCGACAGCGCCGACAGGGCGATGACGAGGACGATCAGCGCGGTGAGCGCGCCGTTGTCGAGGAGCAGCCGCCGGACGGCCCCCGGGGCGCCGTCCGCGCCCGGCCGGCTCTTGAGCGTGTCAGTGGCCACGGGGGCCCTCCTTGTCGGTGGTCGGGGTCTCGGTGGTCGGGGTGGAGACGGCGAGCGCCATCACGGCGTCCTGCGTGGCCTCCTCGGCGGAGAGTTCACCGGCGATCCGGCCCTGGGCCATCACCAGCACGCGGTCGCTCATGCCGAGCACCTCCGGCAGATCGCTGGAGATCATCAGCACGGCGGCGCCCGCGGCCGTCAGCTCGTTGATCAGCTGATAGATCTCCACCTTGGCGCCGACGTCGATACCGCGCGTCGGCTCGTCCAGGATCAGCACCCTGGAGTCGGCCAGCAGCCACTTGCCGATGACGACCTTCTGCTGGTTGCCGCCGGACAGGGTCCGCACGTGCTGCCCGAGGCCCGCCATGCGGACGCCCAGCCGGCCGGCCATCCGCCCGGCCGCCGCGTACTGCGCCCCGCGGTCCACGATCCCGGCCCGGGTCGCCGACCGCAGGGTCACCAGACCCAGGTTCTCCGCGACGGAGGCGTCCAGCACGAGCCCCTGGCCCTTGCGGTCCTCCGGGACGAGACCGATGCCGGCCGCCATGGCGGCGTTCACGTCATGGCGCCTGAGCCGCGAGCCGGCGACCCGCACGACTCCGTCGTCATAGGGATCCGCGCCGAACACGGCCCGTACGACCTCGGTCCGCCCGGCCCCCACGAGCCCCGCGACACCGACGACCTCACCGGCGTGCACGTCGAAGCTCACGTCGTGGAAGACCCCGTCACGGGTGAGCCCCTCGACGCTGAGCAGCGCGGCACCCTTCTGGGGCCGCTCCCGGGGGTACTGCTGCTCGATCGACCGCCCCACCATCAGCCGTACCAGTTCGGCCTCGGGCGTGGCGGCGGGCACCTGCCCGACGCTGCGCCCGTCCCGGATGACGGTGACCCGGTCCCCCAGGGCGGCGATCTCCTCCAGGTGATGGGTGATGAAGACGATGCCCACGCCCTCCGCGCGCAGCGACCGCACGATGGCGAAGAGCCGGTCCACCTCCTCCGAGGTGAGCACGGCGGTCGGCTCGTCCATGATGAGCACGCGCGCGTCCAGGCTGAGCGCCTTGGCGATCTCGACCATCTGCAGCCGGGCGATCCCGAGTTCCCGCACGCGCGCGCGGGGCGGGACGCTGACCCCGACGCGCTTCAGCAGCGCCTCGGCGTCCGCCTCCATCCGCTTGCGGTCGATCATCCCGAACCGGCGCGGCTGCCGGCCCAGGAAGATGTTCTCGGCGACGGTCAGGTCCGGCACCAGGTTGAACTCCTGGTAGATGGTGGCGATCCCGAGCCGCTCGGCGTCCTGGGCGCCATGGATGCGCACCTGCCGGCCGCCGACGCGGATCTGCCCGGAGTCGGGCGTGTGGGCACCGGAGAGCATCTTGATGAGCGTGCTCTTGCCGGCGCCGTTCTCACCGAGCAGCACATGGACCTCGCCCCGGCGCAGATCGAAGTCGACGCCGTCGAGCGCGACCACGCCGGGGAAGGTCTTGCGTATGCCCTCGATGCGCAGCAACTCGTCCGGGTCGCTCACGACGTGCTCCTTTGCACTGGGGAGGGGGACTGCGTGGGGAACGGGGCGGCCGGCTCACCGCACGAGCGGCGCACGACGAGCCGGGCGGGCAGGGTGACGGAGCGCGGGGTACGCCCCTCGATCCGGTCCACCAGGGCCCGTACGGCGGCCCGCCCCAGCTCACCGGTCGGCTGGGCGATCGCGGTGACGGGCGGATCGGTGTGCACGAACCAGGGGATGTCGTCGAACGCGGCCAGCGCCAGCCCGTCGGGCACGCGCAGCCCGCGCGCGCGTACGGCGTCCAGCGCGCCGAGCGCCATCAGGTTGTCGGCCGCGAAGACGACCTCGGGCGGCTCCGGCAGGTCCAGGAAGCCCTCGGTGACCCGCCGTCCGCTCTCCGCCTGGAAGTCGCCGTGGCCCGTGTAGGCGTCCGGGAGCGCAAGCCCGTGCTCGGCCAGGGCGGCCCGGAACGCCTCGACACGCTCGCTGCCGGTGGTGGTGGCGGCGGGCCCCGCGATGATCGCGAGCCGCCGGTGTCCGAGCCGGTACAGGTGGGCGACGAGTTCCCGTACGGCCGCGCGTCCGTCGGCGCGTACGACGGGCACGTCCAGCCCCGGTATCCAGCGGTCCACGAACACCATGGGAGTCCCCGCGCGCGCGGCGTCCAGCATGAGGGGGGAGCCGCCGTCGGTCGGGGACACGAGCAGCCCGTCGATCCGCCGGTCGAGCAGGTTGCGCACGTGGTGGTCCTGCAGCTCGGGCCGCTCGTCGGCGTTACCGATGATCACGCTGTAGCCGAGCGCACGGGCCTCTTCCTCCACCGAGCGGGCCAGTTCGGTGAAGTACGGGTTGAGGACGTCGCTGATGACCAGGCCGAGGGTGTGGGTCTGGTCGGTGCGCAGCGACCGGGCGACGGCGTTGGGGCGGTAGCCCAGCGCGGCCACGGCGGCCAGCACGCGCGTGCGTGCGTCCGCGCTGACGGACGGGTGCTCGTTCAGCACCCGCGACACGGTGGCCACGGACACCCCCGCCGCGGCGGCGACGTCCTTGATGCTCGCCATGGCCGGCCCCACCTCCTCGTGGACTCGTGGAATCGATTACACAACCACTCCAGAAGAGGATTGGAATCGATTACACGGCGCGCGGCAACCCCCTCCCCCCATCCCGAAACCGGATCGTGACCGTCCGCGGAGGGGCCGGGTTCCGCCCGTCCCTCCGGGCCGCTCGCGTGCTTCCGCGGGGCAGAAGCGAGCGAGCGGCCCGGAGGTCACCGCTTCACTCCTCGGTGAACAGCTCCGGGGCCTCGGCCGCGTGGGCGGCGCGCTGGGCCCAGACCTCCCTCCGCATCTGCTTCGCCCGGGGGCCGGCCAGGCGTATTCAGGCCGCCGCGAGTTCGCACCACACGTATTTGCCCCGGTCCCCGAACCGGGCCGAGGGCTGCCAGCCCCAGTAGTCCGCGCAGGCCGTGACCAGGCCCAGGCCCCGCCCCTCCTCCAGGTCGACGACCTGTCCCAGCGGTTGTGGCGGGGGTGGCGGGGCGGGGTCGGTGTCCCATGCCCCGATCCACACCAGCCCCTGCGGCGAACGGCGCACCCTCAGCGCCGCCGGCCCCTTGGTGTGCCGTACGGCGTTGGACACCAGCTCCGTCGCGAGCAGCTCCGCCGTGTCCGCGAGGCCGGGGAGTTCGTGCAACGTCAGGATCGTGCGCAAGGTGCGGCGGCAGACCGTCACGGCTCTGGGGTCGTTGGGGATGTAGAGGGTGTAGTCCCAGGTCTCACTTTCAGGCATGCGTCATCAACTCCGGGGAGATGAGTGGTCTTCTGCGCACAGCGGCATCGCCGCGGTTCGCTTCCGCTGCGTGTGCTGTTCGTCACCGACGGTAGACCTGAAAGTTTCGGCGGGGCAAGCTGCTCGCGTAATCTGACCCCCGAACGAGTCGAGTGAGGAGCAGTTGATGCCCACGAGGCGCGAACCAACGGCGCGGCAGATGCGCTTGGCGGTCGAACTGCGCAGACTCCGTGAGGCCGCCGGCCTCACCGCCCGGCAGGCGGCAGCCCTGTTGGGCGTGAGCAACGTCCAGATCAGCCAGATCGAGGCAGGACTGTCAGGAGTGAGCGAGGAGCGACTCCGCCGCCTCGCCTCCCACTACGCCTGCGAGGACGAGGAGTTCATCGGTGCGCTCGTCGAAATGGCCACGGATCGGACACGCGGCTGGTGGGAGGAGTACCGGGGCCTGCTGCCCACGTCATTCCTGGACCTGTCCGAGTTGGAGCACCACGCCCGGTTCCTCCGGCACGTGGCGATCCTCTACGTGCCGGGCCTGCTCCAGACCGAGGACTACTCGCGCGCAGTGTTCTCCTCCAGGCTTCCGGAACTCGCCCGGGAGGAACTTGAGTTGCGTATCCAGCATCGGCAGGAACGACAGAAGATCATCACTCCGTACGAAGCGGTGATCCACGAGGCGGCGCTCCGCATCAGGGTCAGCAACCGTGCCACCTCGAAAGCCCAGCTCGCTCAGCTTCTCGAGCTTTCCGAGGCGGACCACGTCACTCTGCGGGTCATCCCCTTCGACCTGGACGGTTTCGCCGCATCAAGCCAGATGACGTACGCGGGCGGCCCTTTGCCCAGGCTGGACACGGTGGTACGGGACGCACCTCATGGCTCACTCCTCATTGATTCCGAGGCTCAGCTGAACATCTATCGATCACGCTTCCTTATGGTGAAGGCCGTATCACTCGCACCGGACAAGTCCCGTGACTTCATCCACCGGCTGGCAAACGACCTGTGAGGTCCCCATGGACAATTGGCGGAAGTCGTCCTACTCAGGTGAGGGCGACGGCAACGAGTGTGTCGAGGTCGCCGCGCGTCCCGCCCGCGTAGCCGTGCGCGACTCGAAGTTTCCCGCGCGGGCCGTTCTGACCTTCCCGGGGGCCGCCTTCAGTCTCTTTCTCGATGCTCTGAAGGCGTCTTCCCGCGCCCGGACTCGCTGACGGACCGGCCGGCCCGGTACTCGCGGGGTGACATCCCCGTGTGCGAGCGGAAGGCCCGGGAGAAGGCGTCGGCCTGGGGGTAGCCCCAGCGGGCGGCGATGGTGCGGATGGGCACGGCCCGCAGCGCGGGATCCGCCAGGTCCCGGCGGCAGTGATCGAGGCGCTGCCGCCGGACGAAGGCGCGCGGAGTCGTGCCGTTCTGCTGGAAGATGCGGTGCAGGTAGCGGACGGAGATGCTGTGCGCGCGGGCGATCTCCTCCGGCGCCAGACCGGGTTCGTGCAGATGCTCGCCGATGTAGGCGGTGATGCGGAGGTACATCGCCTCCGTGCCGGAGCCGTGCGACGCGGCCGAGTCGCGGCCGAGGTGGTGCCGTAGCAGCCCGGTGAGCAGGTCGAGCGCCGTGTCCTGGAGGACCGTCGCGTCCTGTGGGGTGAGGGTGCCGTACTGGTCGGCGACCTCGTCCATGAACGTCGCGAAGATGCGGCCGATCCCCTCGGTGGCCGGCAGCGACCGGCCGCACAGCCCCTTGAACGTCTTCTCGCCTCCCCACAGAAGCCGTTTGGGGAACTGGAGGATGAGGGTCCTGGTCGGGATCTCCCCGGTGAAGGTGTCGAAGGAGTGGGAGCTGTCGAAGAAGCCGACGTCCCCCTGCCGCAGCAGTGTGCTCTGCCGGAACTGCTCGATCCCCACCTCGCCGGAGGTGACCAGCGCGGCGTGGTACATCTCCGGGTCCGACTGCCTCACCAGTCTCGGTGTCCTCTGTGCCTCCACAGCGGCGTGGGACAGCACGGAGATCTGGCCGGCGCCCAGCGGCAGCACTTCGATGCGCCCCTGCACGGTCGCGCGGTCCAGGAAGCGCACCCGCTGGGTCACCTGGGCCATGGCCATCGTCTCGACCCAGACATCGGCACGCTCCCGCTCCGCCAGTTCGGCGGTGTCGACAACTATCGCTCTCACTGCCGTCCTCGGTCCGCGGTGGGTCAGCTCTGCTCCGAGTGAAAACCACTGGTGCGGCGGGACGACAGTGCGTTCCACGCCAACAACCGTGCAGCCGGGGCCGACACGGGAGCAGGGCGCCTCGGAAGCCTTGGGGGGGTGGACCAACAACCCTTCGTGAAACGAGGATTCATGCCCCCCAGAACACGACACCGCCTCGCCTCACGGCTCGGCGCGCTCCTCGCGGTCGTCGGTCTGTCGCTCGGCGCGTCGGCCCTGCCCTCGCAGGCGGCGGCCAAGGCGGCGACGGACCCGACGGGCCTCAACGGCGTCACGATCACCAACGTCAACAACGGCCGCAGCCTCGACGCGCAGAACGGCAACACCGGTGACGGTGTCTTCATCGTCACCAACAGCTCCCCGGGGTACCACCAGAAGTGGCGCCTCGATCCCGACCGGTCGGACGGCTCGTTCAGCATCGTCAACTCCGACACCGGCAAATGCGTGGACGCGGGCACACCGCTGCGGCAGCGGTCCTGCGACGGCAGGGCGAGCGAGCAGTGGTACTTCCAGCCCGTGACGGGCAGCACGGCCACCTTCATGATCAGGCAGAAGCGGGACAACTCCTGCCTCGACGTCTGGTACGCGGCGAACTACGACGACGCCTGGACCGACAACTACTCCTGCAACGGCACGACCGCGCAGCGGTGGACCCTGTCGGGGACCGGGACCGCGGCGAGGGACGCGTTCGACCTCGCCGTCGACTACGCGGCCGCGCGGTGCACCAAGGACACCTCGACCTGCTCCTGGAGCACCAGGAGCCAGACGCCGGCCGCCCCGCTGCCGAAGCAGTGCGTCTCTCCCGTCTGGTACAACGGCTCGGAGAACCCCGCCGGTTACACGTTCAGCATCAACAAGCAGACGGGGTGGTCCAGCTCGCTGGGCTGGCAGCTGTCGGCGTCACTGGGAACGGGCGCCGCGTCCCCGATCGCCACGTCCGTGGCGAGCACCGTCTCGGGCAACGTGAGCATGAGCATCACCGAGGACCTCGGCAACTCGGTGTCCGCGACGATCCCGCCCGGCAAGTACGGATGGGTGGCCCTGTCGGAACTGGCGACGCGGGTGACCGGCACGTGGACGTTCGACAAGAACGGCTTCGCGTGGACGGCCGACGACACCCTCACCGTTCCGCTGAAGAACGACGCCACGGGCGGGGCCAGCATCTACAGCGTGCAGACCAGCGGCACCTTCACCAACTGCCAGTCCTGACGCGGGGCGGCCCGCACCGGCACCCACGGTGACGGTGCCCGTTGTCGGACCCCACCGGTACGGTCGGATCATGGCGCAACAGGCGGGGACTCCCACGGGTGAGCGGCGGCTCGCCGTGCTCGAAGGCGTGCTGGAGCGGATCACGTACGCCAACGAGGAGAACGGCTACACCGTCGCCCGGGTCGACACCGGAAGAGGCGCCGGCGATCTGCTCACGGTCGTCGGCGCGCTGCTCGGTGCCCAGGTGGGGGAGTCGCTGCGGATGGAGGGCCGCTGGGGCTCGCATCCGCAGTACGGCAAGCAGTTCCACGTCGAGAACTACACGACCGTCCTGCCCGCCACGGTCCAGGGCATCCGGCGTTATCTGGGGTCCGGCCTGGTCAAGGGAATCGGGCCGGTCTTCGCCGACCGGATCACCCGGCACTTCGGCCTGGACACCCTCCGGATCATCGAGGAGGAGCCCGAGCGGCTCGTCGAGGTGCCGGGTCTCGGACCGAAACGGACCAAGAAGATCGCCGACGCGTGGGAGGAGCAGAAGGCGATCAAGGAGGTCATGCTCTTCCTCCAGACCGTCGAGGTGTCCACCTCCATCGCCGTGCGGATCTACAAGAAGTACGGCGACGCGTCGATCTCCGTCGTGAAGGAGCAGCCGTACCGGCTCGCCGCCGACGTCTGGGGCATCGGTTTCCTCACCGCCGACAAGATCGCCCAGTCGGTCGGCATCCCGCACGACAGTCCCGCGCGCGTGAAGGCCGGTCTGCAGTACGCGCTGTCGCAGTCCGCCGACCAGGGGCACTGCTTCCTGCCGGAGGAGCGGCTGATCGCCGACGCCGTCAAACTCCTCCAGGTCGACACCGGGCTGGTCATCGAGTGTCTCGCCGAGCTGTCCGAGGTCCCGGAGGAGGGGGCCGACCCGGGGGTCGTACGGGAGCGGGTGCCCGGACCCGACGGTGACTCGGAGCCCGTCAGCGCCGTCTACCTCGTCCCGTTCCACCGCGCCGAGTCGTCCCTCTCCTCGCAGCTGCTGCGGCTGCTGCGGACGGACCAGGACCGGATGCCGGGGTTCCGGGACGTGGACTGGGACAAGGCCCTGGCCTGGCTGAGATCACGCACCGGGGCCGACCTCGCGCCCGAGCAGGAGGCGGCCGTCAGGCTGGCGCTGACCGAGAAGGTCGCCGTGCTGACCGGCGGCCCGGGCTGCGGCAAGTCCTTCACCGTGCGCTCGATCGTGGAGCTGGCCCGGGCCAGACGGGCCAAGGTGGTGCTGGCCGCCCCGACCGGCCGTGCGGCCAAGCGGCTGTCCGAGCTGACCGGCGCGGAGGCGTCCACCGTGCACCGGCTGCTGGAGCTGAGGCCCGGCGGGGACGCCGCCTATGACCGGGACCGGCCGCTCGACGCCGACCTGGTGGTCGTGGACGAGGCGTCGATGCTGGACCTGCTGCTCGCCAACAAGCTGGTGAAGGCCGTACCGCCGGGGGCCCATCTGCTGTTCGTGGGGGACGTCGACCAGCTGCCCAGTGTGGGCGCCGGCGAGGTGCTGCGGGACCTGCTCGCCGAGGGGGGGCCCGTCCCGGCCGTCCGGCTCACCCGGGTCTTCCGGCAGGCCCAGCAGTCCGGAGTGGTCACCAACGCGCACCGGATCAACGCGGGGCAGCATCCGCTCACCGACGGCCTGAAGGACTTCTTCCTCTTCGTCGAGGACGACACCGAGGCCGCCGGCCGGCTCACGGTCGACGTGGCCGCGCGGCGGATCCCGGCCAAGTTCGGGCTGGACCCGCGCCGGGACGTCCAGGTGCTCGCGCCGATGCACCGGGGGCCGGCCGGCGCGGGCGCGCTCAACGGGCTGCTCCAGCAGGCCATCACGCCCGGGCGGCCCGATGTGCCGGAGAAGCGGTTCGGCGGCCGGGTCTTCCGGGTCGGCGACAAGGTCACCCAGATCCGCAACAACTACGAGAAGGGGGAGAACGGCGTCTTCAACGGCACCGTGGGCGTCGTCACCTCGCTCGACCCGGTCGACCAGCGCCTGACGGTGCTGACGGACGAGGACGAGGAAGTCCCGTACGACTTCGACGAACTGGACGAACTGGCCCATGCGTACGCGGTGACCATCCACCGCTCACAGGGGAGCGAGTATCCGGCCGTGGTGATTCCGGTCACTACCGGGGCATGGATGATGCTCCAGCGGAACCTGCTGTACACGGCGGTCACCCGGGCCCGACGGCTGGTCGTCCTCGTCGGTTCACGCAAGGCGATCGGGCAGGCGGTGCGCACCGTGTCGGCCGGACGGCGCTGTACGGCCCTCGACTTCAGGCTCGGCAAAAATGATCGATCAAACGAGTCGTGAAGGTCACAGAGCATTTCCAGATGGCCCTTCGAGGGGGCAGGATGAGCAGGTTGACGGCACTGAGTGCCGCCAATAGGCCCAATGGTCGACCCCGAGTGCACTCTCCTGAGCCAAATGGGGGATGGTAGAGACAGTCAGGGCACCTCGAAGATGAGGCACTACGTCGGTGAGGGAAGACGTGAGCGACAACTCTGTAGTACTGCGGTACGGCGACGGCGAGTACACCTACCCGGTGGTCGACAGCACCGTCGGCGACAAGGGCTTCGACATCGGGAAGCTCCGCGCCCAGACCGGTCTGGTGACCCTGGACAGCGGGTACGGCAACACCGCCGCCTATAAATCCGCGATCACCTACCTCGACGGCGAGGCGGGCATCCTCCGCTACCGCGGCTACCCCATCGAGCAGCTGGCCGAGCGCTCCACCTTCCTTGAGGTGGCGTACCTGCTGATCAACGGCGAGCTGCCCACCGTCGACCAGCTGACGGCGTTCAAGGACGACATCACGCGGCACACGCTGCTGCACGAGGACGTCAAGAACTTCTACCGGGGCTTCCCCCGCGACGCCCACCCGATGGCCATGCTGTCCTCGGTGGTGTCGGCGCTGTCCACCTTCTACCAGGACAGCCACAACCCCTTCGACGAGAAGCAGCGCGACCTCTCCACGATCCGGCTGCTGGCGAAGCTCCCGACGATCGCGGCCTACGCGTACAAGAAGTCGATCGGCCACCCGTTCGTCTACCCGCGCAACGACCTCGGCTACGTCGAGAACTTCCTGCGCATGACCTTCTCGGTCCCGGCCCAGGAGTTCGAGCCGGACCCGGTCGTGGCGACGGCCCTGGACAAGCTGCTGATCCTGCACGCCGACCACGAGCAGAACTGTTCGACCTCCACGGTCCGCCTGGTCGGTTCCTCGCAGGCCAACATGTTCGCGTCGATCTCGGCCGGCATCTCCGCCCTGTGGGGCCCGCTGCACGGCGGCGCCAACCAGTCGGTGCTGGAGATGCTCGAGGGTATCCGCGACTCCGGCTCCGACGTCGACACCTTCATCCGGAAGGTGAAGAACAAGGAGGACGGCGTCCGCCTGATGGGCTTCGGGCACCGGGTCTACAAGAACTTCGACCCGCGCGCCAAGATCATCAAGGCCGCCGCGCACGACGTGCTCTCCGCGCTGGGCAAGTCGGACGAGCTGCTCGACATCGCCCTGAAGCTGGAGGAGCACGCGCTCTCCGACGACTACTTCGTCGAGCGCAAGCTCTACCCGAACGTGGACTTCTACACCGGCCTGATCTACCGGGCGATGGGCTTCCCGACCGAGATGTTCACGGTCCTGTTCGCCCTCGGCCGGCTGCCGGGCTGGATCGCCCAGTGGACCGAGATGATCAAGGAGCCGGGTTCCCGCATCGGCCGTCCGCGCCAGATCTACACGGGCGTCGTCGAGCGCGACTTCGTGCCGGTCGAGGAGCGCTGAGCACACCGCGTACCAGGGTCTGCCCGCCGGGGCGGGCCCTGAGCCGGTGACGCGGGGGCGGAAAAGCGGGAGATGCGTAAAAAGCGGAAGGCGCCCTGACGCGCCGGTCCCCCCACGGGCCGACGACCAGGGCGCCTTCCCATGTCCCGGTGCGGATTCCCCCCACGGGATCCGGCCGGGCGCTCGGAGAGGACAGCGCCTGAATCGCTGTCTGAGTACGACGAGCGAACTCGCCGTACTCCGGTGATGCGATGCGATCTGCCGGGACAGCGCACGCTGGGAGGGCCGCTCAAAGCTTCCCGGTGTACGTGCCCCGGCAACGCTCCCCCAAGCTCTCAACTTCGTTCGAGCGCGGAGGTACCCCCATCCGAGGAAGTCCCCCAAGACATCCTCAGAGGCCAGTCAGCGCCCCCCAAGACGCTGGTCTGACATCGCCAACTTAGACCTTCGAACCCCTTCGATGGTTACGTTCGCATCACTGTGATCTGCGTCTCTTGCATATGTCCCTTAGGTGCGCAAGAGCCCCGATACGGCGATCGGGACCCAAGCGTAAGGATGATGCGCGAGCCTTGTGAAGAGCTTATGTGAGCCGCGCGTCGGACTCCAGGGGGGCCGGGGGATCGATCCGGGCGATTGCCACCGATCTACCGGAACGCCCGCAGCCGGAGGCTGTTGGTCACCACGAAGACCGAGGAGAAGGCCATCGCCGCTCCGGCGATCATCGGGTTGAGCAGTCCGGCGGCGGCCAGCGGCAGCGCGGCCACGTTGTAGCCGAAGGCCCACGCCAGATTGCCCTTGATGGTGGCCAGCGTCCGCCGCGACAGCCGGATCGCGTCCGCGGCCACCCGCAGGTCCCCGCGCACCAGCGTCAGATCGCCCGCCTCGATCGCCGCGTCCGTGCCCGTGCCCATGGCCAGGCCCAGATCGGCGGTGGCGAGCGCGGCGGCGTCGTTCACGCCGTCGCCCACCATGGCCACGGCCCGGCCCTCGCGCTGCAGCCGTCGTACGACCTCGGCCTTGTCCTCGGGCAGCACCTCGGCGAACACGTTCTGCGCGTCGATGCCGACGCTCTTCGCGACCGCCTCGGCGACCGTGCGGTTGTCCCCGGTGAGCAGCACCGGTGTCAGGCCCAGCCCGCGCAGTTCGCGGACCGCCTCGGCGCTGGTCTCCTTGACCGTGTCGGCCACGGCCAGCACCCCGCGGGCCCGCCCGTCCCAGCCGGCCACGACGGCGGTACGGCCCTGCCGCTCGGCCTCCCGGACCGCGCGGGCCAGCTCCTGCGGCAGCTCGCCGTACAGGCGCCCCACGGCCACCTCGCGGCCGTTAACACGTCCGCGTACGCCGCGCCCGGGCACGTTCTCGAAGTGCTCGACCGCTGGCAGTTCTCCGGCGCGCTCCTCGGCGCCGGCGGCGACCGCACGGGCCACGGGGTGCTCGGAGGCGTGCTCCAGGGCGCCGGCGAGCCGCAGCAGCTCCTTCTCGTCCACGCCGTCGGCGGTGTACACCGCCTGCAGGGTCATCCGGCCGGTGGTGACGGTGCCGGTCTTGTCCAGTACGACCGTGTCCACGCGGCGCGTGGACTCCAGCACCTCGGGGCCCTTGATCAGGATGCCGAGCTGGGCGCCGCGCCCGGTGCCGACCATCAGCGCGGTCGGCGTGGCGAGGCCCAGCGCGCAGGGGCAGGCGATGATCAGCACGGCGACGGCGGCCGTGAACGCCGCGACCGGGTCGCCGGTGACGCCCAGCCAGCCGCCGAAGGTGCCGAGCGCTATGAGGATGACCACGGGGACGAAGACGGCGGAGATCCGGTCGGCGAGCCGCTGCACCTCGGCCTTGCCGTTCTGCGCGTCCTCCACCAGCCTCGCCATCCGGGCGAGCTGGGTGTCCGCGCCGACCCGGGTGGCCTCCACGACCAGCCGGCCGCCCGCGTTGACCGTGGCGCCGGTGACCCGGTCGCCCGGTCCGACGTCGACCGGCACCGACTCGCCGGTCAGCATGGACGCGTCCACCGCGGAGACGCCCTCCGTCACCGTGCCGTCGGTGGCGACCTTCTCGCCGGGCCGCACGACGAACCGGTCGCCGACGGCCAGGGACGACACCGGCACCCGTACCTCGCGGCCCTCCCGCAGCACCGCCACGTCCTTGGCGCCCAGCTCCATCAGGGCTTTCAGGGCGGCCCCGGCGCGCCGCTTGGAGCGGGCCTCCAGATAGCGGCCGAGCAGGATCAGCGCGACGACCCCGGCGGCGACCTCCAGGTAGATGGTGGAGGCGCCGTCCATGCGCGAGACGGTGAGGCGGAACTCGTCGTGCATGCCGGCCATGCCCGCGTCGCCGAAGAACAGCGCCCACAGCGACCAGCCGAACGCGGCCAGCGTGCCGACCGAGACGAGGGTGTCCATGGTGGCGGCGCCGTGCCGGAGGTTGGTCCAGGCGGCCCGGTGGAAGGGGGCGCCGCCCCAGACGACGACCGGTGCGGCGAGGGTGAGCGAGAGCCACTGCCAGTTGTCGAACTGGAGGGCGGGGACCATCGCGAGCAGGACCACGGGGGCGGCGAGCAGCGCGGAGACGAGCAGGCGGTGCCGGGCGGCGTCGAGGCCGGGGTCCCGTGCGGGGGTTCCTGGCTCGGCCTCGGGCTCGGGCTCCGGTGGCGCGGGTTGCTCGGCGGTGTAGCCCGTCCTCTCCACGGTGGCGATCAGGTCGGCGAGCTGGACGCCGTCGGCGAAGGTGACCCTGGCCCTCTCGGTGGCGAAGTTGACGGTGGCGCTCACGCCGTCCATCCGGTTGAGCTTCTTCTCCACCCGGGCGGCGCAGGAGGCGCAGGTCATCCCGCCGATGAGCAGTTCGACCTGGTCGCTGCCGGCGGTGGCGGGCGCCGTCGTGGCGCTGGTGCTGGTCATGTCCGGACTCCAGACATCGGACCGGGCCGTACGGATCCAGTATCAGCTGGTCGGTGCGGCCCGGTCGGGGAAGGGGAGAGTCTTTCTCAGGCCTGGCCGGCCAGCTCGAAGCCGGCCTCGTCGACGGCGGCGCGGACGGCCTCGTCGTCCAGCGGGGCCTCGGAGACGACGGTCACCTCGCCGGTCGACGCCACCGCCTTCACCGAGCTGACGCCCGGGATCCGGGCGATCTCACCGGAGACGGAACCCTCGCAGTGGCCGCAGCTCATGCCGGTGACCTGGTAGACGGTGGTGACGGAGCCCGGGGTGCCGGTCTGGGTGCTCATGTCGATACTCCTCGTCGAGGCGTGTGGGGCCAAGGGGTCCACGGAGGAACCCCACGCTTCTCACACTATACCCCTAGGGGGTATTTTCCAAGGCTCTCCCGCGTACCCCGAAGGCGCTCTTGGCGTCACCGCCCCGCGGTGGACCGGCCCCCGGAGGGTCTAGCCTGCGCGCAGGTTTCCGGAAGGAGCGCGCATGCGAGCCGTGGTCTTCGAGCGATACGGCGAACCCGCCGGGGTACGCGAGGTGCCCGACCCCCGTCCGGCCCCCCACGGGGCGGTCGTCCGTGTCGAGGCGACCGGCCTGTGCCGCAGCGACTGGCACGGCTGGATGGGGCACGATCCGGACATCACGCTGCCGCACGTGCCGGGGCACGAACTCGCCGGTGTGGTCGAGGCGGTGGGCGGGCTGGTGGCTCGGTGGCGGCCCGGTGACCGGGTCACCGTGCCGTTCGTCTGCGCCTGCGGCACCTGCCCCTCCTGCGCGGCGGGCGACCAGCAGGTGTGCGAACGGCAGACCCAGCCCGGCTTCCACCACTGGGGCTCCTTCGCCGAATACGTCGCGCTCGACCACGCCGACGTCAATCTCGTCGGACTCCCGGACGACATGGCGTACGCCACCGCCGCCGCCCTCGGCTGCCGCTTCGCCACCGCCTTCCGGGCCGTGGTGCGACAGGGCCGGGTGTCGGCCGGGGAGTGGGTCGCGGTGCACGGCTGCGGCGGGGTCGGCCTGTCGGCGGTGATGATCGCGGCGGCCTCGGGCGCCCGTGTGGTCGCGGTCGACACGTCACCCGGGGCCCTGGAGCTGGCGCGGACGTACGGCGCCGCCGAGTGCCTGGACGCGACCGCCGTGCCCGACCCGGCCGCCCGGGTCCGCGAGCTGACCGGCGGCGGCGCCCATCTCTCGCTCGACGCCCTGGGCTCGCCCGCCACCTGCGCCGCCTCCGTGAACGGCCTGCGCCGCCGCGGCCGGCACGTCCAGGTCGGCCTGCTGCCCTCGGCCGACGGCACCACCCCGGTCCCGCTGGCCCGTGCGATCGCCCTGGAGCTCGAACTCCTCGGCAGCCACGGCATGGCCGCCCACGCCTATCCCGGCATGCTCCACCTGGTCCGCACCGGGGTGCTGCGCCCCGGCCTCCTGGTGACCCGGACGATCACGCTCGACGCGGCCCCGGCGGCACTCGCGGCGATGGACACGGCACCGGGGGCGGGGGTCACGGTCATCGAGCCCTGGGGCTGACGGCCCGGCGGCATCCCGGTCCCCGCCACCGGACGTCAGCCGTCTCTGCGGGCCCGGTTGCCGGGCCGGGAGGCGACCCAGGCGCGGACGGTGTCGGCGTACCAGTAGGGCTTGCCGCCCTCGACGTGGTCGGGCGGGGGCAGCAGCCCGTGCTTGCGATAGGACCGTACGGTGTCCGGCTGCACCCGGATGTGCGCCGCGATCTCCTTGTAGGACCAGAGCCTTCGGTCGGTCATGGGTTGCACCTCCCCGCGCGCGCCGCGGCTGCGGCCTGACGGGGCCGCCGGGGGGACCGGGCGCTGCGCTGGCGATCACCCACCCTGTGCCCGGTGAGCGACGCAGCGTGACAAGCGACGACCCTTTGTCGACGGGATGTGGCCGAGAGCCCGCGCCGCCGTGACATGTGTGACGGGAAGGGGGTGTTTGTGACACTCCGGCCATCACCTGGTCCGAATGTCCGGACAAAACATTGACAGGCCTCGGTGGACGGGCTAGAAAGCCGGGGAGAGCCACGACGAAGGGAAGCCGATGGCCTACGACCTGATCACCATGGGGCGGATCGGAGTGGACCTCTACCCCCTGCAGACCGGTGTCCCGCTCGCCCGGGTGTCGTCCTTCGGCAAGTTCCTCGGCGGGTCGGCGACGAACGTCGCGGTCGCCGCGGCCCGGCTCGGCCGGCACACCGCCGTCATCACGCGCACCGGCGACGACCCGTTCGGCGCCTATCTGCACGAGGCGCTGCGCGGCTTCGGCGTCGACGACCGCTGGGTCACCCCGGTACCCGGACTGCCGACCCCGGTCACCTTCTGCGAGGTCTTCCCGCCGGACGACTTCCCGCTCTACTTCTACCGGCAGCCCAAGGCCCCCGACCTGGAGATCCACGCCCGCGAACTCGACCTCGACGCCATCCGCCGGGCCCGGGTCTTCTGGGTCACCGGCACCGGCCTGAGCGAGGAGCCGAGCCGTACGGCGACCCTCGCCGCCGTCGCCCACCGGGCCAAGGCGGGGCCCACGGTCTTCGACCTGGACTGGCGCCCCATGTTCTGGAGCGACCCCGACGAGGCCCGCCCCTTCTACGCCGAGGCCCTGCGCCACGCCACCGTCGCCGTCGGCAACCTGGACGAGGTCGAGGTCGCCACCGGGGTGCGGGAACCGCACGCCGCCGCCCGCGCCCTGCTGGACGCCGGGGCCGAGCTGGCCGTCGTCAAACAGGGACCCAAGGGAGTCCTCGCCGTCGACCGCGACGGCGGCTGCGCCGAGGTCCCGCCGCTGCCCGTCCGTGTCCTCAACGGACTCGGCGCCGGAGACGCCTTCGGCGGCTCCCTCTGCCACGGCCTGCTGGCCGGCTGGGACCTGGAGACGGTCATGCGGTACGCCAACGCGGCCGGCGCCATCGTCGCCTCCCGCCTGGAGTGCTCCTCCGCGATGCCGGCCCCCGACGAGGTGGCCGCCGCGCTCGACGCCGGAGCGGTCCTGTGAGGGCCGGCCGGGTCGCGGGCGCGCACACCGAGGGCGGGGACGCCGGCCGGCACCCCCGTGCCGACGTCGCCGAACTCGTCCGCATCCGCACCCACCACCCCGAGGCGATCGCCGAGGCCGCCGCCCGCCGGGCCCGCAGGCCCCTGCTGAACGACAGCGGCCGGCTGATGATCGTCGCCGCCGACCACCCGGCCCGCGGCGCCCTGGGCGTCGGCGACCGGGGGCTCGCCATGGCCAACCGCGGCGACCTGCTCGACCGCCTCTGCCTCGCGCTGTCCCGGCCCGGCGTCGACGGCGTCCTCGCCACCGCCGACATCCTGGACGACCTGCTCCTCCTCGGCGCCCTGGAGCACAAGGTCGTCATGGGCTCGATGAACCGCGGCGGCCTGCGGGGCGCGAGCTTCGAACTCGACGACCGGTTCACCGGACACCGCCCCGAGGACATCGAGCGGCTCGGCTTCGACGCGGGCAAGCTGCTGCTGCGCGTCGACTACACCGACCCGGGCTCCCTCACCACCCTGGAGTCCACCGCCCGTGTCATCGACGCCATGGCCGCGCGCCGACTGCCGGTGTTCGTCGAGCCGTTCATCAGCCGCCGCGGTCCCGAGGGCAGGCTGACCAACGACCTGTCCGCCGAGGCGGTCACCACCTCCATCGCCATCGCCTCCGGCCTCGGCGGCTCCTCGGCCTACACCTGGCTCAAGGTGCCGGTCACCGACGACCCCGACGACATGGCCCGGGTGATGGAGACCTCCACGCTGCCCGCCGTGCTGCTCGGCGGGGACGTCGGCGACTCGCCCGGCAACCAGGACGCCGCCTACGAGAAGTGGCGTGGCGCGCTCCAACTGCCCACCGTGCGCGGCCTGGTGGTCGGCCGCTCGCTGCTGTACCCGGCGGACGGCGACGTGGCCGCCGCCGTGGACACCGCCGTAGGACTGCTGTGAGGGCCGCATGACCAGCACCGACCTGCACCTGCCCAGGGGCGCCACCGCGAACGCCCAGTACGCCGTCGACATCGACCCCAAGTTGGCCGGCTGGACACACAGCAGCCTGCGTGTCGTCGAGTTGGCGCCCGGCGGCAGCCATACGTTCACCACCGGTGACAGCGAGTGGATCGTGCTTCCGCTGGAAGGCGGATGTACCGTACAAATTGACGACAACGCGTTCCAACTCCTGGGCCGGGACAATGTGTTCGCGGACGTCACCGACTTCGTGTACGCCCCCCGGGACAACCGGGTCCAGATCGCCTCCGGCGCGGGAGGCCGCTTCGCCCTGGCAGGAGCGAAGTGCGAGCGACGACTCCCCGCCCGCTACGGCCCCGCGCCGGAGGTTCCCGTCGAGGAGCGCGGCAGCGGCACCTGCGCCCGCCGGGTGCGCAACTTCGCCTCCGCGGACTCCTTCGACTGCGACACGCTGATCGCCGTCGAGGTCGTCACCCCCGGCGGCAACTGGTCGTCGTACCCGCCGCACAAGCACGACGAGCACCGGCCGGGCGAGGAGTCCCAGCTGGAGGAGATCTACTACTTCGAGATCGACGGCCCGAACGGTCTCGGTTACCAGCGCGTGTTCCCCTCGCGTGAGGGCGGCAGCGACCTCCTCGCCGAGGTCCGCTCCGGCGACGCCGTCCTCGTTCCCGACGGCTGGCACGGCCCGTCCATCGCCCAGCCCGGGCACGACATGTACTACCTGAACGTCATGGCGGGCCCGGGCGAGGCCCGGGAGTGGCGGATCTGCTTCCACCCCGACCACGTAGAGAGCACAGGGGGCTACCGATGACGATCCGGCTGACCGTCGCCCAGGCACTCGTCCGCTTCCTCGCCGCCCAGTACACCGAGCGCGACGGGCGGCGGCGGCGGCTGATCGGCGCCACCTGGGGCATCTTCGGCCACGGCAACGTCGCGGGGCTCGGCCAGGCGCTGGTCGAGTACGCCGACGTCATGCCGTACCACCAGGGCCGCAACGAACAGGCCATGGTGCACGCGGCGGTCGGCTACGCCCGGCAGTCGAACCGCCTGTCCACGCACGCGGTGACGACCTCGATCGGGCCCGGCGCGACCAACCTCGTCACCGGCGCCGCCCTGGCCACCGTCAACCACCTGCCGGTGCTGCTCCTGCCCGGCGACGTCTTCGCCACCCGCCCCGCCGACCCGGTCCTGCAGCAGCTGGAGGTGCCGTACGCGGGTGACGTCTCGGTCAACGACACCCTGCGCCCGGTGTCGAGGTACTTCGACCGCGTCACCCGGCCGGAAGCCCTGATCCCGTCGGCTCTCCAGGCCGTGCGGGTCCTCACCGACCCCGTCGAGACCGGCGCGGTGACGCTCGCCCTGCCGCAGGACGTCCAGGCGGAGGCGTACGACTGGCCGGAGGAGTTCTTCTCGACGCGCGTGTGGACCGTACGGCGGCCGGGCGCGGACCCCGCCGAGCTGGCGGAGGCGGTCCGGGCGATCCGGGCGGCGCGCCGGCCGCTGGTGGTCGCCGGCGGCGGGGTCCACCACAGCCGGGCGGAGGACGCCCTGGCGGAGTTCGCGTCGGCGACCCGCGTCCCGGTCGCCTCCACCCAGGCCGGCAAGGGCTCGCTGCGCCACGACCACCCGCAGGACGTCGGCGGTATCGGCCACACCGGCACCGCGACCGCCGACGAGCTGGCCCGCACCGCGGACCTGGTGATCGGCGTCGGCACCCGCTACACCGACTTCACCACCGCCTCCGGCACCCTCTTCGAGAACCCGGACGTCCGCTTCCTGAACCTCAACATCGCGTCCTTCGACGGTCACAAGCTGGGCGGACTCCCGCTGATCGCGGACGCCCGCAGCGGCCTGGGCGAGCTGACCGAGGCGCTGGTGGCGCACGGGCACCGGGCCGCCGACTCCTACGTCACCGAGTACACCGAGGACAAGGAACGCTGGGAACAGCGGGTCGACGCCTGCTTCGAGGCGGACGAACCCGACGTACGGCCGACCCAGCCGCAGGTCATCGGCGCCCTGGACGCGCTGGTGGACGAGTCGGACATCATCGTCAACGCGGCCGGCTCGCTCCCGGGCGACCTGCACAAGCTGTGGCGGGCGCGCTCGTACGACCAGTACCACCTGGAGTACGGCTACTCCTGCATGGGCTACGAGATCCCGGCCGCGATCGGCGTGAAGCTCGCCGCGCCCGAGCGCAACGTGTGGGCGCTGGTCGGCGACGGCACCTACCTCATGATGCCGACGGAGATCGTGACCGCCGTGCAGGAGGGCATCGCCGTCAAGATGCTGCTCGTGCAGAACCACGGGTACGCGTCCATCGGCGGTCTGTCGGAGTCGGTGGGCGGTGAGCGGTTCGGCACGGCCTACCGGTTCCCGGCCGACGAGGGGTCCCTCACGGGCGCCCCGCTGCCCGTGGACCTGGCCGCCAACGCGGCCAGCCTCGGGATGCGGGTGCTGCGCGCGAAGACCGTACGGGAGCTGCGGGCGGCGCTCGCCGAGGCGCGGGCCGCCGTCACTCCCACATGTGTCTACGTGGAGACCGAAACCTCCGACACTGTGTCGGGCGCGCCTCCGGCGCAGGCCTGGTGGGATGTTCCTGTGGCCGAGACCGCGACCCGACCGTCGGCGGTCAAGGCACGTGAGCTGTACGAACGGCACGTCTCGACCCGACGCCGCCATCTGTGAGAAGGAGTCTCTGGGCATGACGAAGATCGTCAACCACTGGATCGGCGGCAAGACCGCCGAAGGCGCGTCGGGTACGTACGGGCCGGTCACCGACCCGGCGACCGGCGCGGTGACCACGAAGGTCGCGTTCGCGTCGGTCGAGGAGGTGGACGCGGCCGTCGCGGCGGCCAAGGACGCCTTCGCCACCTGGGGCCAGTCCTCGCTCGCCCAGCGCGCGACCATCCTGTTCCGGTTCCGGGCGCTGCTCGACGCGCACCGCGACGAGATCGCCGAGCTGATCACCGCCGAGCACGGCAAGGTGCACTCGGACGCCCTCGGCGAGGTCGCGCGCGGCCTGGAGATCGTCGACCTGGCCTGCGGGATCAACGTGCAGCTGAAGGGCGAGCTGTCCACCCAGGTCGCGAACCGGGTCGACGTCTCCTCCATCCGCCAGCCGCTCGGTGTGGTCGCGGGTATCACGCCGTTCAACTTCCCGGCGATGGTCCCGATGTGGATGTTCCCGATCGCCATCGCGACCGGTAACACCTTCGTGCTGAAGCCGAGCGAGAAGGACCCGTCGGCGTCCGTCCGCATCGCCGAGCTGCTGTCCGAGGCGGGTCTGCCGGACGGCGTGTTCAACGTCGTGCACGGCGACAAGGTGGCCGTGGACCGGCTGCTGGAGCACCCGGACGTCAAGGCCGTCTCCTTCGTCGGCTCGACCCCGATCGCCCGCTACATCCACACGACCGCCTCCGCCAACGGCAAGCGCGTGCAGGCCCTCGGCGGCGCCAAGAACCACATGCTGGTCCTGCCGGACGCCGACCTGGACGCGGCGGCCGACGCGGCGGTCTCGGCGGCCTACGGCTCCGCGGGCGAGCGGTGCATGGCCATCTCCGCGGTCGTCGCGGTCGGCTCCATCGGCGACGAGCTGGTCGACAAGATCCGCGAGCGTGCCGAGAAGATCAAGATCGGTCCCGGCAACGACCCGACGTCCGAGATGGGCCCGCTGATCACGAAGGTCCACCGGGACAAGGTGGCCTCCTACGTGGAGGGCGCGGCGGCCGAGGGCGCCGAGGTCGTGCTCGACGGCACCGGCTACACCGTGGAGGGCTTCGAGGACGGCCACTGGATCGGCATCTCGCTGCTGGACCGGGTGCCGGTCAGCGCCAAGGCCTACCAGGACGAGATCTTCGGCCCGGTGCTGTGCGTGCTGCGCGTGGAGACCTACGAGGAGGGCCTGGCCCTCATCAACGCGTCGCCGTTCGGCAACGGCACCGCGGTCTTCACCCGGGACGGCGGCGCCGCCCGCCGCTTCCAGCTGGAGGTCGAGGCCGGCATGGTCGGCGTGAACGTGCCGATCCCGGTGCCGGTGGGCTACCACTCCTTCGGTGGCTGGAAGGACTCGCTCTTCGGCGACCACCACATCTACGGCAACGACGGCACGCACTTCTACACCCGCGGCAAGGTCGTCACCACGCGCTGGCCGGACCCGGCCGACGCCCCGGCGGGCGTGGACCTGGGCTTCCCGCGCAACCACTGAGCCGCACGGCACAGTGCCCCGCCCTCCGCACCGGGGGGCGGGGCACCGGTGTGTTCCGGGTCGCACCCCTCGGGGGCGGCTTGACATGAACGCGGCCTTCTACTGGTCCGGATACCGGACAGGTTGACATTTTTTTGACACGTTGCCTGCGGTTCCCGTTCAGGTGGGATGAAACGGGTGACGAAGGAGTAGCTGTCGAATGTCCTTCGAAAGCAAGGTCACATCCGAAGCAGGCTTGATGGATACGCCTGTAAGGCGTCACGGCCTGGGAAAGCGATGCGGTGGGCACCTTTTCCCAAGTGCGGATTCCGAAGGTAAACGGCCATTGACGTGGCGGTTTTCGTCGGGGTTCTCTATCACCGCCGGGAGCGGACGAGACGAACGTACGACGATCCGCCGGAGGCGATAGCGCTCCCGACCCCCCCAGTCGCACCAGTCGATCGGAACCGCCGTATGACCGACACGCTCCAGAAGTCCGTGGCCGACACCCCGACAGCCCCCGCACCGGGGCTGAAGCGGTCCATCGGTGTCATCGGCGGCACCCTGCTGACGCTGTCCTGCGTCACGCCCGCCTCCACGCTCTTCGTGGTCGTCCCGGACCTGTTCGGTTCCCTCGGCACCGCCACCGCCCTGACGATCGCCATCGGCTCCCTCCTCTGTATCGCCGTGGCGTTCTGCTACTCGGAGCTGGGCACCCTCATCCCCAGCGCGGGCGGCGAGTACGCCATGGTGTCGACGATGGCCGGGCGGCTCGCGGGCTGGCTGGTCTTCGTGCTCTCCCTGCTGGTCGTGATGATCGTCCCGCCGGTGATCGCGATGGGCACGGCGGACTACCTCGCCCCGATCGTCCACCTCGACCCGTCCCTGACCGGCGCCGGCGTGATGCTCCTCGCCACCCTCGCCGGCCTGCTCGACCTGCGCGCCAACGCCTGGATCACCGGCATCTTCCTGGTCCTGGAGGTCATCGCCGCCGGTGTCGTCGCCCTGCTGGGCTTCACGCACAGCCACCGCGGTGTGGGCAGCCTCGTCTCCATGCAGGTGGCCGGCGGCAACGGCCACACGGACACCGTGACGGCCATGCTGGTCGTCTCCGGGCTCGCCATCGCCCTCTTCGTCACCCAGGGCTTCTCGACCGCCGTCTACCTCTCCGAGGAACTGGAGAACCCGCGCCGCAACGTCGCCCGCACGGTCCTCGCCACCCTCGCCATCTCCACCGTGGTCATCCTGGTGCCGGTCGCCGCGATCACCCTGGGCGCCGGTGACCTCCAGACGCTGACCGGCGGCGACATCAGCGCCATGGTCACCGCCTGGTCCAACTCCGCCGTCGGGACCTTCGTCAGCCTGTGCGTGGCCCTCGCCATCATCAACGCGGGCATCGTCATGGTCATCCAGAACTCCCGCGTCCTGTTCGCCTCCGCCCGCGACAAGGCCTGGCCCGGCCCGGTCAACACGGTGTTCTCCCGGCTCGGCCGCTTCGGCTCCCCCTGGGTGGCCACCCTCGCGGTCGGCGTCCCCGGCGCGCTGCTCTGCTTCGTCAACCTGGACACCCTGTACGGCGTCACCGGCGTCTCGGTCACCGGCATGTACCTGCTGGTCGCGGTCGCCGCCCTGCTCGGCCGCCGCGGCTCGCACAAGCACACGCAGGCCTGGCGGATGCCGCTGTGGCCCGCGGTGCCGGTCCTGCTCATCGCCGTCCTGGCGTACATCCTGACCCAGCAGGAGACGAGCTACCTGCTGTGGACCGGCGGCATCACCGCCGTCGCCACCCTCTACTGGGCTCTGTACCTGCGCCCGCGCCGCGACACGCGCTGGCTGGTGTCGATCCCGGAGGACGCGCAGGTCCCGGAGACGCCGGTGACCGTCCCGGCCCAGGGCGGCCCGCTCCTCTGACCCCCCTCGCAGGGGCGCCGGCAGTCGCGCGGAGCACCGCGCGACGGGCGACGACGAGACCCCCGCGGCCGGACGGACGCGTTGCGACCCGGCCCGGGGCGTACCGCGCCCGCTGTACGCCGGCCCCGGCCCGTACGCCCCAGGGAGGGCCCGGAGTTCCGACCGGTGGCAGCGGCGGTTGTCAGTGCGGGCCCGTACCGTTGACGCATGGATCTTCGACCTCGTGGGCTGCGGGCACTCCTCCGCGCGCCGCGTCGGCTCCTGGCCGCCGCGGCCGCCCTCGTGGTGCTGGCCGGCGCCGGGACGTGGACGGCGGCCGTCGCCGCCGGCGACACGCCCGCCGTGCACCGCAGTGACCGGGTCATGGCTGTCGACGGGGTGCGCCTGGACACCTCGTACTTCACCCCGGCCGGTGCCGGGCGCCACCCCGCCGTCCTGCTCGCGCACGGCTTCGGCGGCAGCAAGGACGACACGCGGCAGCAGGCCGAGGACCTCGCCCAGGACGGATACGCGGTCCTGACCTGGTCCGCGCGCGGCTTCGGCAGGTCCACCGGACGGATCGGGCTCAACGCCCCCGAGGGCGAGGTCGCCGACGTCTCCCGGCTCATCGACTGGCTGGCGAAGCAGCCCCAGGTGCGGCTGGACAGGCCCGGCGACCCGCGCGTGGGCATGGCCGGCGGCTCCTACGGCGGCGCGGTCTCCCTGCTCGCCGCCGGACACGACCGCCGGGTGGACGCCATCGCCCCGGCGATCACCTACTGGAACCTCGCGGACGCCCTGTTCCCGAACGGCGTCTTCAAGAAGCTGTGGGCCGGCGTCTTCGTCAACTCCGGCGGCGGCTGCGCGAAGTTCGAGCCCACGCTGTGCCGGATGTACGAGCGGGTCGCCGAGTCCGGCACCCCGGACCCGGCCGCCCGCAAGCTGCTCCAGGAGCGTTCGCCGTCCGCCGTCGGCGACGCCGTCAAGGTGCCCACCCTGCTGGTGCAGGGCCAGACCGACTCCCTGTTCACCCTCGACCAGGCCGACGCGGCCCAGCGGGCGATCCGCGCCAACGGCGCCCCCGTCGACGTCGACTGGATCGCCGGCGGACACGACGGCGGTGACCTGGAGACCGGCCGCGTCGAGGCACGCGTGCACGCCTGGTTCGACCGGTACCTGAAGGGCGACGGGGGCGCCGACACCGGACCGGCCTTCCGCATCACCCGCACCGGCGGCGTCGACTCCACCGACGGCACGGCCCGGCTGCGCGGCGCGAGCGCCGACGCCTACCCGGGCCTGCACGGCCACCGGCGCGCCATCGCCCTCGACGGCGGCGAGCAGCACGTCGCCAACCCGGCCGGCGCCAGCCCGCCCGGCGTCTCCGCGCTGCCCGGCATCGGCGGCTCCGGCGGCCTCGCCCAGCTGTCCGCGCTCGGCGTCGGCGTCGCCCTGGACTTCCCCGGCCAGTACGCGAAGTTCGACTCCGCGCCGCTCACCCGCGACCTGCGGATCACCGGCGCCCCGACCGCCACCGTGCACGTCACCTCCACCCGCGACGACGCCGTCCTGTTCGGCAAGGTCTACGACGTCGGCCCCGGCGGCACACGGCAGGTACTGCCCGCCCAGCTCGTCGCCCCCTTCAGGGTGACCGGCGCCGAGGCCGGCAAGGACGTCACCCTCACCCTCCCGGCGATCGACCACGAGGTGCAGAAGGGCCACCGGCTCCGCCTGGTCCTCGCCTCCACCGACCTCGGCTACGCCTCACCGGCCGCCCCGGCCGGCTACACCGTCTCCCTGAAGGGAGACCTGAGCGTGCCGACCGCCCCCGCGGTCACCACCGCCGCCGCGCCCCTGCCCGCCTGGGTCTGGTGGCTGCCCGCGGCCGGCGCGGTCGCCGCGCTCTCCCTGCTGCTCACCGCCGGCCGCCGCACGGCCGCGCCCGCACCCGACCCGGAGCTGGCCGACGTCCCCCTGGTGATCAAGGACCTGAGCAAGCGGTACGCGAAGTCCGCCGACCGGTACGCGGTGCGTGAGCTGTCCTTCCGCGTCGAGAAGGGCCAGGTGCTCGGCCTGCTCGGGCCGAACGGCGCGGGCAAGACCACCACCCTGCGCATGCTCATGGGCCTGATCCGGCCGGACGACGGCGAGATCCGCGTCTTCGGACACACCATCCGGCCCGGCGCGTCGGTGCTCTCCCGGGTCGGCGCCTTCGTGGAGGGCGCGGGCTTCCTGCCCCACCTGTCCGGCCGGGAGAACCTGGAGCTGTACTGGCGGGCAACAGGCCGCCCGCCCGAGGACGCCCGGCTGGACGAGGCCCTGGAGATCGCCGGGCTCGGCGACGCGCTCGCCCGCGCGGTGCGCACCTACTCGCAGGGCATGCGCCAGCGCCTCGCCATCGCCCAGGCCATGCTGGGCCTGCCCGACCTGCTCATCCTGGACGAGCCCACCAACGGCCTGGACCCGCCCCAGATCCGTGAGATGCGCGAGGTGATGATCCGCTACGCCGCCGGCGGGCGCACGGTCATCGTCTCCAGCCATCTCCTCGCCGAGGTGGAGCAGTCCTGCACCCACCTGGTGGTGATGGACCGCGGCAGACTCGTCCAGGCCGGCCCGGTCGCGGAGATCGTCGGCTCCGGCGACACCCTGCTGGTCGGCACCGCCACACCCGTGGCGGAGCCGGTGATGGAGAAGGTGGCCGCGCTGGACGGCGTCGCCTCCGCCGTGCGCACCGACGACGGGCTGCTGATCCGGCTCGAACCGGGCGGCACGGCCGAGCGGCTGGTCGTGGAGCTGGTCCGGCTGGAGGTGCCGGTCGCCTCGGTCGGCCCGCACCGCCGCCTGGAAGACGCCTTCCTCACCCTGATCGGAGGTTCCGCATGAGCACGCTCACCGAGGTCGCCTCCGGCTACCAGGCGGGGCGCACCCTGCCGCTGCGGGTCGAGCTGGTCCGCCAGCTCAAGCGGCGCCGCACCCTGGTCATGGGCGCCGTCCTGGCGCTGCTGCCGTTCGTGCTGCTGATCGCCTTCGCGGTCGGCGGCGACCCCGGCGGCCGCAACGACCAGGTCACGCTGATGGACACGGCCACCGCCTCCGGCGCCAACTTCGCCGCCGTGAACCTCTTCGTCTCGGCGGGCTTCCTGCTGGTGATCCCCGTCGCCCTGTTCTGCGGGGACACGGTCGCCTCGGAGGCGAGCTGGTCCTCGCTGCGCTACCTGCTCGCCGCGCCCGTGCCCCGGGCCCGGCTGCTGTGGTCCAAGCTCGTCGTCGCGCTCGGGCTGAGTCTCGCCGCGATGGTGCTGCTGCCGCTCGTGGCGCTCGCCGTCGGCACGGCGGCGTACGGCTGGGGTCCGCTGGAGATCCCGACCGGCGGCGCGCTGGACACCGGTACGGCGGCACAGCGCCTGCTGGTGGCCGTGGCGTACGTCTTCGTGTCCCAACTGGTCACCGCCGGCCTGGCGTTCTGGCTGTCGACCAGGACGGACGCCCCGCTCGGCGCGGTCGGCGGCGCGGTCGGCCTGACCATCGCGGGCAACGTCCTGGACGCCGTGACCGCCCTCGGCCACTGGCGGGACTTCCTGCCCGCGCACTGGCAGTTCGCCTGGGCCGACGCCGTCCAGCCGCACCCCGAGTGGGCCGGCATGATCCAGGGCGCCGCGATCTCCGTGACGTACGCCCTGGTGCTGTTCGCCCTGGCCTTCCGGGGTTTCGCCCGCAAGGACGTCGTCTCCTAGCCCTTCGCCGCGCCCCGGCACGCGGTGACGGCCGTGTACGCGGAGCGGATCGAGGCGCTGTACCGGAAGGGAACGGGAAACGGCGGCGGGCCACCGGAGAACCGGTGACCCGCCGCCGGGCAGTGACCGCTCAGCTGTGGCTGGCCCCGTTGCCGGACAGCGCGGAGATGTCGTCCAGGATGTGCGACAGCGGCTCGTCGCCCTTGGCCTGGGTGGAGTTCTCGGTGCACTGCTGGTTCTGCGGCGAGGACAGGATCGGGATGTCCTGGACGCCGACGTTGACCAGGCCGACGATGTTCTGGATGTCGAGCTTGACGGGAAGGCCGACGCAGGGCTTGTTCAGCGAGCCCTGGACGAGCGAGAGCTGCGGGCTCTGGTCGCCGAGCGTGGCCGAGTTGCCGAAGGACGACGAGGCGCCGTTGCCGCTGAGCGACGTCGTGCCGCGGTCGTTGCCGATGGCGAGGGCCTGGGGAGCCGCCGCGCCGGCGAGACCGGCGACAGAGGCGGCGACAGCCGCGGTTGCCCACAGCTTCTTCATGTTCATTCCCTTTCGAAAGGCGGACTCCGGGGAGGAGCTGCGTGATCGTCAACGGCCGGGGCCCGGCCAGGGTTGCGGGGTTTGCCCCGTTTGGAGTAGTGCGGTCTGATCAGTGCATGAACGACCGTGTCCAGCACGGGACGGCGGGGGCGGAGCGGCGGAGCGGGCCGGGAACGACGGACGGGCCGCCGATCGACTCGGCGGCCCGTCGGGACCCCGCGCGGGGCCCGGGGTGGACTCAGCTGCCGCTCGCGCCGTTTCCGGCGAGGACGGAGATGTCGTCCAGGATGTGCGAGAGCGCCTCGTCGCCCTTGGCCTGGGTGGAGTTCTCGACACACTGCTGGTTCTGCGGCGAGGACAGGATCGGGATGTCCTGCACGCCGACGTTGACCAGGCCGACGATGTTCTGAATGTCCGCCTTGGCCGGCAGGCCGATGCAGGGCTTGTTGAACGAGCCCTGGATCAGCGCCATCTGCGGGCTCATGTTGCCGTACGTGGCCGAGTTCCCGAACGACTGCGCAGCACCGTTGCCGCTGAACGACGTGGTGCCGTGATCGTTGCCGATGGCCAGGGCCGGCGACGCGGCGGCGGCCGAGGCGCCGACCACGGAAGCGAGGACCGCGGCGGAGGTCAGAACCTTCTTGATCACGTGTAATTCCCTTCTGAGAAACCCCGTCCACCGGAGCGTCCTGGTTCAACTGCCCAGCACGTCGATGAGTTGCTGCTGTTCACTCCGATGGCGCAATGAATCCCGGATCGGCCCTGCGCAGCGGCGCGGGGGGCCGGCAATCCGCGGTGCCGGACGGACCGAACGGGTGAAGTGCCGCAACCAATCGGCGCCGGTTCGGTTGATGGCAGGGCAGACACGTGCGTCTTGGCGAGAGCCAGGAAAGGAATGCGAAATGCTGAAGAAGGCAATGGCCGCGGCGGCGGTCGCCGCGTCCGTACTCGGTGTGTCGGCGGCGGCAGCCCCTCAGGCGCTTGCCATCGGCAACGACCGCGGTACCACGTCGCTCAGCGGCAACGACGCCACCGAGGCGTTCGGCAACTCGGTGACCAAGGGCGACATGAGCCCGCAGGCCACCCTGGTGCAGAGCTCGCTCAACAAGCTCTGCGTCGGCCTGCCGGTCAAGGCGGACGTCCAGAACGTCCTCGCTCTGGTCAACGTGGGTGTCCAGGACATCCCGGTCCTGTCCTCGCCGCAGAACCAGCAGTGCGCCGAGAACTCGACGCAGGCGAAGGACGACGAGGCGCTGTCGCACATCCTGGACGACATCTCCGTCCTCGCCGGCAACGGCGCCGCGAACAGCTGACCAAAAGCGCTCCAGCACCGCTCGGGCGGCGTGCCGAATTCTTCGTGCCGCTGCCCGGGCGGTTTTTTGCAGAAGCGTTTCACCGTGCATCCGCCATTGTGTCAATTCTGTGCGGGCGTCCGAGTGAATTAGAGGGCGGCGCGCGTTCCGCAGTTTCCCTGGCTGTCTATCTCTCGTTCTACAGCCTGCCGGTCATGGTGCGAGCCGTTCCGGCTGTGCTCGCTCGGCTTCGGCCGTCACTGGGCATGACCGCAGAGAAGGGAAAGTTCATGAAGAAGAGCGCTGCTGTCGTCGCCGGCGCCATCCTGGCCCTGGGCGGGGTGACCCCCGCTTTCGCCGACGCCGAGGCCGAGGGCGCGGCCATCGGTTCCCCCGGTGTCCTGTCGGGCAACGTCGTCCAGGTTCCGATCCACGTGCCGATCAACGTGTGCGGCAACACGGTGGACGTCATCGCACTGCTGAACCCGGCGTTCGGCAACGTCTGCGTCAACGACTGACCTTCATTCACACAACGCACCAGCTCACCTGCTGCGTACTGGCCGGCCCCGGACCGTCGATCTGTCGATTCTTCGTTCCGGGGCCGGCCTTTCCCACTTCTTCGAGCAGGAAGACCACGAGATTGCGACAGACTCTCAGCAAGGGCATGGTCGTGGCCGCTGCCGCGACCGGCGTGCTGTCCCTGTACGGCGGCTCCGCGCTCGCCGACACCCATGCGCACGGCGCCACCCAGGGCTCGCCCGGGGTACTGTCCGGGAACAATGTCCAGGCCCCGGTGAACGTGCCGGTCAACGTCTGCGGCAACTCCGTCGACGTGGCCGCCGCGTTGAACCCGGCGTTCGGCAACTCCTGCGCCGCGGCCGCCGCCGCCCGTGCTTCGCAGGGGTACGGGGGCAGACCGCGCGATGACGGGTACGGCGGCTCCGACGACCACTCCGGCACCAGCGGCTCCGAGAACTCCGGCGGCAGCCACTCGGCACCTCCGTACGGCGGTGAGGAGACGACTCCGCCGGGCTCGTACGGCGGTGACGAGACCACGCCGTCTCCCTACGGCGGTGACGAGAAGACCCCGCCGGCTTCGTA
>NZ_JBEZBT010000003.1:93417-247813 GCF_040647235.1 Streptomyces sp. NPDC042638
CGTACGGCGGTGACGAGACCACCTCGCCGCCCTCGTACGGCGGTGACGAGACCACGCCGCCTCCGTACGGCGGTGACAAGACGACTCCGCCGGCTTCGTACGGCGGTGACGAGACCACCTCGCCGCCCTCGTACGGCGGTGACGAGACCACGCCGTCTCCCTACGGCGGTGACAAGACGACTCCGCCGCCTCCGTACGGCGGTGACAAGACGACTCCGCCGCCTCCGTACGGCGGCAGCGAGAGCACGCCGCCTCCCTACGGTGGTGGTGAAACGACCCCGCCGCCCCCCTACGGGGGCAACGAGACGACCCCGCCCCCGCCCTACGGCGGTGGTGAGACGACCCCGCCGGGTGGCGGCCACAGCACACCTCCGAGCGGGGACCACAGCACGCCGCCAAGTGGTGGGCACACCACGCCGCCCGGTGGCGGCGAGGACCACCCCGGGCCGCCGGAGCTCCCGCACACCGGTGGCGAGGCCAAGGCCATGATCGCGACCTCGGCCGCCAGCGCCGCGCTGATCGCGGCCGGGGCGATCCTGTACCGACGAGGCCGGGCCGCCTCCCGTCGGTAGCGCGCCGGGTGCCGGACACGAGCGCCGGCACCCGCCGCCGTACGGCGTGCTCCCGCGCCGTGGAGCATCCTTCAGCGCCGGGCCGGCGCCGGCACCTCGCCACGCCGTCCGGCCGGGATCCGCCAGCCGGCCGGACCCGTGCGCAGCCGCCGCCGCACCCCGCGCACCAGCGTGCCCGCCGTGAAGGTGGCGCCGTGCACGAACCGCATCGCCGGACCGAACCCCGAGGTCGTGATCGCACCGGCCAGGAACAGGCCGGGGTACGACGACTCGAAGTCCGGCCCCGCCTCCGGCGTCCCGTCGGCGCCTGTCGCCAGCAGTGCGCGCAGGTCCTGGGAGACGGGCCGCAGCCGGTCGCGGGTGAGCCGGAAGCCGGTCGCCGCGATGACGTGAGAGGTCACCAGCTCGGCGGACCTGCCGCGCCGGGCCGCGGTCTCCAGACGCAGTCCGCCCGGTACCTCGTGGGCCGTCACCACCTCCCGGCCGAGCAGTACCTCCACCCCGTGCTCCAACCGCTCGCGCACCCACCACGAGCCGGCCGGGCCGAGCGCGCCGACCGCGATCCGGGCGCGGGTGTGCTCCGGCAGCCGTCGGTACAGGCCGGGCCGCTCGGCGCAGAACCAGTTCCGCCAACCGGGGCCGAGACCGCTGTGCGGCGAGCGGGCCGAGCGCCACCACGGTCGCTCCCAGGCCGGCGGCACATCGTCCCAGCGCAGCCGGTCCGCGCGGACCAGCACCCGTACCCTCGTGCCCTGTTCGGCGAGGAGCGCGGCCGTCTCCAAGGCCGCCTGGCCGCCGCCGATCACGGTGACGTCCTGGTCGCGGAACCGGTCGAGGCCGGCGTGGTGGCTGCTGTGCGAGACCAGGTCCGGCGGCAGACCGCGCAGGACCGGCGGGATGTCGGTGAACGGCAGCACGCCCACGGCCAGCGCGACCGTCCGAGCGCGGAACGTCTCCCCGTCCTCCGTGACGGCCTCCAAGCCGCCGGCGCACGGCGCCACCCGGGCCACCGTCCGTTCGTCGACCCCGGGTACGGCGTTGCGCGCGAACCACAGGCCGTACTCGGCGAACACGTCCAGCGGGACCGGCTCGGCGTGCCGGGCCGTGATGCCGCGGAAGGCGCAGAAGACGTCGAGCCGCCAGCGGCCCTCCGGATCGGACAGGTTGGACGCCCACGGCTCCGACTTCAGGAACATGCCGCGGGGCATGTGCTCGCGCCAGGACGCCATGGGCCTGCCGAAGACCCGGACGTCCAGGCCGGCCGCCGCGGCGTGCGACGCGATGGACAGACCGTACGGGCCGGCACCCACCACCAGCAGGTCGTACATCAGCAACTGCTCGCTTTCTCGTCGTCGGTCGCGCCGAGGGGGAGGCCCTGGGGGAGATCCGGGAGAGGTTCCGGGAGGAGACCCGGGAGGAGATCCGGGGGGCTCGGGCGGCGGGCCTGGCCGGGGCGGGGCGCGGGCTGCCGTGGCAGCAGATGGGCGGGGGCCGGTTCCGCGCGCCGGCGGCCGGCGGCGACGGCGCTCGCGTCGTCCATCGGCACCAGCACCGCCGGACGCGCGATCCGGGCCGTGATCCGGCGCGGCGCGGCGACGACGTGCACCTCGACTCCGGCTCCGCCGAGCGAGCGCACGGCGCCCAGGGTGCCGTGGTGAATGGGGTTCCGGTCGATCCGCGGCAGTACCGCGGGGACCCGTACGTCCAGCAGCGACACGGGTTCTCTCCTTCCCTTGCGTTGGTCCGTGCGGGGGGCCGGGAGACCCGGAAGCGGCAACCGCACTGGCGCTTGTCGTATTGATGTGACTGAGTGTCAGTAACCGGGGAGCCCGGGACGCCGCATGACGAGTGGCGGCGTGACGAGTGGCGAGTCGAGAAGGGAGCGGGCATGGCCGCACAACGGCGCGGGGCCCGGCCTGGGTGGCCTGCCGTGATCGTGGCGTCGGTCGTCGCGTCGGTCACCCTGGCGGTCGGCACCGGCTTCACCACGGGCCCGGCGGTGGCACGGGCGGCCGACCCGCCCGCTTCGACTCAGACGCCCGCTCCGACTCAGACGCCCGCTCTGGCCCAGACGCCCGCTTCGACTCAGACGCCCGCTCCGGTCCAGACGCCGTCGACGGCCCCGGCGGCTCCCGCGCCCGCCGGTTCCGTCCCGCCCTTCGGGGCCTTTCTCGACTCCGGGCCCAGCGGGGTCGCGCATATGGCCGAGCTGAGCCACTGGCTGGGCGGGACCGAGCTGAAGGTCGCCCACACCTATCTGCCCGGCGGTCGCTGGCAGGACATCGAGGGCTCGCCCGGCTTCCTGGACGTGTGGGCGCACTGGCGGCGCGAGAAGGCGGACCGGATGCTCGTCCTGAACGTGCCGATGCAGGAGCGCAACGAGGAGAACGTCCCGGACGCCCAGGTGCGGGTGCTGCTCTGGCAGGCCGCGGCCGGGGCGTTCGACCGGCACTTCCGGGCCCTCGCCGAGCGGCTGGTGGAGCTGGGGGTGCCGGACACGGTGATCGTGCTCGGCTGGGAGATGAACGGCATCACCTACACCCACCGCTGCGGTCCGGACCCGCTCGCCTGGAAGAGGTACTGGAACAGGATCGTCGCCACGATGCGTTCGGTGCCGGGACAGCGGTTCCGCTTCGACTTCACGCCGAGCCGCGGCCGGGACGCCGTGCCCTGGACCGAGTGCTACCCCGGGGACGACACGGTCGACATCATCGGCATGGACTCCTACGACCAGCCGAGCGGACTGTCCTTCGACGAGCAGGTCACGGAGCCCTACGGCCTCCAGCAACACGTGGACTTCGCCAGATCCCACGGCAAGCCCATCTCGTACCCGGAGTGGGGACTCTTCCGCAACGGCGACAACACCGAGTACATGCGGCGCATGCTCGCCTGGATCGACGAGCACCGGCCGCTGTACAACACGCTGACCGACTACTGCCCGCACGGCGTGTGGCAGTGTTCGGGCAACCCCGGCTCGTCGTTGGTCTACCGGACCGCCCTGTACGGCCGCACCGGGCAGACGGAGCCCACGCCCACCCCCACCCCTACGCCCACCCCGACCGTGACCCAGACCCAGACCCAGACACCGGCCCCGACCCCGGAACCGGACCCGACCCAGACCGCCACGCCGAGTCCGGTACCCACGCCCGAGCCGGTCCCCACCCCGCGTTAGTCCTGGCCGCGTTCCCGCCACCGGTGCAGCACCTCCCTGCCCCGCCGCCGCGCGGTCGCGCCGCACAGTGCGGCCGTCAGCAGCGGGGCGGTGCGCCCGCGGGCCATGAGCAGCCGCTGGTTGACGACCCGTTCGGGCCGCCAGTGGTGCTTGTACGGCTCGTCACCGCGCAGCAGGCTCAGCGTGCCGCGCGCGCCGCCGCCGGTGTGCTCGGCGCAGGCGTCCAGCAGCATCACCGCCACGTCCGCCTTCCGCTCCCGCAGGCCGGGGTGGGCGCCGTAGAGGTAGCCGCCGGCCAGGCAGCCCGAGAGCAGGCTCAGGTCGACGGCCACCACCTCGCCGTCGATCCGGAACTCGGTGACCACCGCGTTCCCCGAGCGCACCATCGGGCCCACCGCGCGCACCAGATGCTCCTGGAACCGTGGCTGCAGATGCTCGCTCGTCACCTTCCGTCCCTGCCACTGCAACCGGTGCAGCGCCAGCAGCCGGCCGAGCGCCGCGTCCACCTCCTCCGGGCCCACCGCCTGCCGCTGCACGCCCAGCGTGGTCAGCCTGCGCAGCTTGGCCCGCACCCGCTGCCCGGACTTGCCCGAGGGCAGCCGGGCGATCAGCTCGTCCATGGGCACGGCGGGCAGCTCCAGGCACGGCGAGTCGGGCACCGTGCGGCGCGGCCCCCGCCAGCGGTCGTAGACCCGTTCCACGGCGCCGCCCGGGCGCACCTCGCGGAAGTCGACCAGGGCCGTGCGGGCGATATCCGCGAGCGCCTCCGTGAGCGCGCCGGCCGCCCGCCCGTCGTCGGTGTCGTCCAGCAGTACGTCCGTGTAGTCGGAGATCGCCCCGCCGAGCGGCACCAGCGCGGGCAGCGGGCGGCGCACCAGCATCAGCGGCGCGACCGCCACCAGTTCGCGGCCGGCCCGCACCACCAGCACCCTGAGCCGCCCGGGCCGGCCGTACGACAGCCACCACGAGTACAGCCAGGCGTGGCTCTGGAACGGGGTCGCGGCGGCGCACCGCCCGAACAGGCGGCCCCAGGCCGGGGCGAGTCCGGCGAAGGCGGTCTCGTCGGTGACGAGTTCGGCGGTGAGGGCGGGGCTGGCGGTGCGCGCCGTGGTGGTGGCGGTCACAGCCGGCCGTGCGCGTCGGCGGCGACGGCCGGCCCGGGCACCGTCGCCCGCACGGCCTCCTCCTCGGGCCGGCGCTTCGGCCGCACCAGCAGGGCGAGGGCGCCGAGCAGCCCGCCCGCGCTCGCGCCGACCAGCCCGGTCACCCCGGCGGAGGGCGAGGCCGGCTCGGTCGGCCGCACCGCGCGGGTGAACTGCAGCAGCTGGACCCGGGTGGCGGCCTCGGCGGCGTTGGCGTGCCGGGTGAGCGCACCGGCGACCGCGTTGGCCATGTCGGCGGCCTGGGCCGGGCGGGGCGCGGTGGCGGAGACGGCGACCATGGGGGCGTCCGGCGAGGTCGCGGTGCGCACGCTCTCGCGGAGGGTGGCCATCGGCACCCCGGCCGGCGCCTGGGCGTCGGCGAGGACCGCGTCCTGGGTGGCGACCCGGCCGTAGGCCTGCGCGAAGCCGAGAGCGGTGGCGGTGTCGGACCGCTCGCCGGGGACGGCGACGACATAGCTGGTCGCCGTGTACTGCGGGGCCCTCAGCGTGCCGTATCCGCCGCCCAGCAGGCCGCCCGCGAGGACACCGGCCGCCACCAGAGACCAGGGCGGAAGCGCGCGGAGCGGGGAGAGGCGGGAGGCGCGAGGGGGCCGGGCGTGGTTCTGGATCATGAGGGGCCGACTTTCTCGGGTGATCGGGACTTCGGGACCGGGTGGGCGAGCGCCACCGCGTAGACCTCCGTGAGCCGGGCGGCGCTGCGGGTGACGCAGTAGTGGCGGGCCGCCTCGGGGGCGGCGCGCGGGCCGGGGCCGGCGGCGCGGACCCCGGCGAGCGCGCGGGTGTAGGCACCCGCGTCGCACGGAACCCGCAGCGCGTCCGGGGCGGCCCCGGGCGGCAGGTCCTCGAGGGCCGGGCAGGAGGTGTAGCGCACCGGCAGCCCGGCCGCGAGCGCCTCCACGACCGCGAGTCCGAACGCCTCCTCGGGGGAGGGGGCGGCGAGCACGTCCATCGCCGAGGCCAGCGCGGGCAGGCCGGGTCCGGGCGAGCCGTCGGGCAGGTACGGCCGCTCCCCGGCGAACAGCACCCGGTCGGCGACCCCGGCCTGCCGCGCGGTCCGCCGCAGGGCCTGCTCCTCGGGGCCGCCGCCGACCAGCAGCAGCCGGCAGTCGGCGGGCAGCCCGGCGACGGCGCGGACCAGGACGTCGAAGCGTTTGCCGGGGGCGAGCCGGCCGACGCCGCCGACCACGAACGCGTCGTCGGGCAGCCCCAGTTCGGACCGCGTGCGGCGGCGGGCCGCCGGGTCGAAGGCGAACCGCGCCAGGTCGATGCCGTTCGGCACGACCTCGATGCGCGGCTCGGGCACTCCCCAGCGGGCGAGCCGCGCGGCGACGGTGGGGGAGACGGCGACGGTGGACCGGCCCAGCCGCTCGCCCAGCAGATACAGCGCACGGACCCCCGCGGTGAGCGGCCGGCCCTCCATCTGCGTGTCCCCCAGGGAGTGTTCGGTGGCGACGACCGCGCGGACCCCGGCCAGCCGGGCGGCGATCCGCCCGTACAGGCAGGCCCGGTAGAGGTGGGTGTGCACGAGGTCGTACCGGCCGCGCCGGATGTGCCGGGCCAGCCGGGGCAGCGCGGCCAGGTCACGGTTGCCGGCCATGCCGAGGTGGGTCACCCGCACCCCGTCGGCCGTCAGCCCGTCGGCCACCGGCCCCGGGTTGGTGAGCGTCACCACCTCGGACTCGACCGGCAGATGGCGCAGCAGCAGTCGCAGTTGCTGCTCGGCACCGCCCACCCCGAGCCCGGTGATGACGTGCAGGACCCTCACCGCAGCCCCTCGACGGGCCGCCGGCGCAGCCGGTGCAGCCGGCGCTTCAGGAACAGGCGTACGGCGGTGTCGTTCTGCCCGACGTGCACGCGCGGCAGGACGTACGGGCCGTTCAGCCCGCCGGGGTCGATGGCGCAGGCGTAGCCGTAACCGGCCTCCCGCACGGCCTCCATGGCGCGCCGGTCGACCGTGCCGTACGGGTAGCAGAAGCCGCTGACCGGGGCGCCGGTCAGCTCCTCCAGCGCGGCCCGGCTGCCGGCGGTCTCGGCCTTCAGCGTGGTGTCGTCGGCGTGGGTGAGATCGACATGGGTGAGGCCGTGCGAACCGATCTCCACGCCCGCGGCGGCGGCCTGCCGGATGCCGTCCGAGGTCAGCAGCGGCTTGCGGGGGCCCAGCGGGTCCCAGGCGTTGTCGCCGCCGAGCCGGCCGGGCAGCACGAACAGGGTGGCCGTGCACTCCCAGCGTGCCAGCACGGGCAGCGCGTTGCCGAGGAAGTCGGCGTACCCGTCGTCGAAGGTGAGACCCACCAGGTCCCGTCCCGCGCCGCGCGCCCGGGCGGCGAGCAGCTCGGCCACCGACACCCCGCGCAACCCCCGCCGGCGCAGCCAGCGCAGCTGTCCGTCCAGCCGGTCGGGGGTGACCGTGACGCGGTACGGGTCGTCGGAGCAGTCGCCGACCGAGTGGTACATGGCGATCCAGGGGACCGGACCGGGGAGGGTCCGGGCGGGGGCCGGGAACTCAACGCAGGACGGCATGGGCGAGCCTTCGGGTGAGGGTGCGTAGGGAACGGAGCGCGGGGGCACAGCCCTGGACGCCCAGGGCGCGGCCGGCCAGGACGAACACGACGGCCACCGTGGCCCCGCCGGCGGCGAGCCCGGCGAGCGGAGCCGACGGCAGGCTCGCCACCAGTGCGCCGGCCACGGCGGCGAGGGCCGCGGCCCGCAGCGGCCGGCTCAGCTCGCGCAGCACGGGAGCGGTCCGGACGGGCACGCCGCGCCGTCCGGCACCGGCGAGCAGCAGGACGGCGGTGAGGGTGATGCCGGCGGCGTTGGCGGCGGCGATCCCGGCCGCACCCCAGTCGCCGACCGTCCAGGCGCCGATCCACGAGGTGGTGACGATCCCCGCGGTCATCGCGGCCACCGGGTACCAGGTGGCGCGGCCCGCCGAGAAGCGGGCGCGGACCAGGACCCCGGTCAGGGTCTGGCCGAGCAGGCCGAGCGCGTAGACCCGCATCACGCCGGCGGTCGCCGCGGTGTCCTGGGCCGTGAACGCGCCCCGCTGGAACAGCAGCCCGATCAGCTGCGGCGCGCAGGCCACGACCGCGGCCGTACCGAGCAGCACCAGGCAGGCGGCCAGCGCCAGGTCACGCTCCACCCGGTCCCGGGCCCGCTCGGTGTCGCCGTCGGCCAGCGCCCGCGCCACCATCGGGAAGGTGACCGTGCACAGCATCATCGACAGCGTCATGGGGATCTGCGCGACCTTCTGCGCGTAGTTGAGGTGCGAGATGGCCCCGGCGGGCAGCCCGGAGGCGAGGAACCGCTCGATCAGCACCTGGGACTGCCGGCACAGCGCGAACAGCAGCACGGTGGCCAGCAGCGGCACGTCCAGCGGCCGGGCCGCCTGGGCCGGCTCCGCGTCCGGCCGGCTGCCGCGGCGGCCCAGCTGCCCCACGAGCGGGGGCAGCTGGAGCGCCACCATCAGGAAGCCGCCCGCCGCGACCCCGAACGCGGCCGAGCGCACGCCCCAGTGGCCGCCGAGCGCGTACATCGCCGTGACGATGCCGACGTTGTGGACGATGTAGATCGCGGCCGGCGCCAGGAAGCGTCGGTGGGCCCTGAGAGCGGCGCTGCAGTACCCGGCGAGGCCGAAGCTCAGCACACAGGTCGCGGTGAGCCGGGTGCAGTCCACGGCGAGCGCCGGGTCCGGCAGACCAGGCGCGAGTGCCCCGACGAACTGCGGCGCCGCCAGCGCGAGCAGCGCCCCGGCCGCCGCGAACGCCAGCGCCAGCCGGGGCAGGGTGCCGGCGACCAGTGACCGCACCGGGTCCCCGGACGCGCCCTGCGCACGGCGGGCCAGGGCCGCGCTGAACGCCGGGATCAGCGCGAAGGCCAGCCCGTCCTCGATGAGGAGCGTGGCCGCGAACTCCGGCACGGTCCAGGCGACCAGAAAGGCGTCCGTGTCCGGTCCGGCCCCGAACAGCCTGGCCAGCGACTGGTCCCGCACCAGCCCGAGCAGCGCCGCCGCGACCGAGAGGGAGGCGGTGAGGAGGGTGGCCCGGGCGAGGAAACGGCCGGTGGACGGGCCGGATTCGGGAGGTGGCGGGGGCGGGATCCGGCCGTCGGGCGTCGCGGGCCCGGCGGGCGGGGCGTGGTCCCCGGGTGAAGTGGGCGGCCGAAGGGCACTGCCGGTGCGGGTGAGTTCGGCGCCGGGGACGACGGACACGACGGAACGTGCCGCGGGCAGGAAGGCCCCGCCCTGGGCCGCCGGGACGGCCGGGGGCGCCGGGACGGCCGGGGCCGCCGGGACGTGGGGGGCTGCTAGTGCGGTCGGTACGGTGAAGACGCTCGGGGCCGCCGGGGCTGCCGGGGCTGCCGGTACGGCCAGGATGCCCGGTACCGCCGGGACTTCCGGGGCCGCCGGGACTTGGGGGGGTGCCGGGACGGCGGGTACCGCCGGGACTTCCAGGGCCGCCGGGACTTGGGGGGGTGCCGGGACGGCGGGTACCGCCAGGACACCCGGGGCCACCAGGACCCCAGGCACGCGGGGGATGCTCGGCACACGCGGGACGTCTGGGATGCCTGGGACCCCCGGATCGCTGTCGCTAGGGTCGCCGGGGTCGCCCGGCAGCTCCGGAACCGGGTCCGCCGTGAGCGCCTGTGCCGCGTCCGCCGTGAGCCGCTGTGCCGCGTCCGCCGTGAGCCGCTGTGCCGCGTCCGCTGTTGGCCGTTGTGCCACCTTCGCGGTGAGCGCCTGTGCCGCGTCCGCCGTGAGCCGCTGTGGCGCGTCCCCAGTGAGCCGTTGTGCCGCCTCCGCCGTCGGCGGCCGTGCCGCGCCGGCCTCCGGTCCCGGTGCCTCACCGGTCGTACGCCTCGTCATCCCGCCCGCCCCCGCCCCCGCCGGCGCACCGGGACGCGGGACGCTGTCGTCGTCATCGCGGGGCTGCCTCCTCCGCCATCCGCCGCCGGCCCGGTACGGCGGTGTGCTCGCCGGTGCCGAGCCGGTCACCGCCCACCAGCGCCCACCAGGCGACCAGCCCGAAGCACACCGCCGTCAGCACGGTCGACGGGCCCCCGATGTCGGCGTACGCGAAGTCCACGAGCTGCCACACCAGCAGCCCGCAGGCGACCAGCGCGCAGTCCAGGCCCCGGCCGCCGGCCGCACGCGTCCGCCACAGTCCGCGCAGGGCGCACACCAGCAGGGCGAGCCAGCCGCCCGCGAGGCAGAGCAGCCCGATCAGCCCCTGTTCGCCGAGGACCAGCAGGTACATGTTGTGCGGGGAGAGCAGCGGCTGCCGGCGGAAGGCCGCGCCCGCGCCCTCGGTGTCGCTGCCCGAGGACAGCGCGAGGGAGGCGTGCCCGTCGCGGTACTCGGGAAAGGCCTTCAGGCCCACACCGGTCAGCGGCCGGTCACGCCACATGTCGGTGGCCGCGGCCCACATCGTGTACCGGTCGGTGACCGACTGGTCGGGCGCGGCGGTGACCTGGGTGATGCTGTCGATCCGCTCCTGGAGCAGCGCCGTACCCACGCCCAGCCCGCCCACCAGCACCACCCCCGCGGCCACCACGGCCGCCCCGATCCGCACCGCCCGGCGCACGCCGGCCAGGACCAGCTGGACGGTGAGGGTGACCGCGGTGGCGATCCAGGCGCCCCGGCTGAAGGACAGGGCGAGGGGGACCGTCAGGGCGAGCGCGCAGCAGGCGGCGACCGTCCGCTCCCGCACCGCGGGCCGGCCCAGCGCCAGGCCCACCGCGCACACCAGCCCGAACGACACCACCGTCGCCATGCCCATCACGTCGGCTGCCCCGAAGGTGCCGACCGCCCGGATGTCCTCGCCCTGGTAGGAGGCCCCGGTCCGGGTGACGTACTGGTGCACGCCGAGCGTTCCCTGCCAGCCCGCGAGGGCCACGAACGCCCAGGCCAGCAGCCGGAAGTCGGCCCGGTCGCGGACGAGCAGGACGACGGCGGCCGGGACCAGGACGAAGACCTGCAGATAGCGGCCCAGGCCGGTGATCCCGGCACCCGGCGTGAGCGCGTGCAGTGCGGCCAGCGCGAGGCCGGCCACCGGCAGGCCGAGGATCAGCGCGGCGGCCGGGGTGAGCGGGCGGTGGCGCGCACGCAGCAGCCGGACGGCGCAGAACACGACGACCAGGGCGGACAGCGCGTCGGCGGGGCCCGCGCCACCGTCACCGCCGCCGGGGGCGATCGGCAGCGCGAGCAGCGCGACCACGGCCACCACCGGCAGCGCCGGGGACAGCCGCGCGGGGCGGCGGAGCGGCAGGGTCAGGGCCATCGGTCAGCTCCCCGTGGATCGCACGAGCGCGGCGGCGGTGCGCAGCAGGATGCAGACGTCCTGCCACAGCGACCAGTTGTCGATGTAGGCGTTGTCGAAGCGGGCCCGGTCCTCGATGGAGGTGTCACCGCGCAGCCCGTTGATCTGGGCGAGCCCGGTGATGCCGGTCCGCATGCGGTGCCGGGCCGCGTAACCCGGGTGGAGTCCGCTGAACTGGGCGACGAAGTAAGGCCGTTCGGGCCGGGGGCCGACCAGGCTCATGTCACCCCGGAAGACGTTCCACAACTGGAGCAGCTCGTCCAGTGAGGTCTGCCGCAGGAACCGGCAGAAGGGGCTCATCCGCCGCTCGCCGGCCACGCTCCACCGGGTGGCCGCCTCGTGCTCGTCGGCCGGGCGATGGGTGCGGAACTTCAGCAGGGTGAAGGGGCGGCCGTCCTTGCCGACCCGCTCCTGCCGGAACACCACCCCGGGGCCTTCGGTGAGCCGCAGCACCGTCGCGCACACCAGCAGCACCGGGCCGGCCAGCATCAGCAGCACCCCGGACACCGTCACGTCCAGCAGTCGCTTGCCGGCACTGTCGCGCCCGCCCGCGTCCAGACGGCGCACGGCGAACCCGGCGAGCTGCTCGCGCATCTCGTACGCCGGGGAGTCCGCGTCCACCTCCCACAGCGCGCATCCCGACTCGGCGAGCGCCCGCAGCAGCGGCCCCTTCTCGGCGCGCACGGCCGGGTGGACGGTGAGGACGACCCGCACCCCGTTCCGGATGAGCGCCCGCTCCACCTCCTCGCCGGTGGTGAGCACCGGCAGCCCGGCGGTGCCCTCGGCGCGTTCGGCGACCACACCCACCGGCCGCACCCCGCAGCGCGGATTGCGCAGCAGCGCGGCGGCCACCCGCTGTCCGGTCGCGGCGGGCCCGATCACCAGGGCGGTCCGCGGGTGGCGCAGCAGCGCGACCCGGTGCCGCCAGTGCACCGCGCCCCGGGCCGCTCCGGCCGCTGCCGCGTGCAGGGCGCAGCCCAGCAGCAGGGTTCGGGCGCCGAGGGTGCGCCCGGGGTCGTACGCGGCGAGCAGCGCGGCCAGGCCCAGCCAGGTCACCGCGATCCGCCCGCACACCACGGGCAGTTCGTCGAGCACACCGGGCACCGGCCGGACGGGGCGCGGACGCAGCAGCAGTGCGCCGGCGACCAGGGCGGCGACCAGCACCGGCCGGCCGGCGGCCTCGCCCAGCGCGACCGCGCCCACCAGCGCGGCGAACAGGTCGGCGGTGAGCAGCGGCAGCGGCGACGCGCGCCGTGCCGGCCGGCGCCGCAGCGGCACCCGGTAGCCGCCGGCGGGGCGGGCCGGGCGGAGGGAGACGGGCCGCGAACCGTGCTCCCGTGGCCGCGCGCCGGGTGAGGTGACGGTGGTTTCCGCAGTCACGGGTGGATGGACTCCCTGCACTCGGGGGGCACGGGCCGGGCCGTCGCGTCGTCCGCCGCCGGTGCCCGGCCCAGGAGTTCGCGGTAGACGGCCGTGATCTGTTCGGCGGTGTGCCGGACGTCGTGCCGGGCCAGGACGTGCCGGCGTCCCTGGGCGCCGAGTGCCGCGCGCAGCGCAGGATCGGACAGCAGCCCGGTGACCGCCCCGGCCAGCGCCCCCGGGTCCTCCGGCGGCACCAGACAGCGCGCGGCGAGCGCGGGCGGCAGGCTCTCGCGGGCACCGTCGACGTCGGTGACCACGACGGGCCGTCCACAGCCCAGCGCCTCCAGCGGGGCGAGCGCCATGCCCTCCCAGCGCGAGGGCAGCACCACCAGGTCGGCGGCCCGGTACCAGGGCACGACATCGGTGACGGCGCCGGCGAACCGCACGGAGGGGTGCGCCCGCCGGCGGAGCGGCTCACGGTCCGGGCCGTCGCCGACCAGCACGAGCCGTGCTCCCGGCAGTACGCCGAGGACGTCCTCCCAGGCGCGCAGCAGGACGTCCTGGCCTTTCTGCCGGCACAGGCGGCCCACACAGACGACGATCGGCCGGCCCGCGGCCTCGGCTGCGGCCTCGACGGGGTTCTCGTCCCCGGGTGAGCCTGGTGGGGACTTCTCACCGTCGCCGGAGCGAGCGGCGTGTGCGGGTGGTGTGGCGGGAGGCGGTGAGAAGCGGGTCGTGTCGATGCCGTTCGGAACGACCGTGTAGGCGGCGCGCACTCCGGCGTGCAGGCCGGTCGTGCGCTCCGCCTCGCTGACGCACACCACCCGGTCCGCCCAGCGCGCCCCCGACCGCTCCCAGCGCAGGGCGAGCGCCGCGGTGAGGCCGCCGACCGCCTCGAAGGACCAGGCGTGCGGCTGGAACACGGTCGGGATCCGGCCGCGGACGGCGAGCCGCGCCGCCAGACCCGCCTTCGCGCTGTGCGCGTGCACCAGTTCGGGCCGTACCTCCTCGATCAGCCGTACGAGCCGACGGACCTCGCCCGGCAGGCCCGGGCCCGGGGACCGGGCCGCCCGCCAGTCCCGGACGTCGGCGCCCAGCTCCCGCAGGCCCGTGGCGAGTGGGCCGCCGGGACAGGCGACCGTGACCCTCAGGCCCGCCGCGAGCTGAGCCCGCGCCAGGTCGAGCACGACCCGGGCGACACCGCCGTCGACGGGCTGCGCGAGGTGCAGGACCCAGGGTCGCAGGGCGGCTGCTGACTGATGCATTTCGCGGGTTACCTCGCTCACGGGGCGCTCGGGACTGCGGACGTGGACGCGCCTTCGGTTCCGCGCGTCCACGGCGGCGCGGGGCGTGCCGGCCCACGCCGTGTCCGCGTGGGAAACGAGCCGGAAGCCCCCCTGGTCACCACCGCGCCGCAGAGCCGGCCGAGATCGGCCACCGCGGAGCCGTGGCCGAGCGCCGAGAGATCCCCCTAATGCCCCGTCTGCCCCGTCCTGCCCTGCATCGATTCGCGATGATTCGTACTTATTCGGGAGGAAGGGTACAGAATTCGCTCAAGCGTGCCGCGATCGCGAGGGTGTCCCCCCGGCACATCACCCCATTGGCGGCACAACCCGTGGGAGTGCCACGCGTTGACACAGCGCCGGGCATCCGCCCGGATGTTTGTGTCGATCCCAAGGAGCACCTCTCCATGTCGCGTATCGCGAAGGGCCTGGTCCTGACCTCCGCCGCCGTCGCGGCCGTCGCCGGCGGTGCCGGCGTGGCCGCTGCCGACGCCGGCGCCAGCGGCGTCGCAGCCAACTCGCCGGGTGTGGTGTCGGGCAACGCCATCCAGATCCCGATCCACGTGCCGATCAACCTCTGCGGCAACACCATCAACGTCGTCGGTCTGCTGAACCCGGCGTTCGGCAACACCTGCGTCAACGACTGACGTCGGGACGCAACCCTTCGGGCGGCCGTCCGCCCCGCGTATCAGCCGCGGGGCGGACGGCCGATTCTGCTCCCTCGGACGGATCACACCGTGCGGGCGAGCGGTTGCGGTGTGCGATCGGCGAACTGACGGTGGGCCTAGGTCCCACTGTTCACCGAAAGGAACACCCATGCGTGATCTGCCCGCCCGGCGTCTCGCGTCCACCGTCCTCTGTGCGGCCGTCCTCGTCAGCATCACCGGCCCGGCCGCCCTCGCCGCCGACGCTGCCCGGGGACACGGGCGTACCGCCTCCCTGGCGGCTGTCCCGGCGGCGGAGAAGGAGAGACTGCTCGCCCAGGCCCGAGCCATGGCCGAGGCGAACCCCGCGCTCAACCCGGTCGTCGAGCTGCTCGACCAGTCGCTGCGGAAGGGCAAGCTCCCCGCCGCTGAAGCCGGAAGACTGGGCGAGGCGGCGAAGAAGGCCATCGCCAAGGCCGCCACCGACCCGAAGCCGGCCGCACCCACGCAGCTCGCCGCACCCACGCAGCTCGCCGCACCCACGAAGCCCGCGGCGCCCACGCAGCCCGCGGCGCCCACGAAGCCCGCCGCGCCCACGAAGCCCGCCGCGCCCACCGCGCCGGCCGCACCGGCAAAGCCGGCCGCACCCACGGCGTCCGCGGCCCACTCCGTGCCCGCGTCCCCGACCACGGCGGCGAAGCCCGCTGCCGAGACGTCGTCGCCCACGGCTCCCGCGACCCCGACGACGGCCGCGAAGCCCGCGAGCCCCACGGCCCCCGCCAAGCCGGCCGCGCCCGCGACGCCCACCACCACCGCCAAGCCCGCCGCCGCGACACCCACGGCCCCCGTCAAGCCCGCCGCTCCGGCGACCTCCGCCGCGCCCGTCAGCCCCGCGGCCTCCGTCAAGCCCGCCAAGCCCGCCTCGCCCACCGCCCCTGCTGCGTCGACGGCCCCCACCACCCCCGCCTCGCCGACGGCACCCACGGCATCCGCTTCGCCCGCGGCATCCGCTTCATCCGCCGCGCCCGCGAGTTCCGCCGCGCCCGTGGCCCTCACCGCACGGGTGGCCGCGCGGCACGCGAAGGTCGGCATGGTCTCGTCCCGGGACCTCCTGGGTGACACGCTCAGCGCCCTGCAGACCGCCATCGACAACCTGGTGAAGGCGGTCACCGACGGCCTCGGCCAGCTCCTGTCGTCCGCCAGCGACGTGGTGTCCGGCCTGGCCGACCTGCTGACCTCGACCCTCCTCGGCGACAACGCCCTGTCCACGACCGGCCTGACCGAGGCGTCCCCGGCGGCCACGCCGACCGCGACGCCGAGCCTGCCCCCGACCGGCTGACCTGCCGAGCCGGTTGCCGACCGGCTGGCGTATGAAATCCCCGAGCCTTTCTCGGGGATTTCATATGTCTTCTCCGCGCGGGGTTTCCGGTCCGGCCGGAACTCGTTAGGCACGGCGCCAGAATTCCCAGGGGTGACGTGAGTTGCCGAAGGAAGGAACACGATGAAGTCCCTGAAGGCTGCCGCTGTCGTTGCCGGTTCCGTGGCCCTCGCCGGCGTCACCGCGCCCGCGTTCGCCCACAACGCCTCCGACCTGACGCCCACCAGCCTCAACGGCGCCGTCAACCAGCTCACCAGCCACGGGCTCACCCTCCAGGACGCGATGCCGCTGCAGCACCAGTCGGACGCGCTCAACACCGAGAACAAGGACTCCGTCCTCAACACGGTCAAGGGCGCGACCACCGCGCTGAACCAGCACAACCCGCTCCTCGGCGGCCTGCCCCTGCAGAGCTGACCCAACGCGTCCGGATCCGTGGGAAGCGGAACCTGACACCCGCAGAGCTGCGCCCGACACCCCCCGTGCGCGGAGCAGACAGGAGGCCGGTACCGCACCCGCGGCACCGGCCCCCGGCATGTTCGAGGCCGCTTCCCTCGTTCGTGTGGCGCACCCCCGGGCACTGGTCCGGAAGGGTGAGAAGCCGCCCGGCGGCGCGCGACGGCGTCGGTATGGTCGCGCGGTGACCTCTACCTCTGCCTCGACCGAATTCCGTCCCGCCGAGCTCGGCACGCTCGTCGTCCTGCCGTGGAGCGGCGAGGCCCCGGACGGCTCCGACATGCCCTACCTGCTGGCCTACTCCCTCGGCGACACGGCGGGCGGCCCGCAGGCGACCGCCGCCGCGGTCGAACAGCTGCTGGAGCGCAACGGACTGCCGATCGGCGGCGAGCTGATCGACGGCACCGGCCGGCCCGGCCTCCCGGTCAGCCTGCTGGTGGAGGCCGGCCAGGCCGTCGTCCGGATGCCGCAGCTCGTCGCCCAGGCCGCCGCGCCGCCCGAGTGGCTCGCCGCCGCCCGTGCCCGCGGCTACGCCTACCTCGTCTTCACCACCCGAGCCTGGCCCGAGGGCGAGCCCGGCAAGGCCGTCGAGCCCGCCGCGCTGGCCGAGTTCGCCGGAGCCGAGGAGACCCTGAACGCCGCCGCGCACGTCGTCCTGCCGGCCACCAGTCTGCGCGGCTGATACCGGTACCGCCGATTCTCCTCCCGGAGTGATCGGATCCCGGAGCGATCGGAATGTTCGCTGTTACCAGCCGACTATTACGGCAGTCGGGGGAATTGTGAACTGGCGCCCTTTTCCGGCTCGTTACGCGGTACGGACGACGAATCCCCACATCCTGAAAGGGACCGTACCTGACATGAAGCCGACCACCCGAGGAACCCTCGCCGCCGTCATCACGGGCGTCACGGCCGCCGTGGGGGCCGCGGCCACCCCCGCCGCCGCGATCGGCACGGTCCCGGTCCCCGTGCCGCTGGACGGCGTCTCCCAGTCCCTGGGCATGGAGGTGCCCAAGGCCGGCCTGGACCTGCCGCTGCTGATGCCGGGCGCCCCCGACGGTCCCCGCTACGTCACCGGGCGGCTGCTGCCCGACCGCACCCTGCCCCGGCTGCCGGTCACCGGCGCCCTGCCCGGCGCTAACCTGCGGGCACCCATGCCGCACCTCCTCGGCGACCGGTTCGACCACCTCGGCATCGACACCCCGGCCTCCGACCTGCGCACCCTCGGCCCCGGCCTGAACGTGGACGCCCCGCTGACCCAGCCGAACCCGGACAACTTCGGTCTCCCGGACCTCAAGCTGCCCCAGGTCGGCATCCTCGCCCCGGTCCTGCAGACCGTGGCCGGCGCCGACCTGGGCACCGGCACCGGTCTGTAACCGCGCCCGGCGGTACCCGCCGGCCGCGCCCGTCCTTCGGCTCGCCCGTTCGGCTCCACGACGGTGACCCGGCGCGTTTCAACGCCGTACCACCGGACGGCCCTACGGCGGTGACCCCGCGCACTCCTCCGTCCGAACCTCCGCACCTCCGAACCACCCGTACCTCCGTTCCGCCGTAACTCCGTACCCGCCGGATGGCTCTGTGACGGTGACCCCGTGCCCTCCCGGCCGGTTAGCCGGTACGGACATCTGAACCCGGACGAGGAGCGAGCATGGTCGTCGGTGTCGGCGGAGTAGCGGTCGGTGCGGAGCGGCAGGGTGGAGCGGGGGCGGCCAGACCGTCCCGGCGGGAGATGGCGCGGGGGCTGCTGGCCTCCGCCACCGCGCTGGCGCTGACCCCGGTCATCGCCGCATCCCGGCCCCTGCCCCCGGCCGGGGAAGCCGACGGCGGGTACTTCGACGAGACCTACCGGGGCCGCCGTATCCAGGGGGTCCTGGTGCCCGTCGCGGGGCGGGCGGCGGGCGAGGGCGAGGGCGAATGGCGGATCACCGTCGACGGCCGCCCGCTGCACCTGATGCGGCGGGCCGACGGGACCTGGCTGACCATGGTCGACCACTACACGTCGTACCGGACGCCGCTGGCGGCGACCCGGGCGGCGGTGGACGAGATCGGCCCCGGCCGGCGGCTGCGCGACCTGGCGCCGGGCCGGCTCGACGGCGAGCACTCCGCACACCTGGCGGGTCCGGCGGGTCCGGATCCGGAAGGGCACACGGGCATGGGGGACATGGGGGGCATGGGGGACATGGGGGGTCGGCATGGCGTACGTGCGTAAGGACGTCAGCACACTCACCGCCGGGGAGCGGCGGCGCTTCGTGAACGCGCTGCTCGCGCTCAAACGGCGCGGGGAATACGACGAGTTCGTGCGCACGCACATCGACTTCTACACCGCCGACGGCGAGGACGGCCTGCGCAGCGCCCACATGGCACCGTCCTTCCTGCCCTGGCACCGCAGGTTCCTGCTGGAACTGGAGCGGGCCCTGCGCCGCGTCGACTCCTCGGTGACGGTGCCGTACTGGGACTGGACCCGTAACCGTACGACGACGTCCGTGCCGTGGACCAGGGATCTGCTCGGCGGGAACGGGCGCACCTCCGACCGGCAGGTGATGACCGGTCCGTTCGCCTACTCGGCGGGCCACTGGACCCTCAAGGAGGGCATCACCGACGGCAGGTTCCTCACCCGGGACCTGGGCCGCTCGGCCGCCCCCATCCAACTGCCCACCACCGGTGAGCTGCGGTCGGCACTCGACGAGACCGTGTACGACGCGTGGCCCTGGGACTCGACCGTCCGCAAGGGCTTCCGCAACAGGCTGGAGGGCTGGGGGAGCGGCAGCGGCAGCGCGTCCTGGCGCAATCACAACCGGGTGCACCGCTGGGTCGGCGGCGAGATGCTCGGCGGTGCGTCCGTCAACGACCCGGTGTTCTGGCTGCACCACGCCTTCCTCGACCTGCAGTGGTACCGCTGGCAGCGGGCTCACCGCAGTCACCGCTACCTGCCGGCCGAGCCGCCCCGCCCCGGCGACGCCCAGCACAACCGGGTCGTCGCCCGGCACGAGAAGCTCCCGCCGTGGAACGAGACGCCGGACCAGCTGGAGGACGTGAGCCGGATCTACCGGTACGCGTGAGCGCGGGACCCGCGGACACGGGAGGAGCCCCGGCGCTCGGAGTGCCGGGGCTCCTGCCTGTGTGTGCCTGTCGGCTCAGTTGCCGTAGCCGCCGGAGCCGGGGTTGCCGGGCTTACCGGGCACGTGGTTGCCACCGGCGTTGACGCAGGTGTTGCCGAACGCCGGGTTCAGCAGGCCGACCACATCGATGGTGTTTCCGCACACGTTCACCGGGATGTTGACCGGAACCTGGACCAGGTTGCCGGACAGCACGCCGGGCGAACCGACTGCGGCGCCCTGAGCGCCCGCGTCTGCCAGGGCGAGCCCGGCGCCGCTGATCACCACGGCACCGGTGCCGAGAGCGACAGCGGCTGCCTTCGCGATGCGAGACATCACGTCCTCCTTGTGTAGCTGGGAAAGCGCAGCGGCAGACCAGCCGCCGCACTTCCCGTTCAACGGCGGCGCGCGGGGTCGGTCACGGTGATCGGCCGGGGATCACCCTTTCAACGGCAGGGTCCGCCGGGCGCCCGGCCCGCGACATCACGGGCACCCCCCGCGGGGGCGGTCGCCTGCCCTCCGGCCATGGACACCGACGACGCTCCCGACGCGCGCGAGCGCTCCCGGCGGCTGATCGGACCGCTGACCGACCAGACCCGGCTGCGGGCCTTCGCCGCGGTGGCACTGGGCGCGCGGACCCCCGGTCAGGACGCGCGGACGGCCGGCATGGCATGCGGCAATCTTCCTTTGGCCGCGATCCTCTACGCCATTAGTGCTGTCACGGCAGTGAGTACTTTTGTCACCGCATATGTCACCGGCGGGCACTGGTACCGAGAAATTCGAAGAAGAGCTGGGGCGGCCTACGCTGTCACGTCCTGCAGCCCGGACTTCCATCCCTCCGTCACCTACTGGGACGGCCAGCAGACAAGGGTGGTGTCACTGAATAGAGGGGGTACGCGCACAGCGGTGAACGATGGCGGGCGTCGGTGCACCGGACAAAGACCAGGACAACGAGCGGCTCAGAACACACGCGGTTCATGGTCAGTCCCCCTGTGATGGCGCACGCCAGGTCCGTGCGGTACCACGGACTTCGGCGGCCAGAAGGACGTTGTCCGGCACTTGCCTCTCTTGGGACGCGAAGGCCAGGTCGATGTACATGAGCGCGGCGGCCGAGTTGTCGAGCTGAGTTCCGTGACCTTCGATTCCCCAGCGGGCGAGGTGACGTGCCCCTTCGTCCAGACCGTCCTCGGGAGCGGTGGGAAAGATTTCGCGCAGGGCGGCGCGAGCGATCTCCACGGCGCTTCGTGTCTGCATCGTAAGGGTCCTTCCTGAGGGGTCACGGGTGGTTGGCGCGCGCGGTGCACACGAGGCACTTGTCCTGGTAGCCGGTCAGCCACATCACGGCGCGGGCGAAGCTCTCGGCGGATTCCAGTGCCTCGGTGCGGTCCAGTTCAGCGAGTTCGACCGTGCAGAGTACGTCCCGGACCAGGATCTCCCAGTGGTCCTGGGCCTTCTTCCAGTCTCCCCGGTGGGCCCGCCTCACATAGCGGTCCAGGAACTCCTGGTCCACCGCGCTCTTAAGGTGGAGAGACTCGAGAAAGGTGATCCTTCCCGGCAACTTGAGCCGGCGGGCGAGGCCCCTCTGCTGAAACAGGTGATTGGTGGCGATTTCCTTGACCCGCTGCATCCGGGTAGCGATCACATGACCGGCCACTCCACCGATGAGGGCGGGAACCAGCAGCCAGCCGAGAACCGACGCGCCCCACGACGATTCGTGCCCGGGCGGGTCGATGAGCGTGAACGCCCTGTAAATGCCGCTCCAACCCTTTTCGGATCGGCTGGCACCGTACACCCAGACGAACCCGATGAGCAGGGTGATCGGTATACCCCAGTCGATGAACCACTGTGTGACGCCTGACAACGCCTTGCGTGAGCGGAACGTACGCCGTATCCACACCGCTACTGACTGCCCGCGCAGCGGTGGCAAAGACGGCGGCAGAGGCGGCTGAGGTGGTGGTGGCAACGGAGGCCCTCCAAGGGGGCGACAGGGCTCGGTCACCGCAAGTGACGCTTTCATGAGGTCTGTGGTTGCAGGTTCCTCAGCTGCTGCCGGCACCGGAAGCTCATCAGGACCCTCACCAGCCACACCTACGAAGGTGCGTTGCCGTCACTGCCGGGTGAGCCCGGCGGCATCCTCGCCGGCTCCGTCATCCGCCGGGCGTGGCGCAGCGCACGGAAGGCCGTGCTGCCCCCGCGCGGCTTCGAGCCGCCCACCGAGCGATGCGGGTACGGCAACCGGGACACGCGCCCGACGAGGTGGCTCGGTGACGGGATTCCGCCCCTCCGGGTGGCGGAGTGGGCCGGGAACGGCGTTGTCGTGCCCTTGGCAATCTGTGCCCGGTGCGTCGAGGGCCGGCTGCCCGGCCTCAGGGGGCGGACTGAAGCTGCCGGAGATCTGCCCCGGCGGCCGTCCGAGGGCCGACCCCTCGACCGGAACAGGGCTTCGCCGTGCCCTGGTACCCATCCTGACCAGCAAAAAGCCCTCCCGGACGGGAGGGCGGAGACTGGCGCCCCCGGCAGGACTCGAACCTGCGGCCAAGCGCTTAGAAGGCGCCTGCTCTATCCACTGAGCTACGGGGGCCGGTGGGTGGCCTCGTGCCTGGTGCCCTGGTGCGGGCCGATCCGTGACGTTGCCGGGGACAAGGATAGGGCTCCCGGTTCCTTGACCCTGCCGCTTCGCCTCCGTGGCTCAATGTGGAGGTTCGGTGAAGCGGTCCTGATAATCGCAGGCAAGTGCGAATCGTGCATCGCTTTTGGCGTCTGTCGTACCGGGTGTTGTGCACTCGTTATGCCTGGACAGTGCCCGTGTCCCGGTCGTCCTGTCTGTCCGATCTGTTCCGTCGGCGCGCAGACATGTCCATATGCTTCAGAATTCCCCTAAAATTGGGCATTCTTCACATGTGGTGACCTTGGAAGTACGGCCTCAGCTGCTCGACACACTCTCCGCTCTGCGCGACCGTGTTGCCGCCGCACGCTTTCCGCTGCCCCTGGCCGGGGCGCCACGCGCGCGTGCCAACCGCGACGAACTGCTCGCACAGCTCGACGACTACCTCGTACCCCGCTTGCGGCGCCCCGAGGCGCCGCTGCTGGCCGTCGTCGGCGGCTCCACCGGCGCGGGCAAGTCGACGCTCGTCAACTCGCTCGTCGGCCGGCGGGTGAGCGAGGCGGGCGTGCTCCGGCCGACCACCAGGACGCCGGTCCTCGTCTGCCATCCCGAGGACCATCACTGGTTCAGCGGCATGCGCGTGCTGCCCCAACTGACCCGCGTGTGGTCGCCCCAGCGGGACCCGGCCGACGAGTTCCTCCTGCAGGAGGAGGAGCCCGCGCGCGTGCTGCGCGTCGAGACCGTCGAGACGCTCCCGCGCGGGCTGGCCCTGCTCGACGCCCCCGACGTCGACTCCCTGATCGCGGACAACCGCGTCCTCGCCGCGCAGCTGATCTGCGCCGCCGACATCTGGATCATGGTCACCACGGCCGCCCGCTACGCCGACGCCGTCCCCTGGCACCTGCTGCGCACCGCCAAGGAGTACAACGCCACCCTCGTCACCGTCCTGGACCGGGTACCCCACCAGGTCGTCTCGGAGGTCTCCCGGCAGTACGGTGCGCTGCTCACCAAGGCCGGCCTCGGCGACGTACCCCGCTTCACCGTGCCCGAGCTGCCCGAGTCCGCCTGGGGGGCCGGCCTGCTGCCCGCCACCGCCGTCGCACCTCTGAAGAGCTGGCTCGTGCACCACGCCCAGGACACCGCCGCCCGCCAGCACGTCATGGCCCGCACGGCCCACGGCCTGCTCGACTCGCTCAACGCCCGCATGCCCGAGCTGGCCAACGCCGCCGCCGCCCAGTACGCGGCGGCCCTCCGGCTCACCTCCGCCGTGGAGGCCGCCTACGACAGCGAGCACGCGCGCGTGCGGGCCCGCCTCCAGAGCGGTGCCGTACTCGCCGGGGACGCCCTGAAAAGGTGGCGCGCCTTCCCCCTGGACTGCACCGCCGGGGAACTCCTCGACGCCCTCGTGGAGAGCCTGGCCGCCCTGCTGCTGTGCGCCGTCACCGCCGCGGACGAACGTGTCGACGACGCCTGGCGGCGCGAGCCCGCCGCCGGCGCCCCGGAGCTCGCCGGCCGCGGCACCTCTGTGGAGAGCGCCGAGCACCGCATCGGGCTCGCGGCCCGGCGCTGGCGGCGTGAACTGGAGGAGTACGCCGAGGACGAGGTGCGGGTGCTGGAGCGTACCGGCGCACCCGACCCGGAGGTCGTCGCCGCCCTCGTCGCCACGGCGGTGCTGGGCGGGCGCCGGGCGCGTACCGCCGGCGAGGGGCTCGCCGAGCGGCTCGGCGCGCACGGCGTGCTGCGGCTGCGCGACCGGGCGGGACGGCTGCTCATCGAGCACGTGGACCGCGTCATGCACGCCGAACGCGAGCGGCGCCTCGCACCGCTCGACGCCCTGGACGTCCATCCCGAGCCCCAGGCCGAACTCATCGCCGCCCTGTCCGTACTGCAGAAGGAGAGGTGACCGGTGACCGCCGTCACTGACCAGAACCACACGGAGTACACCGACCACATGAGGCGCACCGACCACGGCAGCGGCAGCGGCGACACCGGGTCCTCGGAACACAGCGCTCACAGCGGCTCGGGCGCCATGGACACCGCCGAGCGCGCCGGCAGCCTCCCTCAGGCGCGCCCGAGCCTCGTGAAGGAGCCTCGCGGCGCCGACCGTCCCCGCACCGACCGCACCGACCGCACCGACCGCACCGCGGACCCCCGTCCCGCCGGCATCACCTTCTCCGAGGGGCAGGGCCAGGGCCGGAGCCATGGCCGTCGTGACGAGAAGGGGATCCAGGAGGAAGGCCCGTACGGGGACGGGGGCAGAGGTGCGGACCCTGCCGCGTCCCGGGGCGGGGCCGCTGACGGCGACCAGGACGAGGGCCGCGGCAGGGGTGGCGACTTCGGCGGCGGTCCCCACGCGCGCGTGGGGAGCGGCGAGCAGGGCGAGAGCGGGCAGAAGAGCGAGAGGAGCCGGAGCGGTGAGCACGGCCGGAGGGACGAGGAGGGACTGAACGCCGGGAAGGGAGACGGGAAGGGAGAGAGGGGGGAGCAGGGCCTCGGCGAGGACGGCAGCGGCGACCGGGAGCGTCCCGCGCGCGAGCAGGGCGAGAACGCCGAGCGCGACCGTCCCGCGCGCGGGCCCGGCTCCGACGAAGGCGTATCGGTCCCCCGCCCGCAGTCCCACTCCCAGAGGTCCCACTCCCAGAAGTCCCAGTCCTCGAAGGCCGAACCCCGGGAGTCGCAAGAGTCGCGGGAGTCCCCCGAGCCCCCTGAGTCCCGGGAGCCCCGGGCTTCGCGGGAGTCCCACTCCCCGAAGCCCCGCCCCGCAGCCGACGCGACGCCCCCCAAGGCGAAGGTCCCCCCCACCGCCTCCGCCTCTTCCTCCACCGCCTCCGACACCGGGGCAAGCTCCACCGAACCCGGCAAGGACGCCGACCCCGGTTCCTCGGAGAGCTGGGACGACGGTCTCATCGCGCGGCGCGTCACCGAGGCCACCTCCGCCGCCCTCGCCGCCGAGCGGGCCTCCGCCGGGGAGCAGAGCCAGCGCGCGCCCGGCAGTCACACCCCGGCCCCTCTGGCGTACGACGGCCCGCTGCGCTCACGCCTGGACGCCCTGCGGGAACTCGTCGGGCTCTCCCGTACCCGCCTGGACGGTCATGCGCTCGCCGAAGCGGGCCGGGTCCTGGACGAGGCCGCCGCCCGCCGCAAGCTCTCCGGCCGGCACACTGTCGTCGCCCTCGCCGGTGCCACCGGCAGCGGCAAGTCACAGCTGTTCAACGCCCTTGCCGGAGTGCCCATTTCGGAGACCGGCGTACGCCGCCCGACCACGGCCGCCCCCATCGCGTGCAGCTGGAGCGACGGCGCGGCGGCCCTCATCGACCGGCTGGGCATTCCCGGCCGGCTGCGCCGCCGTCCGCTGCACAGCCCGGACACCGAGGGGCAGTTGCGCGGGCTGGTCCTGATCGATCTGCCCGACCACGACTCCGCCGCCGTACAGCACCGCGAACAGGTCGACCGGATCCTGAAGCTGGTCGACGCGGTCATCTGGGTGGTGGACCCCGAGAAGTACGCCGACGCCGTCCTGCACGAGCGTTATCTGCGGCCGATGTCCGGCCACGCGGAGATCATGTTCATCGTCCTCAACCAGGTGGACCGGCTGCCCGGGGACGCCGCCGACCAGGTCCTGGACGATCTGCGGCGGCTGCTGGACGAGGACGGCATCGCGCTCGGCGAGCACGGTGAACCGGGTGCCACCGTGCTCGCGCTGTCCGCGCTCACCGGTGACGGCGTCGGCGACCTCCGGGAGGTGCTCGGCCAGTTCGTGGCGGAACGCGGCGCGGCGGCCCGCCGGGTGGCGGCCGACGTGGACGCCGCCGCCGCCGAGCTGCGGCCCGTGTACGCCGCCGGTCGGCGCGTCGGCCTCAGCGAGGACGCGCGCGAGGAGTTCGCCGCGCGGCTCGCGGACGCGGTGGGCGCCACCGCGGCGGGCGAGGCCGCCGAGCGCGCGTGGCTGCGCAACGCCAACCGTGCCTGCGGCACACCCTGGCTGCGGCTGTGGCGCTGGTACCAGGGCCGTGGCGAGTCCACGACGGGCCGCATCGCGGTGCGCGGCCAGGCGGACGAGGAGGCCACGGCCCGCCAGCGGGTGGAACAGGCGGTCCGGACGGTCGCCGACCGGGCCTCGGCCGGTCTGCCCACACCCTGGGCACAGGCGGTGCGCGAGGCGGCCGTACGCGGTTCCCAGGGGCTGTCCGAGGCGTTGGACGACCTGGCGGCGCGGGCCGGGCTCCCGCCGGGCCGCCCGCTGCGGCCGGGCTGGTGGCCGGTGGCCGTACTGGTCCAGGCGGCGATGACGCTGCTGCAGATCGTGGGCGGCGCGTGGCTGGCAGGGCAGATCGCCGGCGTGATGGCGCCCAACCTGGGCGTGCCGGTGCTGCTGATGGTGTGCGGGATCGTCGGCGGGCCGCTGGTGGAGTGGGGCTGCCGGATGGCTGCCAGGGGGCCCGCGCGACGCTACGGCCAGGAGGCGGAACGGCGGCTGCGGGAGACGGCGGCGAGCTGCGGCCGGGCCCGGGTGCTCGATCCGGTGGCGTCGGAGCTGCTGCGGTACCGGGAGGTGCGGGAGCAGTACGGCAGGGTCGTGCGGGCCGGAGTGAGGTGAGAGGGCCGCTGTGAGGGGCGGCGGGAGCGAGTCGCTGGTGGGAGCTGGGTGAGAGGGCGGCGGGAGGGGGCCGCTGGTGGGGGCCGCTGGTGGAGGCTGGGTGAGAGGGCGGCCGGCGGCGGGCGGGGTGAGCCGGTGAGGGGTGGGTGGGGGACTCGGGGGCCCGGGGTCACTCATGCGGGTGGCGGGGTTTTCCACAGGTGGGCGGCCGTCCACAGCGCTCAGCGGGCTCGGCCCGGCGGAGGCAGTCTGGGGTCACGGCGATCGCACGGCGGGTCCGGCAGGAGACACGGGACCGGTGCGGGCGGTCGGCGGGACGTGCGGGCGCGTACGGCAGTCGTACGCGCGGCACGGCAGACGCAGCCGTACGGGACGGGCCCGTACGTGTGTCCGCCCGGCCGGAACCGGAAGGGGACGGGCGGGGGAGGGGAGCGAGAACATGAACGAGACGATCGTCTGTGTGGTGGGGAACGTGGCGACCCAGCCGGTGTACCGCGAACTGGCGGCGGGATCGTCGGCCCGGTTCCGGCTCGCGGTGACCGCGCGCTACTGGGACCGGGAGAAGAACGCGTGGACGGACGGGCACACCAACTTCTTCACGGTGTGGGCCAACCGCCAGCTCGCGGTGAACGTGGCCGCATGTGTGGAGGTGGGCCAGCCGGTCGTCGTCCAGGGCCGGCTGAAGGTGCGCGCCGAGGTGCGCGAGGGACAGCAGCAGTGGGCCTCCGCCGACATCGACGCCGTGGCGATCGGCCATGACCTGGCGCGCGGCACGGCGCTCTTCCAGCGCGCGGCCAAGCCGGAGGGGACACCGGCGGCGCCCCGGCCGGAGCCGAACTGGGAGACACCACCCCCTGCGGATCCGCAGGACGGGCGGCCACAGCAACAGGACCAGCCCAAAGCGGTGATGACGTGACGTCAGATTGCCCGGGGGCCTCGCGGACGGTTGCCGGCCGGCTCTGAACGTCCTGTGCGTACGGCGTGAACACCCTGTATGGGGCAGTGGATTTGTCGATCCGCACCGGTTCACGGACGGTCCCGGCGATAACGATTGCGGATCGGATCACCCATCGGATGATCCGACAGGCGGGTCGGGCTCCGGCTGATCCATAGGATGCCGGGCGTGCCCCTAGGGGCTGCTGATTCTGCTGGTGGGACCGTCCCCCACGTCCAACGGGTCCTGCTCGAAGGGGAATTCTGTGCTTGCTGCGCTCTCTGGGTTCTGCCGGTCCGCCGGAAGGAACCGTCTGGCCGCCGCCACCACGGTGTCCGGCATCGTGGCGGCCGGCGTGCTGTCCGGCGCCGGTACGGCTGTGGCCGACGAGAGACCGCAGACCCAGGGCGGGGCGACGGCCACGATCAACGGTCTGAAGACCTACGGCGAGGCCGTGATCCACGGGGACGGCGGCGACCAACGGGTGTCGGCGGGCCTGTTCGAGATGTCCGTGGACGGCGGCGGCACCCTGCAGACGTACTGCGTCGACCTCCACAACCCGACCCAGCGGGACGCCAGATACCAGGAGACGCCCTGGAGCGGCACCTCGCTGGGCACCAACAAGGACGCGGGGCGGATCAACTGGATCCTTCAGCACTCCTACCCGCAGGTCAACGATCTCGCCGCGCTCGCCCGGCAAGCGGGTGCGAGCGGGCTGACCGAGCAGGACGCGGCGGCCGGCACCCAGGTGGCCATCTGGCGCTACTCCGACGGCGCCGAGGTCGACGCCGTCGACCCGCGGGCGGAGAAGCTCGCCGACTACCTGGAGAAGAGCGCCCGGGGTGTCAGCGAGCCCGAGGCCTCGCTCACCCTTGACCCGCCCGCGGTCTCCGGCCGGCCCGGTGACGTGCTCGGACCGGTGACCGTGCACACCAACGCCAGCGCGGTCACGGTGAGCCCGCCGGTGGACGCGTCCGGCAGCGGGGTGCGGGTCGTCGACAAGAGCGGCAAGGTGATCACCTCGGCGGAGGACGGCAGCCGGCTGTTCTTCGACGTCCCCGAGGACGCGGCCGGAGGGCCCGACCACACCGGCGGTGAAGCGGGCACGGCCCAGCTGACCGTGCAGGCGTCGACGACCGTGCCGGTGGGCCGGGCCTTCACCTCCGAGAGCCGCAGCCAGACACAGATCCTGGCCGGCTCCAGCGAGTCCACCGTCTCCGCGACCGTGACGGCCGGCTGGGCGGCCGAGGGTGCCATACCGGCGGTCTCGGCGCGTAAGAACTGCGCCAAGGGCGGCGTGGACATCACCACGGTCAACAAGGGCGACGAGCCGTTCACCTTCCAGCTGATGGGCGCCGAGCACACGATCCCCGCGGGCGCGACCCGCACGGTGACCGTGCCGCTCCAGGAGGACCAGGCCTACGACTTCACGATCACCGGCCCGTACGGCTTCAGCCACCGCTTCACCGGTGTCCTGGACTGCAAGACCCAGGGCTCGATCACCACGCAGACGGCCCAGCTGCGCAACGAGCCCAGCCCGGCCACGGTGGGCGGCGGCACCGTGGACACCACCGACCTGGCCGTGACCGGCGGCTCCGCGATCACTCCCCTGATCGCCGGGGTGGCCATCGGCCTGGTCGTGATCGGCGGAGCGGTCCTGGTCGTACTCCGCAGGAGGGAGACGGAGGCGGGCGAATGACGCCGGACCGGACAGCACGACGACGACCGCGGACGGCGGCCTGCCATCAGGCCTACGGCGACTCACCGAGCTGACCGGCATCGACGACCTGCTGGACGAGATCCGCCGCCGCCCCGGGACGTGGCTGCGCCGCGGTTCCCTCCGGCACCTCGACTCGACGCTGACGGGCTACGGGGCCGCGCTGGCCGTGCACGGCATCCCCGAGCCCTTCGACTTCCCGGGCCCGCCCGGCGAGGGCGCCTTCACCGAGTGGCTGCGCGGGCGCCTCGGCGTCTACGAGAATCGACCGGCTTCCGCCACCGCTTCCAGGGCCTCCCGCCATAAGCCGGCGAAGAGCGAGTCCGGCACTTCCGCTTCGACCGACGCGTACGGGTCGTGCTCGTCCTCCCCGAGGGAGGGCCGCGCGCCGGAGCGGGTGTCGTGAATCGCATGGCCGCGATCGGCGTCACGGCCAGCCACGCCGTTGAGCAGCCCGAGCCCGAGGCAGGCGACCGCCGAGGAGGCGTCGATACTCGGTATCCAGGAGGCTGCGCTCGTCACGCACATCCGGCGGACCTCCTACAGCGACCGGAGGCGGCCCGTGGAGACGGCGGACATCGTGCTGCCCGCCGCGCACTGCGAGATCGTCTACGAGATCCGATCAACCGATAGCCCGCAGCCAAAGAGGTGGGCGCTGGGCCGTGCGAGGGTGCGAGAGGCTACCCAACGGCGACCGACAGCGACAGACGGGTTACCGCAGCCACCAGCGAAACCCCAGGTCACAGGCCCCCGGGCCAATGGGTTTCCGCACAGGGGTGGCCGTACGGCAAGATGGGGTGTATCTGCCCACTGCCAGATTTCAAGCTGCCGGACGGTTTCTCTTGGCTGAGTTCATTTACACCATGCGCAAGGCGCGCAAAGCGCACGGCGACAAGGTGATCCTCGACGACGTCACCCTGAGCTTCCTGCCGGGGGCGAAGATCGGCGTCGTCGGTCCGAACGGTGCCGGTAAGTCGACCGTGCTGAAGATCATGGCGGGACTGGAGCAGCCGTCCAACGGTGACGCCTTCCTCTCGCCCGGTTACACCGTCGGCATCCTGCTCCAGGAGCCCCCGCTGAACGAGGCGAAGACCGTCCTGGAGAACGTCCAGGAGGGTGTCGCCGAGGTCAAGGGCAAGCTCGACCGGTTCAACGAGATCGCCGAGCTGATGGCGACCGACTACTCCGACGCGCTGCTCGACGAGATGGGCAAGCTGCAGGAGGAGCTGGACCACGCCAACGCCTGGGACCTCGACGCCCAGCTGGAGCAGGCCATGGACGCGCTGGGCTGCCCGCCCGGCGACTGGCCCGTCACCAACCTCTCCGGTGGTGAGAAGCGCCGCGTCGCGCTCTGCAAGCTGCTGCTGGAGCAGCCCGACCTGCTGCTCCTCGACGAGCCCACCAACCACCTCGACGCCGAGTCGGTGAACTGGCTGGAGCAGCACCTGGCCAAGTACCCGGGCACCGTCGTGGCGGTCACCCACGACCGGTACTTCCTGGACAACGTCGCCGGCTGGATCTGCGAGGTCGACCGCGGCCGTCTGCACGGCTACGAGGGCAACTACTCCAAGTACCTGGAGAGCAAGGCGAGCCGTCTGAAGGTCGAGGGCCAGAAGGACGCCAAGCGGCAGAAGCGGCTCAAGGAAGAGCTGGAGTGGGTCCGCTCCAACGCCAAGGGGCGCCAGGCCAAGTCCAAGGCCCGTCTCGCGCGGTACGAGGAGATGGCCGCCGAGGCCGACAAGATGCGGAAGCTGGACTTCGAGGAGATCCAGATCCCGCCGGGCCCGCGTCTGGGCAACGTCGTGGTCGAGGTCGACGACCTGCGCAAGGGCTTCGGCGAGAAGATCCTCGTCGACGGGCTGTCCTTCACGCTGCCGCGCAACGGCATCGTCGGTGTCATCGGCCCGAACGGCGCCGGCAAGACCACGCTGTTCAAGATGATCCAGGGCCTGGAGACCCCGGACTCCGGCGACATCAAGGTCGGAGAGACCGTCAAGATCTCCTACGTCGACCAGAGCCGCGAGAACATCGACCCGAAGAAGACGCTGTGGGAGGTCGTGTCCGACGGGCTCGACTACATCAACGTCGGCCAGGTCGAGATGCCGAGCCGGGCGTATGTGTCGGCCTTCGGCTTCAAGGGCCCGGACCAGCAGAAGCCGGCCGGTGTGCTCTCCGGCGGTGAGCGCAACCGGCTCAACCTGGCGCTGACCCTGAAGCAGGGCGGCAACCTGCTGCTCCTCGACGAGCCCACCAACGACCTCGACGTCGAGACCCTCTCCAGCCTGGAGAACGCGCTGCTGGACTTCCCCGGCTGCGCGGTCGTGGTCTCCCACGACCGGTGGTTCCTCGACCGGGTCGCCACGCACATCCTCGCGTACGAGGGCGAGTCGAAGTGGTTCTGGTTCGAGGGCAACTTCGAGTCGTACGAGAAGAACAAGATCGAGCGGCTCGGCCCGGACGCGGCGCGTCCGCACCGTGCCACCTACAAGAAGCTGACCCGGGGCTGATCGAACTTGCGGCACCTCTACCGCTGCCCACTGCGCTGGTCGGACATGGACGCCTACGGCCATGTCAACAACGCGGTCTTCCTCCGCTACCTGGAGGAGGCCCGCATCGACTTCCTGTCCCTGCGGGGCAAGGAGTCCAAGCAGGGGTCCGTGGTCGCCCGCCATGAGATCGACTACAAGCGGCAGCTCGTCCACCGGCCGACGCCCGTGGACATCGAGCTGTGGATCACCGCGATCAAGGCCGCGTCCTTCACCGTCTCCTACGAGGTGAAGGACGACGACCTGGTCTACGTACGGGCGTCGACGGTCATCGTGCCGTTCGACTTCGAGACCCAGCGGCCGCGCCGGATCACCCCGGAGGAGCGCGAGTTCCTCCAGCAGTACACGGACGCGGCCGACGAGGAGGCCGTCGCCGCATGACGGTGCTGCACCTGGCCGACGAGACGGAGGCGGCGGACCTCGCCGCCTTCCTCTCCCGGCTGCTCCACTACGACCGTGGAGCGGCGGTGCGGCTGCAGGCGGCCGGTACCGCCCTCGCCGTCTTCGGCCGGCCGCCGTCCTTCGAGGTGCTGGCCGTCCGCACGGTGCGGCTGGCCAAGCCGTACGAGCACGGGCTCGACGTCACTCTCGACGTGACCGTCTCGGCCGGTGAGTTCCTGGAGTCCGTGGACGAGCGGGCGGCCACCGCCGCCGTTCCGGGCGCGGTCACGGGACCGCCGTGGGCCGGTGTGCTGCCGCCGCGCAGCGGCTGGCGGTCCGAGCCCGGGCTGCCCGCACCGGACGCGCTGCGCGCCACGGTCGCCGCAGCGGTGGCCGAGTTCCGTTCCCGCACCGAGGAGTTGGGTGCCGAGGGGCGTACCCGCGCGGAGCTGGACCGGATCGGGCGGGACATCTGGTCCCGGCAGATCAAGGGCACCTGGCTGCCCGTACGGGCCGTGCACGCGGCCCAGTCGCTGGGCTTCCTGCGGCCGGGGACCGAGCCCGGGGACATCGGGCTGTTCTCCTCAGGGGCGTGGCTGCGGCTGCGCGCGCCGTACGGCTCGGTGGCGGTGCGCCGGACGGGGCTCGGCTCCTTCGGTCTCAGCGTGCGCTGAGCCGCCCCCGCCTCCTCGGCTCCGGTTCATCCACGCCACCACCGCCCACGGCGAGACGGAGCCCGTCACCCGGTTGAACCGCTCTTCGGCGACGACCCGTCAGTCCGGGGTGTTCACCATGGAGGCGGCGGCGTACGTCAGGTAGTTCCACAGCGTCCGCTCGTGTTCCTCGGACAGCCCCAGCTCGTCCACGGCCACCCGCATGTGCCGCAGCCAGGCGTCGTGCGCCGCCCGGTCCACGGTGAAGGGGGCGTGCCGCATGCGCAGCCGCGGGTGGCCCCGGTTCTCGCTGTAGGTGGTGGGGCCGCCCCAGTACTGCATCAGGAACAGGGTCAGCCGCTCCTCGGCCGGACCCAGGTCCTCCTCCGGGTACATCGGCTTCAGGATCGGGTCCTCGGCCACTCCCTCGTAGAAACGGTGGACGAGCCGGCGGAAGGTGTCCTCCCCGCCGACCTGCTCGTAGAAGGTCTGCTCCTGAAGCGTGCCGCGCCGAATCTCTTTCACCTGTCCATGGTCTCAGACGGGGGGACCCAGGACTCAGGGCTTAGGACCACACCCCGCTCACCCCTACTGTGGACACCATGGGCGCCTACGACAGCGAGACCGAGGGGCTCGCCGCCGCGGCGCGGGCCGCGCTGGTGCGGGAGATCGACGCCGAGGGGGCATGGGCCGAAGAGCCGGTGTGGCGGGAGGCCTTCGCGGCGGTGCCCCGGCATCTGTTCGTGCCCTACTACTACGTCGCCGGATCGCGCGGCTACGAACGCCGCTGGGGCGAGAGCCGTGACCCGGCGGTCCGGGAACGCTGGGTGCGCGGCGCCTACGCGGACGTACCGCTGGCCACCCGGCTGCGCGACGGTGAGCTGCTCTCCTCCAGCAGCCAGCCCTCGCTGATGGCGCGGATGCTGGTCGCCCTGCGGGTCGAGGAGGGCAACCGGGTGCTGGAGGTGGGCGCCGGCACCGGCTACAACGCGGCCCTGCTCGCCCACCGGCTCGGCGCCGACGACCTCGTCACCACCGTCGACCTGGAACCGGAGATCACCGAGTCGGCCCGGCGGCACCTGGCGGCGGCCGGCCACCACCCGGTCGTCGTCACCGGCGACGGCGCGCGCGGGGTGCCCGAACGCGCCCCCTTCGACCGGATCATCGCCACCTGCGAGCTGCGCACCGTGCCGCGCGCCTGGCTCGCCCAGTGCCGCCCCGGCGCGCGCGTCCTCACCCCGCTCGCCACCGGCCTGCTCGCCCTGACCGTGCGGGACGCGGAGCACGCGGAGGGCCGCTTCCTGTCCCGGGCCGCCTTCTTCGTGCCGCTGCGCGGCGAACGCAGGACGGAGCCCGAGGGCGTCTGTCTGGCCGGGCTGCCGGGCCGGGCCCGCGAGCAGGAGCCGTTCCACTTCCTGCTCGCGCTGACCCGGGGCACCCTCGACCCCCAGGAGGCGTACTCCCTGTGGCAGCGGGAGGGCGAACCGGTCCGCGGGCGCTACGGCGTCACGGTCGACGGCGAGCACGTCTGGGCGTGGCTGGACGACCCGGAGGGGCCGTACGCCTGGCCCCTGCGCTGATCCTTCTCAGCCCCGGCGGACGGTGATCGTCGTCCAGGCGCCCACGTGCACCCGGTCGCCGTCCTGGAGCGGGACCGGCACGAACGGCTGGATCGGTTCCTCGGACATGTTGACCGTGGTGCCGTTCGTCGAGTTCTGGTCGACGACCGCCCAGCTGCCGTCCGGCTGCTGCACCAGCACCGCGTGCTGGTGCGAGACGCCCGGGTCCTCCGGCGGCACCGACAGGTCGATGTCGGGGGTGTCGCCGGTGGAGTGCCGGCGGCGCCCGATGGAGATCTGGTTGCCGGTGAGCGTGCGCTGCTGCTCGGGCGAGTACGCGGGCAGGTTCAGGCCCGCGGCCTCGGGGCCGGAGCGGTGCATCATCGCCATGAAGTACTCGCGGTCCGGGCCGACGGTGGCGGTCCAGGTGGTCCGCTGCGGCGCCTGGGGGGCCTGCGGTGCCTCGGGGAAGCCGCCCGGTCCGGACGGCGTCTGGGCGCCGGGGTGCGGGTAGCCGTACCCGCCGCCCTGACCGCCGGGCCCCTGGCCCTGACCCGGTCCGGCCGGACCGGAGGACGACGGCGGGGGGAGCACCCAGTCGTCGTCACCGCCGCCGTAGGAGGGGCCGCCGGAGGGCGGGCCGCCGGCCGGGGGCCGGCCGGTCTCCTGCGGGAACGCGGGCGGGGCCGTCGCCCCGGACTGCTGGAACGCCTGCCGGGCGCCGCCGGGACCGCCGGGCGGTGGCGGTACCGGACGCGAGGGGTCACCGCCGAAACCGGACGGACCGGGCTGAGCGGACCCGCCGGGATGGGAGGGACCACCCCCGAAGCCCGACGAAGCACCGGTGCCGCCGGGGCCCTGACCGGGACCGCGTTCGAAGCCGCCGGGAGCCTGCCCGGGTCCGCCGCCGAAGCCGGACGGGCCGGAGGGGCCGCCGGCACCGGGGCCCTGACCGGGACCGCGTTCGAAGCCGCCGGGAGCCTGCCCCGGTGCGCTGCCGAAGCCGGACGGGCCGGAAGGAGCGCCCGAGCCCGCGCCGGGACCCTGCCCCTGGCCGCCGCCGAAGCCGGACTGGCCGCCGGGACCCTGCCCGGGTCCGCCGCCGAAGCCGGACGGACCGGAGGGACCCCCGGCACCCGGACCCTGACCCGGCCCCGGGCCCTGGCCGAAGGCCGGCGGAGGACCCGGCCGGCGCTGGTTGCCGGAGCCGAAGGGGGGCGGTGCCGAGGGGCCGGGGGAGGTCGGCGGGGCGGAGGGGGCGCGGTCGCCGCCGAACGGCGTCGGGCCCGACGGCTCGCTGCCGAAGGACGGGATCGGCTCGGCGGGCCGGTTCATCTGCGAGGGCCGCGAGCCCTGGTACTCGTACGCGTCACCGCCGCCGTACGTCGCGCTCGGCGGCTGGAACCGCGGCTGCGGCGGGCGCGGGGCGGCCGGCGTGTACGAGGTCGCCGTGTTGGTCAGGAAGTTCCACCGGCACTCCTCGCAGAAGGGCGCGCCGCCCTCGCGGGGCGTACGGCACTGCGGGCACAGCTCCGCCTCGGGCGCACCCGGCGCCTGCGGGCGGCCGCCGGGCTGGCCGCCCTGCGGCGGAGGGAAGCCGTAGCCGCCGGCGGGCGGGGGAGGCGGGGGCGGAGGTACGGCACCGGCCATGCGGTGACCGCAGACCTCGCACCAGTCGTCGGAACCCGACTGGTGTCCGTTCGGGCAGGTCGGCATGTCGGTGCTTCCCCTTCTCCTAAGGGTCGGCCTGGATCGCTCGGGTCGCTTCCAGGGGTCACTTCTTTACACGAACAGTCTTTGTGGACCGGGTCTCCAGAGTCATCTCGTCCGCCTCCGCGACCCTCGTCTTCAACCGCACAGTACCTGTCGCGGCGTCGACGACGTCCACCACCTTCGCAAGCAGTTTCGCAGTATCCGCGTTCCCCGAGGCGCTCGCGAGCTGAACCGCACGCCCCAGTTTGGCCGTTGCTCCGTCGAAATCGCCTGATTTGCGCAGATCGATGCCTTGCTGGATGGCTTGGGCCAGTTCGGCCTGCCCGGTGTAGTGGGCGACTTGGGGGCTGATCGAGGTGGAGGCGGCCATGTCGTCGGTCCACACGGCCCGTACGAGCCCCTGCGCGCCGAGGTTCTGTACCGCGCCTCCCCCGCGCCCGGCTTCGCCCGCACCGGAGGTGCCCCCGGCCTGCGGCACCACGAGGGAGACGCGGGCGGCGAGCATCTCCTGGCCGAGCCCGGCCGGCGGGACCGTCACGCACAGGTGGTAGTCACGGGACTCGTCGCCCCAGGACCCGGTCGGGTAGTCCCCGGCCCGCGGTCCGGCCTCGGTGCGGCGGGTGGTCAAGTCCACCACGGTGGGGGCGACTTGCTTGACGAACCGGATGGTCGTGCCGACCGGCGTCCACACCCGCAGGGCGACGTCGGCGACCTCCTTGCCCATCGCCGTCTCCATCATCCGTGTGAAGTCGGCGGCGAGACCCGCCGGGTCGGCGACGATGTCGGCGGTGCCGAGCAACGCGGAGGCGATCCCTGTGACTTCTTTCACTTCCCAGTCGGTGCCGACACCCCGCGCGTCACAGGTGAACCGGCCGGCGCAGGCGTCGAGCGCGGCCCGCAGATCCTCCGGTGACTCGTGTTCGTTGCGGCCGTCGGTGAGCAGGATGCCGTGCCGGATGGTGACGTCCGCCGCGGACAGCAGCCGGTCGGCGAGCCGCAGCCAGGTGCCGATGGCGGTACCGCCGCCCGCGCTCAGCCGGCGCAGCGCCAGTTTGGCCTGCTCGCGGGTGGTGGCGTCGGCGACCGCGAGCCGCCCGCCGCCCGGATAGACCTCCTTGGCGAGGTGCGTGCCGTCGATCACCGCGAAGTGGGTGCCGTCGCGCAGGGTGTCGATCGCGGCGGCGGTGGCGTCCCGGGCATTGCGCATCTTGGTCGGCGGGTAGTCCATGGACCCGGAGCAGTCGACCATGATCACTACTGCGGCGGAGGGCCGCCGCCCCTGCGTGTACAGGGGCGCGGAGACCGCGTTGCCGATGGTGCCGCCGCCGGTCGCGGTCACCGTGACGATGGCGTTGACCTCGCTGCCGCCCTCGGGCAGGTACTCGTTCTGGTAGACGTCCACCGAGAACCGCGGCACGTTCGGCTTCGCGAAATTGGCCATGCTTGATCGCATCCCCCTCGGACACCCCGCTGACGCGAGGCGATGACTGTGAGCGGACCGGTCCCCTCCGGTCCGCCGCGGCTTCCCCGTGCCGTCTTCCCGTCCTGGACGGCCCTCAGGCCGATCCTGCCCCGTGCGGCGGCGCCGGGAACGGCAGGACCGCCACTGTTACGTTGTCGTGGCCCCCGCCGTCCAGGGCGTGCCCGAGCAGCACCCGGGCGCAGTGCAGCGGGTGGGCCGTGGCGTCCGGCGGGACGATCTCGGACATCTCCTCGGCCGTCTCGGCGTAGTTCCACAGCCCGTCGGTGCACACCACCACCGCGCCCGGCCGGTCGGGCTTGAAGGAGGCGGTGTGCGGCTCCAGTTCGTAGGCGTCCGCGCCGAGCCAGCCGGTGATGGCGTGGGCGCGCTCGTCGGCGTACGCCTCGGCCTCGCTCATCAGACCGGCGGCGACCATCTGCGCGGCCCAGGAGTCGTCCTCGGTCAGCCGGGCGGGCGGCGCGCCGCGGTCGGTGGGCACCCAGTAGACGCGGCTGTCCCCGACCCAGCCGACGACCAGCAGCCCGGGGGTGACCACCGCGCCGACGATCGTGCAGGCCGGCGCGTTCTGGTGCGGGGAGTGCTCCCGGGCCGTGGCGGGCTCCTCCGCGAGCGCGTTGACGGCCTGCGCGGCGGCGACGATCGCCTCGTGCATCGCCTGCTGCGGGTGGGTGCCGCGCGGCAGCGCGGCCAGCAGGGAGTCACCGGCGACCTGGGAGGCGGCCAGGGAGGCGTCGTCGGGGCGGGTCGCGGAGGACACGCCGTCGCAGACGATCGCCATGACCGCCGGGGTGCCGTCGGGCAGCGAGGTGTGGCCGACGGAGAAGGCGTCCTCGTTGCGGTGATGGCGCAGACCCCGGTCACTGACGGCGGCGACCGGCCCCGTCTCCCGCTCGACGTGGTCGCGTTCGCGCGGCTGGGCGTGCCCGCAGTTCTCGCAGTAGCCGTCGTCGTCCACCCGGCCGGCCCGGCAGGCCACGCACACCTGCGCCGGCTCGCCCGGATCGCCCGGGCCGGCGGTACCGGCGGCCAGCCGCGGGTCCGGCGCCTGCAGCGGGTACTCGTCGGGCTCCGAGGGCCGGTCGAACCGCACCCCCTCACCGGCGGACTGGCCGGGTCCGGGCTGATGCCCGGGCAGCGGCATGTCGGCCGAGTCGGTGCCCGGCAGGTCCGTCGGCAGGTGCGCCGAGGGAGGGGGGCCGGGCGGCTCCGGCGCGGGCCAGTCCACACCGTCCCCGGGCGCGGCGGGACCGGTCATGGTGAGCGTCGGATGGTCCTGCGGCGGCGCGGTCGCCACCGAGAGGTCCTGTCCGCACGCTCCGCAGAACAGGTCGCCCGACTCCACGGGCTCCGCGCAGTTCGGGCACTTCGGCAGTGCGGCCTGCCGGGGCATCTGCGACATCGACTTACACCCACGTCCGGGGGCGGTAACGGTTGGCCCGTTCCACCAGCTCGATCCTCTCTTCGCCGCCGGGCGCCAGCCGGGCCAGCGTGCGGTAGGCGCGCTCCAGGCCGAAGCGCAGACCCCGCTCGTCCAGACCGCTGCCCAGCAGCACCCGGCCTCCGGCGGTGGACCCGGCGCCCTGACCCCCGGAGAGTATCCAGTCCAGCGCACAGCCGAGCACCTCCGCCGACAGCTGTTCGCGTCGGGCCGGGTCCAGGCCGTAGGCCTGGAGTGCCTCGACCTGACCGGCGGCGGCCGTCAGGTCGTCCAGGAACGGTACGTCACCCGGGCCCGCCGTGCGCCGTCCGATGCGGGCCCGGACGGCGGCGACCCGGGCGGCCGTGTAGTGGATGGAGGACTCCGGCACCGACTCCAGCGTCTCCACCGCGCCGCCGCGGTCCCCGGCCGCGAGCCGCACCCGGGCCAGCCCGAAGGCGGCGCTCACGAAGCTCGGATCGGTCGTCCACACCAGGCGGTAGTACTCGGCCGCGTTGTCCAGCTGGCCCAGCACCTCCGCGCACAGGCCGAGCGCCAGCTTGGGCGCGGCCTCACCGGGAAAGGCGTCGTAGATCGCGTCGAAGGCGAGTGCGGCGCCCTCGAAGTCGCCGGTGACCAGGGCGGCCACGCCCCGGTACCAGACCACCCGCCAGTCGTCGGGCCGTTCCCCGTCCAGCGTGGCCAGACTCGTCAGCGCGCCCTGGTGGTCGCCGCTCTCCAGCCGGGCGCGGATCTGCCGCAGCCGCGTCTCCACCGTCTGCGCGGGCGCCGCGGCCAGCGCGCTCATCAGCTCGGCCGGCGCCGAGGTCATCAGGCCCGCGAGGAAACCGGCGTTGGGGTCGGCCGGGTCGACCAGCGGCACCGGCAGGGCGAGCGCCGCGACGGGCGTGTCGACGGACTTGACCAGGGCCGGCGGGACGGGGGCCGGGGCGGGGGGCCGCCCGCCCCGGCGCGCCGGCCGTGCCCCCAGCCGGGACACCTCGCCGTCCGGGAGCGGGAACAGTTCCGTGTCCGTGACCTTCACCTCAGGCCCGAACAGCGTCGACAGCGCGGGCCGGGCCCGGCCGGTCTGCAGGGAGACGACCTCCCGCAGCACCCCCGTCAGCTGCTCGGCCATCTCCTGCGCGGAGGCGAACCGGCGGACCGGGTCGGGGTCGGTGGCGCGCACCAGCAGCCGGTAGAAGGACTCGTAGCGGCGGAAGACCTCGATGGTGTCGGGGTCGGGCAGGGAGTCGGCGTAGACGGTGGTGTAGCCCTGGAAGTCGAAGGTGAGCACCGCAAGGGTGCGGCCCACCGTGTAGAGGTCGCTGGCCACCGACGGGCCGGTGTCGGCGACCTCCGGCGCCTGGTAGCCGACCGTGCCGTAGATCGCCGACTCGTCGTCGTCCATCCTGCGGACCGCGCCCATGTCGATCAGCTTGAGCTGGTCCTCGGTCTGGATGGCGTTGTCGACCTTGAAGTCGCAGTACAGCAGGTTCCGGCTGTGCAGATGGCCGAGCGCCTCCAGGGCCTCGATGCCGTACGCGCAGGCCTGTTCCACCGGCAGCGGGTCGCGCCGGCCGTCCGGGGCCCGGCGGGCGTTGGCGATCTCCTTCAGGGACTTGCCGCCGACGTACTCCATGACGATGTAGCCGTCGAGGGAGCCGGTGCGCTGGTCCAGGTGCTCCACGAAGTTGTAGATCCGCACGATGTTGGCGTGCTCGATCTCCGCGAGGAAGCGCCGCTCGGAGATCGCCGCGGCCATCGCGTCCTGGTCGCCGGTGTCCAGCAGGCCCTTGAGCACCACCCACCGGTCGGAGACGGCCCGGTCCACGGCGAGGTAGACCCATCCCAGGCCGCCGTGCGCGAGGCACCCGGCGACCTCGTACTGGCCGTGCACGATGTCCCCGGCCCTCAGCTTGGGCACGAAGGAGTACGGGTGCCCGCACTTGGTGCAGAAACCCTCCGTGCGGCCCGGCCGGTCGCCCCGGGCCCGGCCGACCGGAGCGCCGCAGTCCGACCGCGAGCAGAACCGCTTGCGCTCGGGCACCTCCGGGTTCTCCAGCACCATCGCGCGCGGGTCGGGGCGCGGTACCTGCGGCACCGAGACCAGCCCGACGCCAAGGCGCCCGCGCGTGGAGGCGCCGGACGAGGACCCCGAGCTGCGCACCGACACCGAGCGGCCGGTGGACTTGCCCGACACCGACCGGGAGAGCCGGCCGGACACCGAGCGGCGTGACCTCGACGACTGCGAGGACGTACGGGAGCTGCGGGAGCTGCGGGAACCACCGGCGCTCGCCGAGCCCTTGGTGACGCCCGTCGGGGGCGAGCCGACCATCCCTCCCCCAGAGGGGGGACCCCCAGCGGAGACGACCGGCGCGAGACCGCACGTGTCGCAGTACAGCTCGCCGCCGCCGACGTCCTCGTACGCGCCCCCGCAGCCCGGCCGCTGGCAGGTCTGTCCCGGCTGACTCATGACTGGTCCCCCTTACGGTCCTGCGGCGCGCTCGCGCTGCCGAGCGCTTCCGCCGCCGCCCGCTGGTAGCGCAGCACGGCCTGTTCGGCCACGCGCAGGTCGCAGGGCGCGCTCCACAGCATGCGGCGGGCCGCGTCGTACCGCTCGACGAGCAGCGGGTCCTCGGCCAGGCCGTGCCGGGCGGTCTTCGCCTTGTAGGCGTCGAGCCGGCCGCGCAGCTCGGCCCGGACCGCGAGCGGCGCGGTGACCGCGGTCAACGACTCGCGCGCCCGCAGCAGTTCGTCCTCCGCCTTCCGCTCCAGGGACTCCAGCAGCGGGGAGAGCCGGTGCCACTGGGCCTGCCTGCGGTACTCCGCGGCGGTCGCCAGCTGCTCCTGCAACGCGGTCGGCGGCCCGCTCACCACCGGCACCTCGGTGGCGGCGATCTTCGCCAGCACCTCGCCGCGCGCGATGCGGGCCTCGGCGAGGGTGCGGTCCGCGCGCGAGAGGACGTCCCGCAGCCGGATCAGCCGCGCCTCCGCGTCCTGGCGCACCGTCAGCACCGCGTCGATCTCCCGGCGCACGTCCTCCAGGGCGCGCGCCTCACGGTCGTACACCGTCGTGTCCGGGCGTCCGCCGCCGGGCGCCGAACTGCCCTCGGCCGGCACCCAGAAGGCGAGCGGGTCGGTGACGACGTCCTCACGCAGCCGGGTCAGCGTGCGGGTGATCCGCTCCAGGTCGTCCCCGGCCGGGTGCTCGCCCGGACGCACGCCGACGGAGTGCGCGAGCCCTCGGGTGCGCTTGAGTTCCGCGGCGAGTAAATCGATCCGCGCGGGCAGCGCCGACCACACCGCGTCGGCGGCGACGATCACGTCCAGGCTCGTCGCGTACAGCTCGTTCATCCGGTCCACCAGCGCGGACAGCGTGAACGACTCGCTGAGCCTGCCGCTCGCGCTGCCGGTGAGGGTCACGGACTCGCCGCGCAGCAGCCCGGTCAGCTCCGCCAGGTCCTCGCGGCTGGACCAGCGGCGCCGGGCGCGGATCTCCCGGGCGGAGCGCAGGGCGGCCGTGTACGCGTCGAAGTACGACCACAGCAGGGTGATCCGGCTCTCCGCGGTCTGCCAGCGCTCCTTGGTGACGCCGGTCAGCTCGGCCCCTTCGAGGAGTCTGCGGCCCGCGTGGTCCTGCAGGGCCAGCAGCGAGGTCTCGATCGCCTCGTGCTCCTGGCCGAGCCGCGCCAGCGCACGGTCCACCTCGTCCCGGTCCATCACCGGCCCGGCGGGGTCCGTGACGCCCATCGATCACCTCTCGCTTGCTGTGTGTTCCGGTCGGGTGTGGCTCAACTGCCGCGCAGGTACTGCGGCACGGGCGGCTTCGACGCGGACGCGTCCGTCCCCAGTGTCGCCGACAGCCACCTGTCGTACGACGCCTGCCAGCCGTGCGCCGAATAGTCCACCAGGACGCGGTTGACCCGGCGTACCAGATCGGTGGCGTCCTTCTTCATCGCCACGCCGTAGTACTCCTCCGTGAACGCCTCGCCCTTCAGTTCGACGGTCGGGTCCTGGGCGGCCTGGCTCGCGGCGAGCGCGCCGTCGGTCACCACGGCGTCCACCTCGCCGAGTTGCAGCCGGACCAAGCAGTCCAGCTGGTTCGGGACGGTGGTGGAGATGTCCGTGGAGGCGGGCAGCCGGCCGGCCTTGCGGTCGGCGTCCAGCTTGGCGTACGCGGTCGAACCGGCCGCCGTGCACACCCTCTTGTGCGCCAGCGAGCCGTTGTAGCCGGTCACCGACGACGACTTGGGGGCGAGGACCTGCTGGCCGGTCTTGAAGTAGGGCGCGGAGAAGGCGACCTGCCGCAGCCGTTCACAGGTGATCGTCATCGTCCGTACGACCATGTCGACGCGTCCGTCCTGGATCGCGGGTATGCGCCGGCTGGTCGGGATCGCCTTGAACTGCACCGCGTCCGGATCACCGAGGATGTCCTCCGCGATCCGGTGCGCCAGGTCGATGTCGAAGCCCTCCAGTTGGGCGCCCTCGGTGTTCGGGTTGCGGTAGCCCCAGTGGTAGCTGTTCTGGTCGACGCCCACGACCAGCTTGCGCTTGGCGCCCGTACGGGCCTTGATGGCGTCGATCGTCGGCCCGTCGGCGCCGGACGGCGCGGGCGTCTGCCGGTGCGCCTCGGCGTCCTCGCACCCGTCGGCGCGGGCCTGGGTGCCGGCGGCGGCCCTCTGCCCGGCCCACCGCGGGGCGTCCGGCGTCCGCTGGGTGCACGGCAGCAGCAGCGCGAAGGCGAGCGCCAGCGCGCACAGCACCGCCATGGCGGCGACCCCGCCCCAGCCCCGCAGGGAGGTCCGCGCACGGCTCACGTACATCGCCTTGCCCCCTGTCACCGGTACTCCGAAAGTCTGCGTCCGATGCCGGCGACGGCGCCGGCCGCGCCCAGCACCGCGAGGACGGCGGCGCCCAGCGGCAGCCCGGTCATGGCGTTCCGGCCGTCCGTGGCCGCCCGCCGGAACTCGGCCTGCTCATGGCCGATGGCCCCGGCGAGGTTGCGGTCGACGCTGTCGAAGCACTCGCCGGTCGCACCCTTCGCGCCGATCACCTTGTCCAGGGCCTGCTGGTAGTTGCCGTTCTCGTCCTCGGCGCGGGCCGAGGCGTGGCGCTGCTTCCACACCGCCATGTTCCCCTCGGCCGCCGTGACCGGTGTGGTGCCGCCCTGGTCGTCGGCGAGCTTCGCGGCCTCGGACAGCCGCGTGCCGAGCACGGTCATGTCCTTGTCGAAGTCGTAGTAGTAGGCGTCGTACGCCGTGCCGCCGACCGTGATGGTCTCCGCGCCGCGCGCCACCAGGCTCAGGTTCTCGTTCCCCCGGGCCTTCAGGGAGGCGATCCGGGCGTCGTGCAGCACGTTGAGGGAGCGGATGCCGTGGTCGTAAGAGCCGTCGAGCCCGGACCGGGCGACCGCGTGTCCCACGACCAGCCACAGCAGGGCGACGGCCGTCGCGGCGGAGGCGGCGACCAGGCCGTGGTTGAGGACGCGGTTGGTGCGCCGGTACATCCGGTGCTGGGCCAGGCCGAGCGCGGCCAGGGCGAGCAGACCGAGCGCGATCGCCGCCCACGGGTACGGCCGCGCGTGCCCGTAGTCGGCGTCCAGCCGGCGGTTCTCCGTGGTGTGGAGGGTCTCCGCCGCCGGGAGCATCTCCTTCTGCATCTTCTCGTTGGCGTAGCGCAGATAGGCGCCGCCCACCGGGTAGCCCTGCCGGTTGTACGTCCGGGCCCGCTCGATGAGGCCCTTGTACTCGGGCAGCAGCCGGTTCAGCCGGGCGATGGTCGCCTCGGAGGACGAGCCGGGGTCGGCGTTGGCGGCGGCGGTGACGAGCCCGGCGGCGGCGGTCCGTATGTCCTTCTCGTACCGGTCGCGGGAGCCGGCGTTCTCCTGGCCGCCCGCCAGGAATCCGCTGGAGGCGGCGGTGTTGGCGTCGGCCAGTGACCGGTAGATGTCGGCCGCCCCGGAGCTGAGCGGCTGACTGCGGTGCAGCACGTCGTCGGCGGCGGCCGAGCGCGCGCTGGTCTGCCAGGCGGTGACCGCCCCGAACGCGACGACCACCACGGCCAGCACGGCACCGATGATCCGCAGCCGCCCCGGCTCGGTCGTCGCGGCGGCCCGCACCCGCTCGGCACCCTCGGCGAAGGCGCTCCGGCGCGCGGGCGGCACAGCCGCGACGACGGCCCCGGGCCGCCCGTGCTGGGCGGGAACGCCGGGCGTGCCGGGGGCGCCCGGGAGGCCGGCGGACCCGGCGAGTCCGGTCGGCGGCGGCGCGCTGTTCTTCGGCGGGTGTGTCACTCGACCTCCCCCATGGTCATCCGTTCGCCGCCAAGTATCGCCGCCCGCACCGACAATCCGCACCGGCCTTCGCTGGATCTTGATCGGATCGCAGCGTGCGCTGCTCATGAATACGCCGGGCGCGTTTGTTCGGTTCCCCGGGGACGCCCGGTCCCGGCGCTCAGGGCTCCCGGTGCGCGTGGGCGGCCTCTTCCAGTTCCGCCGCCTCCGCCTCGGCCAGACGGGTCTCGGCCGCCACGTCGATCGACCGGGTCAGCCACCAGTACAGCAGCGCGGAGACCGGCAGCCCGACGAACAGGGAGATGTCGGCTCCGCCGAGCGCCTTGGCGGCCGGCCCGACGTACAGGGTCCCGACGGAGAAGAAGGGGATCATGACGGCGAAACCGACGAGGTACGCGATGATGCCGTGCCGGCCCCAGCGCCCGTAGATGCCGTGCGGGTTGAAGATCTCGGCGATGGCGTAGTGCCCGCGGCGCACCACGTAGTAGTCCATGAGGTTCACCGCGGTCCACGGGATGAACAGGTAGAGCACCAGCAGCAGGAAGTTCTGGAAGTTCTCCAGGAAGTGCGATGTCGCGGCCAGCGCGCCGACGAGGGAGAGCGCGGCGGTGAACGCGATGGTGACCAGCCGCACGGCGAGCGTCGGCCGGACCCGTCTGAAGGAGTCGATGGCGCTGATGAGGGTGAGCGACCCGCCGTACATGTTCAGCGCGGTCACCGACACCAGGCCCAGCGCCGAGAACAGCAGCACGATCGCGCCGAACCCGCTGAACACCTTGTCGCCCGCGGTGTTGATCGACGGGATCGTGTCGAAGCCCTTGCCGGCCCAGGCGGCCAGCAGCGTCCCGAGCACCATCAGCCAGATCCCGCCCAGGGCCGAACCGAAGTAGGTCCAGTAGAAGGTCTTGCGGACGGTCACGTCCGGCGGGAGGTAGCGGGAGTAGTCCGAGACGTAGATGGCCCAGCTGATCTGGTAGCCCGCGACCACACCGAACTGGGCGAGGAACGGCGTCCACTTGAAGGCGCCCAGGTCGAAGGAGCCCGCCGGGTAGTGCAGGGTGACCAGGACGCCCACGGTGAAGACCCCGAAGATCACCAGAAAGGCGTACGTCAGCAGCCGCTCGGCCTTGTGGATGACGTCGTAGCCGACCAGCGCGACGGCCAGCGCGACGACGGTGACCACCACCACCCACAGCCTGACGCCGCCGTGCAGGGTGGTGTGCAGGGCCTCGCCGGCGAGGCTGGTGTTGAAGACGTTGAACCCCGCGTACTGCACATAGGCGAAGAGCCACACCAGCAGGGCACCGACGTAGCCGAACTGCGGCCGCGACTGGATCATCTGCGGCAGGCCGAGCTGGGGGCCCTGGGCCGAGTGGAACGCCATGAAGAACGTGCCGATCACCACGCCGGAGACGATGGCCAGCAGCGACCAGACGAGGTTCCCGCCCTCGGTGATGCTGACCAGCCCCACCGCGAGGGTGGCGATCTGGGCGTTGGACATGAACCACAGCGGGCCCAGGTGCCAGAGCCTGCCGTGCCGCTCGTCCAGCGGGACGTAGTCGATGGACCGGACCTCGATGCCCGACACCCTTGGCTCGGCCGATGTGCTCATGGCGCCTCCCGAGGACGGGTCCGTCCCCCGGATCACATTGTTGCCCGGCTGCCCTCCGGTGACGACTCGGGCCGGCCCGTCTCCCAGTGCCCTCGCGCCCGCTCCCGGGCCTTCGGCCCCGCCCCGAGCCGGTCCAGGCCCAGCAGGGCCGCGCCCAGCACCGGGCTCGCCGTGACGACGCGCGGGGCGGCCTTGGGGGCGCGGCCGGCCAGGAGGTCGCGGACGGTGTCGTTCAGCTGGGTGTGGCCGGCCGTGAGGACCCCGCCGCCCAGCAGCACCGGGGTCTCCTCGCCGAGGAGGTCCAGGCGGGTCAGGGCGACCGTGGCCATCACGGTGATCTCCTCCGCGAGCCGGGTGACGAGCGCGCGGGCCACCGGGTCACCGTCCGCCGCCGTGGCGAAGAGGACCGGGGCCAGTTCGTGCCGGCGGCCGTGGTCGATCCGCTCCAGGTGCAGGGCCTCGATGAGCGCGTACATGGTCGGCAGGCCGAAGTACGCCGGGAGGGTGCGCACGAGGGCGGTCGGCTCGCCGCGCCCGTCCTCCGCGCGGGCCGCGTGCCACAGGGCCTCCTCGGCCAGGCCCCAGCCGCCGCCCCAGTCACCGGAGATCCGGCCGATGGCCGGGAACCGGGCGGTACGGCCGTCGGGGCGCATGCCCACGCAGTTGATGCCCGCCCCGCACACCACCGCCACTCCGCGCGGCTCCGAGACGCCCGCGCGCAGGATCGCGAAGGTGTCGTTGCGGACCTCCACCGACGTCCCCCACGCGCGCGCGTGCAGGGCCGTCGCCAGCCGCTCCTCCTCCACCGGGAGATCGGCGTTGGCCAGGCAGGCCGACACATGGGAGACGGACGGCACGCCCGCGTCCGCGAAGGCGCGCGCGACCGGTTCGGCCAGCGCGTCCAGCGCCGCCGGCACACCCACCGCGGGCGGCCGGAAGCCACCGCCGCGGGCCGTGGCCAGGACCTCGCCGGCGGCGGTGACCACGGCCACGTCGGTCTTGCTGTTGCCGGCGTCGATGGCGAGAACCGTCGGCGGTGCTGCGGTCAGGCCCACGCCAGGTGCTCCCGGTTGTGTGCGACGAGTCGGTCGGTGAGGGCGTCGGCGTACGCGTACTGGCCGATCAGGGGGTGCGAGAGCAGCGCGCGGAAGACGCGCTCCCGGCCGCCGCGCAGGGCCGCCTCCAGGGCCAGGTCCTCGTACGCCGTCACGTTCGCCATCAGCCCCGCGAAGAGGGGGTCCGGCTCGGGGACCGGCAGCGGGACCGGTCCCTGCGAGCCGACGGCCGCCTGGACCTCGATCACCGCGTCGTCCGGCAGGAAGGGCAGCGTGCCCCGGTTGAGCGTGTTCACGACCTGGTACGGGCTGCCGCCTCCGCCGAGCAGCGCCGCGGCCAGGTCGACGGCGGCCTCCGAGTAGTAGGCGCCGCCGCGCTTGGCGAGCAGGGCCGGCTTCTCGTCCAGGGCCGGGTCGCCGTACATCGCCAGCAGCTCCCGCTCCATGGCGGCCACTTCGGCGGCCCGGGACGGCTTGGTGCCCAGTTCGCGGACGACCTCGTCGTGGGCGTAGTAGTAGCGCAGGTAGTAGGAGGGGATCACCCCCAGGCGGTCCAGCAGGGGGCGGGGGAGGCGGAGGTCGGCTGCGATGGCCTCGCCGTGCTCGGCCAGGAGCTTGGGCAGGACGTTCTCGCCTTCCGGGCCGCCCAGACGCACATCGGTTTCCCAGGTGAGGTGGTTCAGGCCCACATGGCCCAGATGCACATCCGCCGGGGCCGTGCCGAGCAGGCCCGCGAACGTCCGCTGGAAGCCGATCGCCACGTTGCACAGGCCGACCGCCCGGTGCCCGGCCTGGAGCAGGGCGCGGGTGACGATACCGACCGGGTTGGTGAAGTCGATGATCCACGCGCGCGGGCTGGCACGGCGGACCCGGTCGGCGATGTCGAGGACGACCGGGACCGTGCGCAGCGCCTTGGCCAGGCCGCCCGCGCCGGTGGTCTCCTGGCCGATGCAGCCGCACTCCAGCGGCCAGGTCTCGTCCTGCTCGCGGGCCGCCTGCCCGCCGACGCGCAGCTGGAGCAGGACGGCGTCGGCGCCGTCGACACCCGCGTCGAGGTCGGCGGTGGTGACGATCCGGCCCGGGTGGCCCTGCTTGGCGAAGATCCGGCGGGCCAGGCCGCCGACCAGTTCCAGGCGTTCGGCCGCCGGGTCCACCAGGACCAGTTCCTCGACGGGCAGGGTGTCCCTGAGCCGGGCGAAGCCGTCGACGAGTTCGGGCGTGTAGGTCGAGCCTCCGCCGACCACGGTGAGTTTCATAGCCAGATCAACCCTTTACTCCGGTGAGGGTGACGCCTTCGACGAACGCCTTCTGGGCGAAGAAGAACACGAGGATCACGGGGGCCATGACCAGGACGGTCGCGGCCATGGTGAGGTTCCAGTCGGTGTGGTGGGCGCCCTTGAACGACTCCAGGCCGTAACTGAGGGTCCAGGCTCCGGGGTTCTCGGACGCGTAGATCTGCGGGCCGAAGTAGTCGTTCCAGGCGTAGAAGAACTGGAAGAGGGCCACGGCCGCGATGCCCGGCTTCGCCATCGGCACGACCACCCGCAGCAGCGTCCGCAGGTCGCCGCAGCCGTCCATCTTCGCCGCGTCGACGTACTCGTTCGGGATCGTCATCAGGAACTGGCGCAGCAGGAAGATGGAGAACGCGTCCCCGAACGCCATCGGGACGATCAGCGGCCACAGGGTGCCCGACAGGTCCAGCTGCTTCGCCCAGAACAGGTACATCGGGATGACGACCACCTGCGGGGGCAGCATCATCATCGAGATCACCAGCATGAGTGACAGATCGCGGCCCCGGAAGCGGAACTTGGCGAGCGCGTACGCCACCGGGACGGACGACACCACGGACAGCACGGTGCCGAGGCCGGCGTAGATCAGTGTGTTCTTCCACCAGGTCAGGAAGCCGGGTGTGGCGAAGACCTTCCGGTAGTTGCCCCACTCCCAGGTGTGCGGGATCAGGTCCCGGCTCAGGGCCTGGCTGTCGGTCATCAGGGAGGTCAGGAACACGAACACGAAGGGGAGCGTGAAGAACAGCGCGGCGGCGACGCCGAGCGAGTGGACCGCGATCCACTCCAGCAGTGCCCGGCGGCGGGCGGTGCGCTCCGCCCCCCGCACCGGCAGGGCCGGCCGCACGGGTCGGTCCAGTACTTGGGTCATGATCAGTCACCTGCCTGGATCAGGCCGCCCCGGCGCCGCATCAGCAGCGCGGTGAACGCCGTCGACAGGGCGAACAGCACCAGCGCCACCACGCAGGCCGAGCCGTAGTCGAAGCGCTGGAAGCCGAGGTTGTAGACGAGCTGGGGGAGGGTGAGCGTGGACTTGTCCGGGTAGCCGGGCTCGAACTGGGTGCCCGCGCCCTGGATGACTCCGGAGGCGACCTTCCCGGCGATCAGCGGCTGGGTGTAGTACTGCATGGCCTGGATCACGCCGGTGACGACCGCGAACATCACGATGGGGGAGATGTTCGGCAGGGTCACGAACCGGAACCGCTGCCACGCCGAGGCACCGTCCAGTTCCGCCGCCTCGTACTGCTCCTTCGGCACGTCGAGCAGGGCGGCCATGAAGATGACCATCAGGTCCCCGATGCCCCACAGGGCCAGCAGGGTCAGGGCCGGCTTGGACCAGGCGGGGTCGTTGAACCAGCCGGGGGCGGGTACGCCGGTCTTTTCCAGGATCGAATTGACCGGTCCCGTCCCGGGGTTGAGCAGGAACGCGAAGGCCATGGTCGCCGCGACCGGCGGGGCCAGGTACGGCAGGTAGAACAGGGTCCGGAAGACGCCGGCGGCTGTCCTGATCCTGGTGATGAGCAGGCCGACGCCGAGCCCGAAGACCACCCGGAGGCTCACCGTGACCAGGACCAGCCACAGCGTGTTGCGCAGCGCGGGCCAGAACAGCGGGTAGTGCCGGAAGACGTAGGCCCAGTTCTTCCCGCCGCTCCACGTCGGCGGCCTGAAGCCGTCGTAGTGCATGAAGGAGAAGTAGACCGTGGAGATCAGCGGGTAGGCGAAGAAGACCGCGAAGCCGATGAGCCACGGCGACATGAAGGCGAGCGTGCGCAGAGCCGAGCGCCGGCGTTTCGACGCGAGGGTGACGGTGCTCATCACCGGGCCTGCGCGATGTCCGTGTCGATCTGCGCGGCCGTCTTCTTCAGTCCGGCCCTGAGGTCGGTGGCCTTGCCGCTCTCGTAGTCGTAGCCGAACTGCTGGATCGTCACCAGGTACACACCGCCGTTGACGGAGGCGGGCGTGGTGGTGGAGTGCGGGTTGGCGGCGATGTCGAGGAAGGTCTTGAAGCGCGGGTCGTACTTGAGTCTGGGCGACTTCAGCGCGGCGAACGTGGAGGGCACGTTGTGGATGCCGTTGGCGAAGCCGACCACCGCGTCCGTGTCGGTCGTCATGTACTTCACCAGTTCCCAGGCCGCGTTCTGCTTGTGGCTGGTGGCGGCGATGCCCGCGATGGTGCCGGTGATGTAGCCCTTGCCGTACTGGTCGGCCTGGTCGTCCGGGACGGGCAGCGGGGCCACCCCGATCTCGAACTTCGGCTTGGCCTCCTCGGCCATCCCCAGCCGCCACTCGCCGTCGAGCTGCATGGCGACCTGGCCGGTGTGGAAGGGGTGCCGGGGGCCCCACTCGTCGCCGAGCGTGGCCCGGAACCTCTCCAGCTTCCGGAATCCGCCGAGTTCGTCGACGAGCTTCTTCTGGAGGGTGAAGCCCTTCTCGAACGCGGGGTCCTTGGCGAGGTTGGACTTGCCGTCCTTGTCGAAGTAGGTGGGCGAGAACTGCCCGAAGTAGTGCTCGGTCGTGGACTCCCAGCCGTGGTAGTCGGGCATGAAGCCGAGCTGCCGGTAGCCGTCGCCCCGGGGGACGGTCAGCTTCCTGGCGTCCGCCTCGAACTCGGACCAGGTCCTGGGCGGGTGCGTGATACCGGCTTCGGCGAAGGCCGTCTTGTTGTAGTAGAGGCCGTACGCGTCGCCCAGCAGCGGCACCGCGCAGCGGTTCCCGTCGAACTGGGTGTACTCGTTCATCGGCTTCGGGAACGTCGTCCCCGGGTCGATGCCGGACTTCTCGAAGAAGGGGTTCAGGTCCACCAGCGCGCCCGAGGAGCAGAACCTGCCCACGTTGTTGGTGGTGAAGGACGAGATCACGTCCGGGGCCTTGTCGCCGCCGGTCCGCAGCGCCTGGTTGACCTTGTCGTCGGTCATGTTGCCGACGACGTTCACGTGGATGTTGGGGTGTGCCCGCTCGAAGCCGGCGACCAGCGACGTGACCGCCTTCACCTCGTTCGGCGCGCTCCAGGCGTGCCAGAAGTTGATCGTCGTGTCCTTCGACGGGTCGTCCGAGGCGGCGGAGCCGGACTGACCGGTACAGGCGGTGGTGAGCAGGGCCAGCGACGCGGTCAGGGCAAAAGCCGTCTTTCGGGCGATCGGCGGTATGACTTCGGGCATGGCGAGGTCTCCCTGGGGCGGGTGGACGGAAGAGGAGGTGCTACCGGGGTACGGCGGGGCTCAGCGTGAGGTGTCGAAGACCTCGTCGCGGGTGGCGGCGAGCGCGGACTCCAGTGCGCCGCGCAGCACGGGGTGTTCGCGGACCTCACCGACGACCAGGCGGGGGCGGGCCGCGGCCAGCTCCTCCAGCTCGGCCTGGACGAGGGCGCGCAGCACCTCGCCGCCGGCCGTGAGGGCGGAGCCGCTGAGGACGACGAGTTCGGGGTCGAGGACGGAGACGAGCGAGGCGAGACCGGTGGCCAGCCGGGTGGCGTAGGCCTGGAGCAGCTCCCGGTGGGGGCCGTCGGCGCGGTCGGCGGCGCGGGCCACGAGTACGGCGGCGGCATCGGTGTACGGCCCCGGGGGCACGTCCGCGACACCGAGTTCCCGGGCCAGCTTCGGCAGGGCCTGGGCGCCGGCGAGCTCCTGGTAGCCGCCGCTGTTGGCGCGGGTGACCTGCCGCACCAGCGGGGTGCCCGGCACCGGCAGGAAGCCGACCTCGCCGGCCCCCCCGGTCCAGCCGCGGTGCAGCCGGCCGCCGAGGACCAGGGCGGCACCGAGGCCCTCCTCGTTCCACAGCAGGACGAAGTCGGCGTGGCCGCGGGCCGCGCCGAGCCGCTGTTCGGCTATGGCGACGAGGTTCACGTCGTTCTCGTACTCCACCGGCATCGGCAGCGCCGCCGCGAGTTCGTCGAGCAGTGTCGGGGAGTGCCAGCCGGGCAGGTGGGAGGCGTAGCGCAGCCGTCCGGTGTTGGGGTCGAAGGCGCCGGGGGTGCCGATGACCAGCCGGTGCACGTCGGACCGGGCGAGCCCGGCGGCCTTGACGGCGCCGTCGAGGGCGTCGGTGACCTGCCGGACGACCGGCTGCGCCGGGCGTCGGCCGGGGGTGGCCAGCTCGTGCTCGCCGACCGTGCGGCCGGTGATGTCGGCGACCGCGGCACGGATGCGGTCCGGGGTGACGTCGAGCCCGGCGGCGTACGCGGCACCGGGATCGACCGCGTACAGCTGGGCGTTGGGGCCCGGCCGGCCCTCGCTGGTGCCGGTGACGCGGACCAGTCCGGCCGCCTCCAGTCGGGCCAGCAGCTGCGAGGCGGTGGGCTTGGACAGGCCGGTGAGCTTGCCGATCCGGGTGCGGGACAGCGGCCCGTGCTCCAGCAGCAGCTCCAGGGCGGCGCGGTCGTTCATGGCGCGCAGGACGCGCGGGGTGCCCGGCGTACCGGCGGTTCCTGCCATGTCGACACCTGCCTTTCCAGCCGCCCAGCTTTTCAGTGAGCCCGGTATGACGTCCAGTCTTGATCACCGGCCGCCGAAGATCACTGTTAGGAAAGTTTCCTATTCTGGTGGGAGGAACGTAAGCCGAGGACGAAGGGGGCGTCAATAGACAACGCCCCCGCGGCAACAGAGTCGTTACCTCGGGACGGGGCCTCGCGTACGGGCGCTCAGCCGACGGTTCCCGGTCATCGGCGCGTCACGGACACGTCATGCCGGTGGTTTTCGCTGGTCGCGGCGGTTCGCCTGCGCGGCCCGCCGCCCCGTGACCGCCTCTCCGGGCGGACGATGGACCCCGCCGGTGACGAGCGGACGGTGGAGGATGCCCCGAAGAAGACTGCTGTGGGCGCTGTGGTCGGCCACGATGTCCGGCCTGCTGCCCCTGCTCGTGCTCGTGCTCGTACTGGACGCGCTGAACCTCGGACCGTCCAGGTCGCTCGCCGTCGACATCGTCTGCATCCCGGTCAGCTGGGCCCTCTTCGCCCTGCTCATGGCCCTGTACGCGCACCGCGCCCTGGTCCGCCGGGCCCGCGGCACCGGCATCCCGGTCACCGTGGACGCCCTCGCGGCCACGCAGGAGCGCACCTTCCCGGCGGGGGCGGCGGAGCGGCTGCGGGCCGGACTCGCCGGCTGCGGCCGGGCGTCCGGCATGACGGGGGAGGACCCGCTGACATTCCGCTGGCGGCCGTTCCGCGGCGCGCTCGCCGTCACGGGTTCCCTGGCCGTGGACGAGGCGTCCGGCGGGGCCCGGGTCCGGCTGTGCGCGGACGAGAGGCTGACGTACCGGCTGGGCCTGCGCGGGGCGAGCGCGTTCGTGGCCCTGTGCCAGCTGGCGCGGCTGGGGCAGGCGCGCTGAGGCGGCGGCCGCGAGGCGTACCGGCCGGGGTGCCGCTCAGTCGGTGACACGGGACCCGAGTTCCGCCCTTACGCGGCAGCCGGAATCTGGGGCACCCGGCGCGTCCCCGCGCCGGAATGCCCCACCCTGTTCACTCGAACGTGTGTGCCGAACCGTTCCGCTACTTCGCCGGCGGCGCCGGCCGCTGCGGAGCGATCGGTGCCGTCGCCGCCGCCTGCGGCGAGTCCGCGTTGGAGTACACCGAGGGGGCAGCCACCGTGGCCGTCGGGTCGGGGGCGTCCTCGACGTCCTCCAGTGCCGTGGCGCCGCCCACGATGCGGATGCTCGCCGCGTCGAACGCCCGCTTGATCCGCCAGCGCAGCTCCCGCTCCACCGTGACCGACTTGCCGGGCATGGTCCTGGCCGACACCCGCACCACCATGGAGTCGATCAGCACCGAGTCCAGGCCGAGCACCTCGACGGGGCTCCACAGCAGCTCGTTCCAGGGCTCTTCCTTGCTCATCTTCTCGGCGACCTCGTCCAGCGTGGCCTTGACCCTGTCCAGGTCCTCGCTCGCCTTCACGGTCACGTCGACCCCGGCCGTCGCCCAGCCCTGGGACAGGTTGCCGATCCGCTTGACCTCGCCGTTGCGGACGTACCAGATCTCACCGTTGTCGCCGCGCAGCTTGGTCACCCGCAGCCCGACCTCGATCACCTCGCCGGCGGCCACACCGGCGTCGATCACGTCACCGACCCCGTACTGGTCCTCCAGGATCATGAACACGCCGGAGAGGAAGTCCGTGACCAGGTTCCGCGCGCCGAAACCGATCGCCACGCCCGCGACACCGGCCGACGCCAGCAATGGCGCCAGGTTGATCTTGAAGGTGCCCAGCACCATCAGCGCGGCCGTGCCGAGGATGAGGAAACTGGCCACCGAGCGCAGCACCGAGCCGATCGCCGCCGATCGCTGCCGGCGCCGTTCGGCGTTGACCAGAAGGCCGCCCAGCGCACCGCCGTCCGAGGCCTGCGGGGCGCGGCCCATCCGGTCTATCAGCTTGGTGATCGCCCGCCGCACCACCGCGCGGAGCGCCACCGCCACGACCACGATCAGCAGGATCTGCAGACCCATCGCGAGCCACGTCGACCAGTTCCGCTCGACCCAGCTCGCCGCGTTCGTCGCGCTCTCCTGGGCGTCCTGGAGCGACGGCACGGCCGGGGCGGTCGACCCCGACGGGGACGGCGAGGGGGACGGCGACGCACCGGCGGCCAGGAGGACGGCGGGCAGGGACGACACGGCAGGTACCTCCAAGGTGTCGCGCGGTCCGCACCGGCGGGCGGTCAAGGTCACGAAAAGGTCACCGGACGGACAGGTCCACCACACTAACGGGGCATCGCGTGTGCCCCGCCCCGATCCGGGCAACGGGCGCGCAGGAGAGACGCGGCTCACGCGGGCTTGAACAGGCCGTCCTGCGGGGGATGAATCAGGTGTGGTCGAAAACACTCCCAGCCCGTTACCGGGACATGGTGGCGCTTCCACCAGGCATGAGGGGAGACTGACTGCAGATCGTCCCGGCGCGAGCCACGCGCCGCCGACGCCCAAGGAGGCACCCGTGCCGCATGTCCTGGTCCTCAACGCGTCGTACGAGCCGCTCGGCGTCGTACCGCTCCGCCGCGCGCTCGTCCTCGTCCTGGAGAACAAGGCCGTCTCCCTCGAGGAATCCGGCGCCTATCTGCACAGCGCGACCGTCACAGTCCCCGCACCCAGCGTGGTCCGGCTCAAGCGATTCGTCCGGGTTCCCTATCGGGGACCCGTTCCTCTGACCCGCCGGGCGCTCTTCGCCCGGGACGGGGGCCGGTGCATGTACTGCGGTGGCGTCGCAACCAGCGTCGACCACGTCATCCCGCGCAGCCGCGGGGGACAGCACCGCTGGGACAACGTGGTGGCCTCCTGCCGCCGCTGCAACCACGTCAAGGCCGACCGCCACCTCGTCGAGCTGGGCTGGCGGCTGCGGCACAAACCGGCTCCGCCCTCGGGTCTGGCCTGGCGCATCATCGGCACCGGGCACCGCGATCCGCGCTGGCTGCCGTACTTGCAGCCGTTCGGCGCGGACGACGTCATGGCTCGGATCGACGGCATCTCCGCCTGATCGGTCCGGGCCGGTTGTGTAACGGGGCGCCTCCGGTCGTGCGCCGGGCGCGGGTGCCTCGTGCCGGGCGCGGGTGCCTCGTGCCGGTCGCGGCGGAGCAGCCGCACGCCCCCTTCGCCGGTCACCGGCGCGTAGCAGCGGTGACCACACGGGTGCGATCACCGGTGCCGGAGCAGGATCACCCCGGCACCGGTTCTGCCGCGCGTGGCTTCGGGCTCACGGGGTAGGCCTGCCGTAACCCGTCCGAAGCCGCAGCACCGGCGCACCGACAAGGAGGCCCTCCCGTGGCCGCACCGGCTCCTCTCTCGATCCCGGCCCAGTACAAACCGGTCCCCTACAAACCCGGGGCGGACGCGTCCGCCGAGACCGACGAGACGCCGCTGTACGCCTTCAACGCCGAGAGCGCGTGCACGCAGGCGCCGCTGACCAGCGAGCCGCCGCTGCCCGACGCCGAGCCGCTGACCAGCGAACCCCCGCTCGCCGAGGCCGCCCCGCTGACCAGCGAGTCCGACCCGGTCCCGGGCTGCTTCGCGCCGGGGCTGTAGATGACCGCGGCGCCCGACGAGCCCCCCGGCACGCACTCCGCGGACCTCGCCCGGCTCGCCGAGCTGCACGGGGTCGCCACCTCCTACCGTCCGGCCCCGGACCGCACCGTCCAGGTCCCCGCCTCCGCCGTGACCGCCGCCCTCGCCGCCCTCGGCGTCGACGCGACCGGCCCGGCCGCGGTACGCAGCGCCCTCACCGCCCGGGAACACGAACTCCGCGAGCGCCTGCTGCCGCCGACCGTGGTCCAGTGGGCCGGCGCGCAGCCGTCCGCCGCCCTCACCGCGCTGCCCGCCGGCACGCGGCTGCGCGTCGAGACGGAGGACGGGGAGGAGCGGGAGGGAACCGCGGACCTTCCCCTCGGGGTCCACCGGCTGACCGCCACCGCCCCCGACGGGCGGACCGGCGAGGCGTACCTCGTCATGGCCCCGGACCGGCTGCCCGCCCCGTCCGGCCGCTCCCACGGCCTCCTCGTCCAGCTGTACTCGCTGCTCTCCCGCCGCTCCTGGGGCATGGGCGACCTCGCCGACCTCGCCGAGCTGGCCGGCTGGGCCGGACGCACCGCCGGTGCCGGATTCGTCCAGGTCAACCCGCTGCACGCGGCCGTACCCGGCTCCCCCACCGACCCCTCCCCCTACCGGCCCTCCTCCCGCCGCTTCCCCGACCCGGTCCACCTGCGCGTCGAGGATGTCCCCGAGTTCGCGTACGCCGAGGACCGCGAGCGGCTGAGCGGGCTGCTGGAACGCGCCGCCCGGCTGCGCGCCGACGTGCTCGACAAGGGCGCCCTCATCGACCGGGACGCCGTGTGGGAACTGAAGCGGGAGGCGCTGGAGCTGGTCCTCGCGGCTCCCCTGGGCCCCGGCCGGCAGGCCGCCTACGACGCCTTCCGCGCGGCCCACGGCCAGGCCCTGGACGACCACGCCACCTGGTGCGCCCTCGCCGAGATCCACGGCTCCGACTGGCACCGCTGGCCGGACGGGCTGCGTGATCCCCGCTCCGCCGCCACCGCCCGGGCCCGCGCCGAACTCGCCGACCGGGTCTCCTTCCACGCCCGCCTCGCCTGGCTCACCGACGGCCAGCTCCGCACCGCCCAGCGCGCCGCCCGCGAGGCCGGCATGTCCGTCGGGATCGTGCACGACCTCGCCGTCGGCGTGCACCCGGCCGGCGCGGACGCCTGGGCTCAGCAGGACGTGTTCGCCGCCGGCATGTCCGTCGGCGCCCCGCCGGACGCCTTCAACGCCCGCGGCCAGGACTGGGGCCTGCCGCCCTGGCGCCCCGACCGGCTCGCCGCCACCGGTCACGCCCCCTACCGCGACCTCCTGCGCGCGCTCTTCCGTTACGCGGGCGCCCTGCGCATCGACCACGTCATGGGCCTGTTCCGGCTCTGGTGGGTCCCCCAGGGCAACCCGCCCACCGAGGGCACCTACGTCCGCTACGACGCCGACGCCATGCTCGCGATCCTCGCCCTGGAGGCCGCCCGTGCCGGGGCGGTCGTGATCGGCGAGGACCTGGGCACCGTCGAACCCGGCGTGCGCGAGGCACTCCAGCGGCGCGGAGTGCTCGGCACCTCCGTGCTGTGGTTCGAGCGCGACTGGGAGGGCGACGGCCACCCGCTGCCCCCCGAACGCTGGCGTGCCGACTGCCTGGCCACCGCCACCACCCACGACCTGCCGCCCACCGCCGCCCGGCTCACCGGCGACCACGTCGACCTGCGCGACCGCCTCGGCCTGCTCACCCGTTCGGCGGCCGAGGAACGCGCCGAGGCCACCGCCGACGCCGCCGAGTGGCTCGCCCTGCTGGGCAGCCTCGGCCTGCTGGACAGCCCGGCGGCCGGACCGCCCGGCTCCGACGAGGAGGAGGAGATCCGAGCCGTCCACCGCTTCCTGCTGCGTACCCCCGCCCGGCTGATCGGCGTCTGGCTCCCGGACGGCCTCGGCGACCGCCGCCCGCAGAACCTGCCGGGCACCTGGGACCAGTACCCGAACTGGCGGCTGCCGATCGCCGACCGCGACGGCCGGCCGGTGCCGCTGGAGGACCTGGTGGCCTCGCCCCGGCTGCGGGGGCTGCTGGAGGTGTTCCGGCCGGCCGGCGGGGACGCCCCGCCCCGGTAGGGCACCCCGGCCGCGCGGCCCCGGCGACGGTTCGCTAACTTGATTCCGTGGACAAGAAGAACGCCCTGCGCGCCGGCGCCCTGGCTGCCGGTACGACGCTGATGATGCTGCTCATGTCGTCCCCCGCGCTCGCGCTAACCCGTGACGACGGCGACGACCCCGGCAAGGGCCTGAGCGTCATCCAGACGCTGGGCCTGTACGTCTTCCTCCCGCTGGCGCTGTTCGTGGTGATCGCCGGGCTGGTCATGATGCTGGACAAGTCGCGGGCCAAGAAGGACACCACCTCGTCCAACATCGACGTCCGGTCCGACGCCCGCGCCAAGGCCTGACCGGACCGCTGGTTCGTTCGCCGGGGGCGCCGGTCCTCCCGTCGGTACGCGTACGCGCGTGCCCGGGTGGGACCGGCGCCCCCGGCTTCGTCGTCCGCGCGTAGGCCCACCCCCGCGGGCCACCCCCGTGGTCCCAGCCCCGCGGGCCGGCCGCCGCTCGTCGGCTACTCGGCCGTCGTGCTCAGCAACTCCCTCAGCAGGCCGGCCAGTTGGCCGGCCTGTTCGGCGTTCAGGGTGGCCAGGGCGGCGCTCTCCTCCGCCAGGCCCGCGCCCACCGCCTCGTCGATCAGCCGCAGCCCCTCCTCGGTGAGGGTCACCTGGAGACCGCGCCGGTCGTGCGGGTCGGGGGAACGGCGCAGCAGTCCGGCCCGCTCCAGCTTGTCCAGACGGCCGGTCATACCGCCGGTGGTGAGCATGAGCGCGGCCGACAGCTCGCGCGGCGAGAGGGTGTAGGGCTCGCCGGAGCGGCGCAGGGTGGCAAGGACGTCGAACTCGCCGCGCGAGATGCCGTAGGGCTTGTACGCCTTCTCCATCCGGTCGCCCATCGCGCGGGAGAGCCGGAAGATCCGGCCGAAGACCTCCATCGCCCGGGTGTCCAGGTCGGGCCGTACCCGCGCCCACTGCTCGATGATCGCGTCGACGGAGTCCGCTGGCTGTGACTGCATACGGAGAGTATCGACCGCAATCCGCTTGGCCGCAAGAAAGACACTTGACGATAAGTAGCTTAGGGCTAAGCTACTTACTAGCGACTGACGTCGCTCCTTTCATTCGACAGGAGTCCTCCCATGGCCATCCCCGCCGCCACGGACACATCCTCCGCGAGCTCCCGCGCCGCCGTCATAGCCGTCACCGCGCTCGCCCCCGTGTCCTGGGGGACCACCTACGCGGTCACCACCGAGTTCCTGCCGCCGGACCGCCCGCTGTTCACGGCCCTGGTGCGTGCCCTGCCCGCCGGGCTGCTGCTGCTCGCCGCCACCCGGGTGCTGCCGCGCGGCGTCTGGTGGCTCAAGGCGGCCGTACTCGGGGCGCTGAACATCGGCGCCTTCTTCCCGCTGCTGTTCGTCGCGGCGTACCGGCTGCCCGGTGGGATGGCGGCGGTCGTCGGCTCGGTCGGCCCGCTCCTGGTCGTCGGGCTCTCGGCGCTGCTGCTCGGCCGGCGGCCGGCTCCGCGCGCGCTGCTGACCGGGCTGGTCGCCGCGTTCGGGGTCAGCCTCGTCGTACTGAAGGGGGCCGGCGCCCTCGACCTCGTCGGCGTCCTCGCGGCCCTCGCCTCCACCACCGCCATGGCCGCCGGGACCGTGCTGACCAAGCACTGGGGCCGTCCGGAGGGGGTCGGCCCGCTGGCGCTCACCGGCTGGCAGCTCACCGCCGGCGGTCTGCTCATCGCCCCGATCGCGGCCGTCGTCGAGGGGGCCCCGCCCGCTCTCGACGGCCGTGCCGTCGGCGGCTACCTCTACCTCGCCCTGGCCAACACGGCCGTCGGCTACTGGCTCTGGTTCCGCGGGATCGGACGGCTCACCGCCACCCAGGCCGGGTTCCTCGGCCCCCTGTCGCCGCTGACCGCGGCGCTCGTCGGCTGGGCGGCCCTCGGCCAGGCGCTCACCCCGTTGCAGACGGCGGGCATGGCGCTGGCGTTCGGAGCCACGGTGGCCGGGCAGTTCGGAGGCGGCCAGGCGCGATCGTTCAGGAAGGCTGAAAGGAATGGTCGTAAAGATTCGATGGACCTGACTGGTCTGGCGCTGCGACGGTAGGGGCGTCCACCCCGCCGCCACCACCGGAAAGGCCACCTGTGACCGCAGTCGCGCACCGGACCACCACCGCCCCGGCCACCCGCTCCACCCGGCCGGGGCGGTCTGCCGCCCCCTTCGCCGGCCTCACCTGCGCCGCCCTCGCCACGGTTGTCTGGTCCGGCAGCTTCGTCACCTCACGCGGGCTGCACGACAGCGTCCCACCCGTCCAGCACGCCTTCTGGCGCTGGGTGATCGCCCTGCTCGCCGTCGCCCCCTTCGGGGCCCGGCAGGCCTGGCGGCAACGGCACCTGTTCCGGCGCCACGCCCGGTACGTCCTCCTGGTCTCCCTCCTCGGCGTGGCCGTCTACAACACCCTCGTCAACCAGGCCGCTCTGACCACCCCGGCCGCGACCATGGGCATGATCATGGCCGCCTCGCCGGTGCTCATGGCGGTGTTCGACCGGCTGGGCGGCGTACGGCTGGGCGCGCGGCGCACCGCCGGGCTGCTCCTGGCCTGCGCGGGCGTGGCGCTGCTCGTCGGCGGCGGCGCGGACTTCTCCGCCGGCGCCCTGTGGATGCCGGCCGCCGCCTGCTGCTTCGCCGGATACAGCGGGCTGCTGCGCCGCAGGCCCGCCGCCCTCGGGGCCACGGCCTTCCTGTTCACCACGTTCCTGGCCGGCGCGGTGCTGCTGCTGCCCGCGCAGGCCGTCAGCCTCGCCGTACAGGGCGGCTTCCGGCCGGTCCCCGGCACGGTCCTGCCCCTGCTCTACGTCGGCGTGGTCTCCTCCGCGCTCGCCTTCTTCGCCTGGAACAAGGCCGTCGCCCTGATCGGCGCCACCCGCGCGGGCGTCGTGTACTACCTCCAGCCGGTCTGCGTGGCCCTGCTGTCCTGGGCCGTGCTCGGGGAGCGCACGGGATGGCCACAACTGCTGTGCCTGGGGCTGGTCCTGGCCGGAGTGGTGCTCGGCGCGGGGACCCGCCGCTGAGGCCCCCTCACCCAGGGGGCCTCACCGAGCGGGCCTTCAACGAGGCCTCACCGAGGGGGCGTCACCGAGGGGGCGTCACGCCTTGTCCTGCATCGAGCTTCGCGCGGGGTTCGCCTGCTCGGCGGCCTTGGGATCCTTCTCGTCGGCCTTGGCGCGTACCCCGTCGGCGATGCGCTTGCCGATGGTCTCGTCGATGTTCGACCAGTAGGTGAAGGCGCGTTCCAGCACCGGTTCGGTGACTCCGTTGAGGAGGTGACCGACGACGTTGTCGACCAGACGGTCACGGGCGGCGTCGTCCAGGACCTCGCGCACCATGGTGCCCGGCTGGCTCCAGTCGTCGTCCTCCGGATGGGAGACGTAGGCGGCGCGGGTGATCTCGCCGTCGACCGCCCAGCTGGGCGGGGACCCGTAGCGCTCGGTGTCGGCCGCCGGACCGCCCTTGGAGTTGGGGGCGTAGACCGGGTCGGTCGTGTACCGGTAGGCCATCGCCCCGTCCTTGGAGTACGTGTGGACGTCGACGACCGGGGCGTTCACCGGAAGCTGCTGGTAGTTGGCGCCGATGCGGTAGCGGTGGGCGTCCGCGTACGAGAAGAGCCGGGCCAGCAGCATGCGGTCGGGGCTCGGGCCGATGCCGGGGACGAAGTTGTTGGGCTGGAAGGCCGCCTGTTCGATCTGGGCGTGGTTGTCGGTGGGGTTCCGGTCGAGCGTCATGCGCCCGACGGGGATGAGCGGGTAGTCCCCGTGCGGCCACACCTTGGTCAGGTCGAACGGGTTGAAGCGGTAGCCCGCGGCCTCCGCGTACGGCATCACCTGCACGTACAGGGTCCAGCTCGGGAAGTCGCCGTCCCGGATGTGCTCGAACAGGTCCCGGGTGTGGTAGTCCGTGTCGGCGGCGGCCATCTGGTCGGCCTCGTGCTGGGTGAAGAACTCGATGCCCTGGTCGGTCTTGAAGTGGTACTTGACCCAGAAGCGCTCACCGGCGGCGTTGATCCACATGTAGGTGTGGGAGGTGTAGCCGTTCATGTGGCGCCAGGTCCGCGGGATGCCCCGGTCGCCCATCAGCCAGGTGACCTGGTGGGCGGACTCCGGGGAGAGGGTCCAGAAGTCCCACTGCATGTCGTGGTCGCGCAGGTTGTTGTCCGCGCGGCGCTTCTGGGACCGGATGAAGTGCTGGAACTTCATCGGGTCCTTCACGAAGAAGACCGGCGTGTTGTTGCCGACCATGTCGTAGTTGCCTTCGCTGGTGTAGAACTTCACCGCGAAGCCGCGCGGGTCGCGCCAGGTGTCCGGGCTGCCGCGCTCGCCCGCGACGGTCGAGAAGCGGATGACCAGGTCGGTGCGGACGCCCGGCTGGAAGAGGGCCGCCTTGGTGTAGGCGCTGACGTCGTGGGTCACCTCGAAGTGACCGAAGGCGCCGCTCCCCTTGGCGTGCGGCTGGCGCTCGGGGATGCGCTCCCGGTTGAACTGCGCCATCTGCTCGATCAGGTAGGCATCCTGCAGCAGGATGGGCCCGCCGGGACCCGCGGTGAGCGAATGCTCGTCGCTCTCGACGGGCGCGCCCGAATCCGTGGTGGTGGCGGGGTGGAACTCCGTCATGAGTAGGCCTTTCCTCGTGCACTGGGCGGTCGCGCGCGCGTCGCACGCGAGCGTCTGTCCGGCGCGGCGGTGCCGGGCCGGTGGTCCCAGGACCCGACTCCCCGCTCACGGGCGGGTGGGATCCGCTCGCGCCGGGCAGTTCGGCTCTCATGAGTCGCGTGACCCTCAGCGGGCGCGGTAAACACCCCCGCGGCCACCGGACCGCCCACGGCGCCGACCGCACCCACGGATTCGTCACGGAGCGTGCACACCGGGTGCGTCCTGTGACGGGCGCCGCCCGATGGCGGGGGCTTCTCCCACGTGCGGGTGCCGCCCTGTGCCCGGCTGCCGCCCGATGCCGGGCGGCTGTCCGATGAGGCGCCCGCACGCCGGTGGGTCCGGGGCCGCGGGGGAGGCCGTGTAGCGTGCGCGCATGGCCGAGTGGGAGCTGAGGAAGCTGCGCATTCTGCGCACCCTGCGCGAGCGGGGGACGGTGACCGCGACGGCCGAGGCCCTGCACATGACCCCGTCCGCGGTCTCCCAGCAGCTCACCAACCTCGCCGCTCAGCTCGGCGTGCCGCTGCTGGAGGCCCAGGGCCGCCGGGTCCGGCTCACCGACGCGGCCCGGCTGGTGCTGGCGCACACGGAGGCGGTGTTCGAGCAGCTGGAGCGGGCGGACGCGGCCCTCGCGGCGTACGCGCACGGCGAGGCCGGGGAGGTCCGCGTCGGCGCCTTCTCGACAGCCGTGCCCGCCCTGGTCGTACCGGCCGTACGGGCGCTGCGGGCGACGCACCCCGGAGTGAGCGTGCGCGTCCGGGAGGCGGAGGCGGCCGAGGCGTACAGCAGCATGAATGTGCCCAGGCACACGGCCGTGAGCGTCCCCCACCTACGCATGTCCTCAACTCCCCTGTACGAACGGGCTGCGTATCGCTGCGTACGATGACCGGGTGGCGGCCGATCGGACGCGACGGGAAGCCGAGTTCGCAAGAATCCGACGGGGGACGCCTTGCTGCGGATGGAAACCGACACCTTTGATCTGCTGGCCGCCGGTGACGTCGACCTGGCCCTGTCCCTGGCCGCCGAGGCCCCGAGCGCGGCCGACCCCCGCTTCACGCACGTGCCGCTGCTGGCCGATCCGCTGGACGTGGCCCTCCCCCCGGACCACCCGCTCGCCCGCGCCGCGGAGCTGACCCTCACCGACCTGGCCGACGAGTCCTGGATCTTCGGCGGCAGCGGCCCCTGGTCGGACATCACCCGCCGCGCCTGCGAGGCGGCCGGCTTCAGCCCCCACCAGGGTCACTCGGCCTCCGGCTGGGCCGCGATCCTGGCCATGGTGGAGGCGGGGATGGGCGTCGCCCTGGTGCCGCGGATGGCAGCCGGTGGGCGGACGGGCGCGACCCTGCGCGAACTGGGCAGGGACCGGCCGGTACGGCATGTGGTGGCGGCGGTCCGCAGGGGCGGGGAGTCCGGACGGGCGGTGCGCCGGGTGCTGCGGACCCTGCGGGACACCGCCGACGGCGGGGCCGCCCCGGTGTGAGGGCGGACGGGGGCGCCCGGTGTCGCACCGGGCGCCCCCGCCGGTGTTCCGCTAGGCCGACGCGGCGTCCGCCGCCTGGGCCTTCAGCGCGCGCTCGATGCCCGAGCGGGACTCCGAGACGAGACGGCGCAGGGCCGGGCTCGGCTCGGCCGAGGCCAGCCAGGTGTCCGTCTTGTCCAGGGTCTCCGTGGAGACCTGGACCGCCGGGTACAGGCCGACGGCGATCTGCTGGGCCATCTCGTGCGAACGGGACTCCCAGACGCCCTTGAGGACCTCGAAGTACGCGTCCGTGTACGGCGCGAGCAGCTCCCGCTGGTCGGTCTGCACGAAGCCGCTGATCACGGCCTCCTGCACGGCGTTGGGCAGCTTGTCGGACTCGACGACCGAGGCCCACGCCTCCGCCTTCGCCTCCGGCGTGGGCCGGGACGCGCGGGCGGTGGCCGCGTGCCGCTCACCGGCCGCCGTCCGGTCCCGCTCGTACTCCGCGGCGATGTCCGCCTCGTCGTAGTGCCCGACGGCCACCAGCCGCTCCACGAAGGCCCAGCGCAGCTCGGTGTCGACGGCCAGGCCCTCGATGGTGGTCGAGCCGTCCAGCAGGGCGTCGAGGAGGTCCACCTGTTCCGGCGTCCGGGCCGTCGCCGCGAAGGCGCGGGCCCAGGCCAGCTGGTGGTCACTGCCCGGCTCGGCCGCGCGCAGGTGGGCCAGCGTGGCGTCCGTCCAGCGGGTCAGCAGGGTGTCCCGGGCGGCCGGGTCGGCGTACAGGTCGATGGCCAGCTTGACCTGGCGGTGCAGGGACTGCACGACGCCGATGTCGGACTCCTTGCCGATGCCGGACAGCACCAGCGAGAGGTAGTCGCGGGTGGCCAGTTCGGCGTCCCGCGTCATGTCCCAGGCCGACGCCCAGCACAGGGCGCGCGGCAGGGACGCCTCGAAGTCGCCGAGGTGCTCGGTGACGGTCCTCAGCGACTCCTCGTCCAGGCGGACCTTGGCGTAGGACAGGTCGTCGTCGTTGAGCAGGACGACCGCCGGGCGGCGCCTGCCGGCCAGTTGCGGCACGGGCGTCAGCTCGCCGTCGACGTCCAGCTCGATCCGGTCGGTGCGCACCAGCTTGCCGCTCGCCTCGTCCAGGTCGTACAGACCGATCGCGATGCGGTGCGGGCGCAGGGTCGGCTCCCCCTGGGCGCCGGCCGGCAGCGCCGGGGCCTCCTGGCGGACGGCGAAGGAGGTGATGACCCCGTCGGCGTCGGTGGCGATCTCGGGCCGCAGGACATTGATGCCGGCGGTCTCCAGCCACTTCTTCGACCACGTCTTCAGGTCGCGGCCGGAGGTCTCCTCCAGGGCGCCCAGCAGGTCGGACAGGCGCGTGTTGCCGTACGCGTGCCGCTTGAAGTAGGCCTGCACGCCCTTGAAGAACTCGTCCTCGCCGACGTACGCCACCAGCTGCTTGAGGACGCTCGCGCCCTTGGCGTAGGTGATGCCGTCGAAGTTGACGAGCACGTCGTCCAGGTCGCGGATCTCCGCCATGATCGGGTGCGTGGACGGCAGCTGGTCCTGCCGGTACGCCCAGGTCTTCATCGAGTTCGCGAACGTGGTCCACGAGTGCGGCCACTTCGAGCCGGGCGCGGCGGCCTGGCAGGCGACCTCGGCGTAGGTGGCGAACGACTCGTTCAGCCACAGGTCGTTCCACCACTCCATGGTGACCAGGTCACCGAACCACATGTGGGCCAGCTCGTGCAGGATCGTGGCGGCCCGCACCTCGTACGCCGCGTCGGTCACCTTCGACCGGAAGACGTACTGGTCCCGGATGGTGACCGCGCCCGCGTTCTCCATGGCGCCCGCGTTGAACTCGGGTACGAAGAGCTGGTCGTACTTCTCGAAGGGGTAGGCGTAGTCGAACTTCTCCTGGAACCAGTCGAAGCCCTGCCGGGTCACCGCGAAGATCGCGTCCGAGTCGAGGTACTCGGCGAGCGAGGGCCGGCAGTAGATGCCGAGCGGGACCGTCCGGCCGTCCTTCTCGTACACGCTGTGCACGGAGTGGTACGGGCCGACGATCAGCGCGGTGACGTACGTCGACAGGCGCGGGGTCGGCTCGAAGACCCAGACGTTGTCCTTCGGCTCCGGGGTCGGCGAGTTGGAGACGACGGTCCAGCCCTCGGGCGCCTTCACGGTGAACTGGAAGGTGGCCTTCAGGTCCGGCTGCTCGAAGGAGGCGAAGACGCGGCGGGCGTCCGGGACCTCGAACTGGGTGTACAGGTACGCCTGCTCGTCCACCGGGTCGACGAAGCGGTGCAGGCCCTCGCCGGTGTTGGTGTAGGCGCAGTCCGCGGTGACCCGCAGGACGTTGCGGCCCTCCAGCAGCCCCGGCAGGGCGATCCGCGAGTCCGCGAAGACCTCGGCGGGGTCCAGATGGTCGCCGTTGAGGACCACCTCGTGGACGGCCGGGGCCACCAGGTCGATGAAGGACTCGGCACCGCCGCGGGCCACGTCGAAGCGCACCGTGGTCACGGACCGGTAGGTACCGCCCTCCTGCGCGCCGGAGAGGTCGAGATCGATCTCGTACGAGTCAACGGAGAGCAGCTCGGCCCGCTGCCGTGCCTCGTCGCGAGTCAGGTTTGTGCCAGGCACCCGGTCATCTCCTCGTTCTGTGTCGGTTGCGCCATCCTTCCATGGGAGCCGCACCGAACGCGATGTCCGTAACCCGCCGGTGGCCGGGGTGGTGCGACGGGACGCTGAGGGCATGACGGAACCCATCGCACACCCCATCACCCCCGGGGTCCTCGAGGAGCTGCGCACGGCCGACGACGCCGGCCGGCCCATGGCCCCGTTCACCGACGCGGAGGGCGGCGCGCCGCTGCGCTGCTGTCTGCGCCGCAGTGCTCCCGGGGAGCGGATCGCCCTCGTCTCGTACGCGCCGCTGCGCCGCTGGGCCGCGAAGACGGGCGCCGACCCGGGGGCCTACGACGAGCAGGGCCCGGTCTTCGTCCACGCCGAGGAGTGCCCGGGCCCCGCCGGCGAGGCCCTGCCGTTCACCGGCTCCCGCCGCGTGCTGCGCCGCTACTCGGCCGACGGCCGGATTCTCGGGGGCCGGCTGGTGGCGGACGCGGACGCCTTCCGGCCTGCGCTCGCGGCGGCGTTCGACGACCCGGAGGTGGCCCTGGTCCACGTCCGGGCGGTGGAGTACGGGTGCTTCCTGTACGAGGTCCGCAGGCCGTGAGCGGCCGCGGCACCGGGCCCCCGACATACCGAAGCCGGACGGGCGGGGAGCCCGTCCGGCTTCGGCCGGGGGGTGGCGGACGCGGGGTCCGCGACCGCGGTCAGCCCACCACGACCACCACGACGCCGGTGCCGTAGAAGCCGTTGCGGAAGCCGTTGCCGAAGAAGTCGCCGTATCCGTAGCCGCAGCCGCCGTACCAGCAGCCGTGGTGGGTGGACACCTGGTCCGGGGTGGCGGCCGAGGCCGTGCTCGCCACGCTCATCGTGGCGCCGCCGGCCAGGAGGACACCGGCCACGGTCGCCGCGAAGAGATGCCTCACGCGTTGTGCTTTCATGGGCCTACCTTCCTTCCACGCCCTCGCGGGGGTTCCCGGTACGGGGGCGATGGCCGCTACCGCGGTGCGAACGGGCACTGCGCGGTCGTAGTGATGCCGGAGGGACGACAGGCACGGCCTGTGCCACTTGGGCTGCCGGCCGCCGATGGCGGGCACACCGCCCGATCGCGGCCCTCCTCCAACACGCTAGCGGCCCATCGGTCGCTCGGCATCTCGAGCGGCCGTCCCCCCGCACGCCGGGAAAGGGCCAGGTCACGTGGGGAGCCCGTGGTGGCGCCACCCGGTGTCACCCGCCGGGCGCCCGCTCCGCCCAGGTCAGCCCGGCCGCCGGGTCCGGCGTCGTCCGCACGTGCGGGGCCGTCCGCGCGGACACCGGAACCCGGCGCGGCCCGTACGCCCTGTCGAGTCCTCGGCACCACCCGCCCACCAGGTCCGCGAGGTGCGGCGCCGAGGACCGGGTGACCGGTCGACCGGTCGAGGGTGCCGTCGCCGCCGGACCGGTGCCGGTCAGGGCCCGGCGCGTCATGACCGCCAGGCGCAGGGGATGCGCCGGGCGGCCATGACGCGCCGGGGCGCGAAGTGGCGCCGGGCGCCGCCGCGTTCCTCCGGCCGGCCGGCGGCCACGGACGAGGCCGGGAACGGCGGTTCGCGGGCGGCGGCGGGCAGGGGCCGCGGGTGCGGGTACGTCGGCCGGCGCGCCGCCGGGCAGCGCCGTCAGCTCGGCGGCGCGGTCCGGCAGCGGCCGCGCCGCCCGTGCGCCCGGCATGCGGAAGGGGCGGCCACATGACCGTGACCGCCCCTGTGCCGCTCGTCTTCCGCGGGTGCGCTACCTCGCGCCACCTCGTCTTACGTGCGTGCGCTACTTCGCCTTCGAGGACAGCTCCGCCGCCACCAGCTCCGCGATCTGCACCGCGTTCAGCGCGGCGCCCTTGCGGAGGTTGTCGTTGGAGATGAACAGGGCGAGGCCGTTGTCCACCGTCTCGTCGCGGCGGATACGGCCGACGTACGACGGGTCCTGGCCGGCCGCCTGCAGCGGGGTCGGGATCTCGGAGAGGGCGACGCCGGGCGCCTTCGCCAGCAGCTCGGTGGCGCGCTCCGGGGCGATCGGGCGGGCGAACCGGGCGTTGACCTGGAGGGAGTGGCCGGAGAAGACCGGGACGCGCACGCAGGTGCCGGAGACCTTCAGCTCGGGGATCTCCAGGATCTTGCGGGACTCGTTGCGCAGCTTCTGCTCCTCGTCGGTCTCGTTCAGACCGTCGTCGACGATGTTGCCCGCCAGCGGGAGCACGTTGAAGGCGATGGTGCGCTTGTAGACCTGCGGCTCGGGGAAGTCGACCGCCGCGCCGTCGTGGGTGAGCTTGTCGGCCTCGGCCGCCGCCTTCTGCACCTGGCCGTGCAGCTCGGCCACGCCCGCGAGACCCGAGCCGGACACCGCCTGGTAGGTGGCGACGACCAGTGCCTCCAGGCCGGCCTCCTCGTGCAGCGGCCTGAGCACCGGCATCGCGGCCATCGTGGTGCAGTTCGGGTTGGCGATGATGCCCTTGGGACGGTCGGCGATCGCGTGCGGGTTCACCTCGGAGACCACCAGCGGGACCTCGGGGTCCTTGCGCCAGGCCGAGGAGTTGTCGATCACGACGGCGCCCTGCGCGGCCACCTTCTCGGCCAGCGCCTTGGAGGTCGCGCCGCCCGCGGAGAAGAGCACGATGTCCAGGCCGGTGTAGTCGGCGGTCGTCGCGTCCTCCACCGTCACGCCGTCCAGCACGGTCCCGGCGGAACGGGCCGAGGCGAACAGGCGCAGCTCCGTGACCGGGAAGTTCCGCTCCACGAGGATCCTGCGCATGACCGTGCCCACCTGACCGGTGGCTCCGACGATTCCGACCCTCACAGCGACTCCCTCTATGTGTCTCTTGCCTGACCGGGGCTTTTCCATCATGCGGCCGACCCCGGTCCAGCTGTCCAATTCTTTGCGGCGCCTGCCCGAGGAATGGGACACGATCCCCCCGCGGACGGTTCCATCTGTCCGCCTGGCGCGCCGCTGAGCTGCAGAAATTCCCTCCGCGGTGGGACCGCGCCGGAAGCTGTGCTGTCCCGCCCCTGCCCGATGGGCCCCCGGCCATACGAAGGTGTGACGTACGCCTCTGCGCCCGGCCGGGGCGTCCCGAACGTTTCGGCCCGCCGCCACGTCATAGGGGCAGACGCGTGAGGGGGTGGCTTGTGCTGCGCGGAAGGACGCGCCACGACCGGGGGCCGGCCGTCGCCGGTCAGGACCGGAGCGGCGGGACCGGCGGGCTCGGCCCGGCCGGCGACGATCCGCTGGACGCGGCCCAGGAACGGCGGGTGCGGGCGGTGCTCGCACTCGGCGGGGTGCCGCAGTCGGACCTGCCGGATGGGGTGCAGCAGGTACGGCTGCGGCTGCTGGAGCGGGCGGCGAGCGGTCGCGAGGCCCCGCGGGACGTGTCGGCGTGGGCCGCGGTGGTCGCCTCCAACCTGGCCATGGACTGGCACCGGGCCAAGCGGCGCGGGGAACGGCTGGGGGAGCGGCTGGCCGCGCTGCGCGAGCCGGCGCACCCCTCGGGTGAGGAGACCAGCCTGCTCTCCCTCGCCGTCGCCCGGGGCCTGGACGAGCTGCCGGCCGCCCAACGGCAGGTGATCGTGCTGCGCTTCTTCGCCGACCTGCCGGTGCGGGCCATCGCCGAGGAGCTGGGCGTCCCCGAGGGCACGGTGAAGAGCAGGCTGCACACGGCGGTCCGCGCACTGCGCGACCGGCTGCACGAGGACGAGGTGGTGTGACGTGACCGCCGGACACGAGAACGCGCGGAACGCCGGGGAGTACGACGGGATGGACGCCCTGATGGCCGCGATCACCGACGACCCGCTCCCGGAAGAGGCCCACCGGGACCCCGCCTTCCTCACCGAACACCGGGCGGCCCAGGCCGACGTGGCCATGCTCCGAGCCCGACTGACATGGCTGGCCGAGGCCCTGACGGGAGAGAAGCGGGAGGAGCAACCCGGGGACGCGGCGGCCGAGGCCCCGGTGGCCGGGGAGGCCGTCGGCACGGGGGCCGGGGATGCGGTGGCTGGACGTGCGGGGACTCTGGACGCGGACGTCGGGGACGCGGTGGCCGAGACCCTGGTGGCCGGGGAGGCCGTCGGCACGGGGACGGGGGACGCGGACGTCGGGGACGCGGCCGTCGGCACGGCGGCCGGGGGGACGGCGGGTGGGGAAGTGGCCGTCGGCCCGGGGGACGGGGACGCGGTGGCTGGAGGTGCGGGCGCCGTGGGCGCGGCCGTCGGGGACGCGGGTGAGGCGGCGGCCTGGGGGACGGTGGCCGAGGCGACGGCGGGCGGGGACGCAGCCGTCGGCCCGGGTGCCGGGGATGCGGTGGCTGGACGTGCGGGGGCTCTGGACGCGGACGTCGGGGACGCGGCCGTCGGCACGGCGGCCGGGAAGACGGTGGGCGGGAACGCCGCTGTCGGGGACGCGGTGGGCGGTTCGGTGGCCGGGGGCGCGGCGGTTGGCGTGGGGGGCGGGGGGACCGCGGGTGTAGGTGTTGCGGGGGCCGCTCGGCGGGGACGGGGCCGGGTGCGCCCCGTCGGGAGGGCGGGGCGGTCGCCGCGGACGGGGGCTCGGCGGATTGTGATCGGGTCGCTCGCCGGTGTCGTGGTCGTCGCCCTGTCCCTGGGCGTCGGCCGGCTGGTGACGCAGGGCGGCGTCGACGCCGGCGCGGCGTCGAAGAGCGCGGACGGCGAGGGCGGGCGGGCGGCGGACCCGGAACGTGAACTGGCCTGTGCCCGGTTGGCGGTGGAGGGCACCGTGGCGCGGGTGGAGCGGCAGGAGGACCCCTCCGGCAGCCGGGTCACGCTGACCGTGAGCCGTACCTACAAGCCCGCGCACGGCCCGGCCGAGGTCGGCGTCCTGCTCGACGCGGGCACGTGGCCGGCGCCGCGCACGGGACAGCACGTGCTCGTCACGGTCGCCCGCGGCGAGCGGTACGCGAGCCTGTGGGCCGTGGGCGACGCCCGCGTGGCCGCCGAGCGTGCCCGGATCACCGGTGCCCTGCCCGGTTCCCGGGACCTGGCCTGCCCCTCCGGCGACGCCTCCTGAACCGGGCGGCACGACGAGAAGGGGCGGGCGTCCGCCAGGACACCCGCCCCTCCCGCGTGCGTCACCCCGTTACGGCGTGACCTTCTCGATCTTCACGCTGCCGGTGCCGGCGACCGTGCCGCGCGCGTTCACCAGCTGCACCCGGCCGAAGAACTCACGGCCGGCCGGAGCCTCGGTGGCGGCCGTCACCTGGCCGGTCACCGTCGCCGAAGCGCCCGTGTCGAGCTTGACGGGGGCCGAGTCGCCGACCGTGACGGAACCGAGCGCGGAGGAGAAGAACACGTCCCGGTAGTCGTAGTCGGTGGAGCCGGACGGCACCGAGTAGCCCACGACCTCGATGGTGTAGGTGCCGGCGGCCGGGGACGGCACGGAGACCGCCTCCTCGGAGTCACCGTCGGCGGACTTGCCGACCTCCTTGCCGGACGCGTCGTACACCGTCAGGTCCAGGTCGGCCGCCGCGTCCGAGACGCCCCCGATGGCGACGTCGAGCGAGGTCGCGCCGGCCGGGACGACCACCGTACCGGTCTGCGTCTCGCCCTGCTTGATGGACGGGCGGGCCGACTTGGCCGAGCCGAGCGGGCCGCCGACCAGCTTGCCGTCCAGCGCGGCGTACTTGTTGGTCACCTTCCAGGAGGCGGTCACCGGGGTGCCGACCTTCGCCTCGGGGACGGTCACGGTCTCCGGGTCGAAGGCCGCGCCGAGGACGGTGACGTCCAGCTTGAACGGGTTGTCGAGCAGCGGAGAGGTGCGGCGCGCCTCGACCTCGACCTCCCAGACGCCGGGCTGCGGGTCGGCGTACGCGCGCACGTCGGGCTTGCAGCCGTTGCCGTCCAGGTAGTTGTTGTAGCAGTACGGGGTGCCCGTGTTGTCCGACGGGACGCCGTAGGGGTGGATGGCGATGAACCGGGTCTGGCTCTTGTCCTGCAGGCCGCCCATCGCGACCTCCAGCGACTTCGCGCCCTCGGGCACGGACACGAAGTACGACTGCGTGCTGTTGCGCTGCACCGAGCCGGACGCGGAGTAGCTGTAGTGCACCGGGGCCGCGACCACGACCGTGGCGAGCATCTGCTTGTCGATGCCCTCGGTCCTCGGGTCGTCGATCTCCAGGATCGCGCTCTTGATGCCCGCCGACTTCGGGGCGGCCTGCACCTTGACGGTCACCGGCTGGTTCAGCGGCAGCCCGACGACGTCGTCGCCGACGATCCGGAAGGTGTGCCCGGCGTTGTTCTCGAAGTGCAGCTCGTGCCGGACGGCCTTGTCCGGGCCGGAGGTGCGGGTGATGGTGACGTCGTACGTCTTCTTCTGGCCCGCCTGCAGGCCGCCCTCGCGGTCGTAGAGGCCGGTGCCGAAGCCCGGGGTCTTCAGGGCGGAGTCGAGCGCGGTGTCGACCGGGGCCTTGACCGTGTAGTCGTGGGCGGTGGCGTCGTCACGGATGGCGTCCCACGCGTCCACGATGTTGATCAGTCCCGCGCCCTCCTCGTACGCCTGCACGTCCTTGATGTGGTCGGCGGTCGAGGTCAGCGCGGTGCGCAGCTTGGCCGGGGTGAGGTCGATGCCCTTCTGCTTCGCCGCGCTCAGCAGCAGCGCGGAGGCACCGGCGGCCTGCGGGGAGGCCATCGAGGTGCCCTGGAGCATCGAGTAGCCGGCCGGCAGCGAGTAGCCCGACTCGGCGACCGGGGAGCCCGGCAGCCAGGTCTGGGTGGTGTTGATCGCCGCGCCGGGCGCGCTCAGGGTCGGCGTGAAGCCGCCGTCCTCCCGCGGGCCGCGCGAGGAGAAGGGCATCATCGCGTACTTCTTCGCCACGGCCGAGCCGTAGTTGGCGGCCCAGGTCTCCTTGGAGATGGCCGCGCCGACCGAGATCACCTTGTCCGCGAGCCCGGGGTCGCCGATGGTGTTGGCGCCGGGGCCGGAGTTGCCCGCGGAGATCACCAGCTGGACGCCGTAGGTGTCGATGAGCCGGGTGTACAGCTCGGCGCGCGCGTTGTTGCCGTCGTTCAGCGCCGGCAGGCCGCCGATCGACATGTTGACGATGTCGACGCCGCGGTTGGTGACGAGGTCGATCATGCCCTCGGTGAGCGCGACGTTGGTGCAGCCACCGGTCCAGGTGCAGGCCCGCGAGGAGACGATCTTCGCGCCGGGGGCGGCGCCGTTCATCTTCCCGCCGAACAGGCCGTTGGCGGAGGTGATGCCGGCGACGTGGGTGCCGTGCTCGGACTCGATGACGCCGATGTTGACGAAGTCGGCCTTCTTGCCGACCCAGTCGCCGCCGTACGGGTCGGTGGGCACGTCCTTGCGGATCTGGACGACGAACGGCTGCCGCTCGACGACGTCGGTCTTCGGGTCGTCGGTGCCGAAGTAGCCGACCTGGTAGCCGTCCTTGTACGGCTTCATCGGCGTGTCGTCGGTGAAGTCGAAGTTGTTGTTCAGGTCGACGCGGACGGTGCCGGCGGCCGGGTCGTAGAGGATGCCCCAGGCGTCGGTGGTGTCGCCGTCGCGGTTGGCGTCGCCCTTGGCGTCGCCGCCGGCCGTGGCCGACTCGCGGAACAGGCTGACCTGGTAGTCACCCGCGGGCGCCTTCCAGGTCGCGCCGCCGTAGCTGAACGACGGGCCGCTGACCGGGTTGGTCATCCGGCGCCAGGTGCCGTCGCTGTCGAGGATCGGGTCCGTCGAGGTGACCCAGTCGACGATCTTGCGCTCGCCGGTGGTGGTCTTCTGCAGCGCCGGGTGGCCGAGGTCGACGCCGGAGTCGAGGATGCCGATGGTGACGCCGCGGCCGTCCGCCTTCGGGTGCTCCTTGACGAAGTCGACGGCACCGGTCTCGAAGGAGGGGTTGTACGGGTTCTCCGCCGGGGTGTTCCTGTCCGGCGCGGGGTAGGCCTTCGCCGCCTGACCGGCCCTGGCGGTGGTGACCGTGCTCGGCGTCGGGTCGTCGAGCGGGATCTCCTGCCTGAGGTCGATGGCGTGCACCGAGGAGAGTCCCGCCGCCGCCTTGATGGCCGCGTCGGCCCTGCCGGTGGGGACGGTGGCGCGGACGTAGCCGACCTTGTCGTAACTGCGGCCCACCGAGCCGCCCTTGACCGCGTCCAGCGTCCGGGCGACCTGCTCGGTCTGCCCGGGGGCGGTCGCGATCATCATCGTGACGTTCTTGGCGCCGTCGGCCTTGGCCTCGGCGAGCGCGTCGGCGTCGTCCGAACCGAGCTTGTCGTGGGCGGACTTGACGCCGGGGTCGGCGGCCGGGGCGGGTGACGGGTCGGCGGCGAGCGCCAGGGGTACCGGCCCCGCCGCGGAGAGGGCGGCCACCACGCCCACGGCCACGACTATGCGGGCCAGGCGTCTCGGACCGGATATGGGATCACGCTCGGGGGTGTGGGTCATCGGCATCCCTCAGGTAAAGGAACGAGCGGACGAGAGCGCTCAGCTTTACCGAAGGGCCAGGAAAATCGGGGACCGTTGACCGAAACGAGATGAACGTATGGGGAAAACCCGCGATGTGATTTGAGCGGTTCGGGCGTCTATAGGGCGGTATTTGCTCAGGTGTCCTTGGAACGCGCGTAATGGCGGGACGCCTCGGCCCGGTTGCCGCGGGTGGCCATCGAGCACCGGCACCGCGTCCACGAGCGGCGCCGCCTGTCCGAGGGGACCGTTCACCGCGGCCCCGAGCGCCTCGCGCGCCGTCGGCAGGTGGTCCAGCACCTCCGCGTCGGCCGGGTGGGCCCCGGCCGGCCCGTTGCTCTCCAGCCGGACCGCGAGTCCCCCCTTCTGGCGGGTCGTACGGTGGTTACCCGTGCTCCTGTGTACGGGCGCCGCCCTCCCGCTCCCCGGCGAGGCCCGCACCCGGTCCCCCCCGGCGGGGTGCTCACCGGCCGACATGCCCGCTAACGTCGGGGAATGCGAAGGAAGTTGAGGGTGGCGGCCTACGCCGTGTGCGTCCGTGACGGACAGATCCTGCTGGCCCGCTCGCCGGCCCCCGACGGCACGCCCGAGTGGGTGCTGCCCGGCGGCGGCATGGAGCACGGCGAGGACCCGTACGACACCGTCCGCCGGGAGGTCACCGAGGAGACCGGCTACCGCATCGAGGTGACCGGTCTGCTCGGCGTCGACTCCTCCCGGCGCCTCTTGCCCAGCGGGCGTCCGCTGCGCCGTACCGACCACCACGGCTTGCGCATCGTCTACGAGGGCGAGGTGACCGGCGGCGAACTCCGGTACGAGATCGGCGGTTCCACCGACTTCGCCGCCTGGCATGACCTGGACGCCGTACCCGGGCTCACCCGCGTACGCCTGGTCGACACGGCCCTGCGGCTGTGGCGTGAACGCCCCCCGCACGGCCGCCTGGAGCACCTCCCCGCACCCCGGCCGACGAACGACGGACGACCGGTCCCCGGCCCCCCGCGACCCGCTCCGTGACCGCCCCCGGCCCCCCGCGACCCGCTCCGTGACCGCCCCCGGCCTCCCCGGTGACCCGCGTACGGTGACCGGCGCCGCGCGTCCCCACCGCGGCCACGCGCGGGTGGTCCCCGCGGCCGGCGATCCCCCGTGAGCGGACGTCCGCCTCCGCACCGCCCGCGACCCTCGCCGGCGGCGCGGCCGGCCGGGATGCCGGGCCGGTGTCGGAGAAAGGCTGAAAGCCGCTCAACCGCCCCGCGCCGAGGCAACCTTCGCGCGGCGCCCTCGGGTCCTCACCCCCGACCGCGTCACACAGCACAGGTTGGGGGAACACATGCGCGTACGCGCGACTCTGGTGGGCAGCACCGCCCTGCTCCTCACGGCGGCCCTGGCGGGCCCGGCCGTGGCCGCCTCCGGCAGTCACTCCGGCGGCGGCCACTCGGCCACCCGTGAGGCGATCGAGGCGGCGGTCGAGGCCGGTGTGCCCGGCGTGACCGCCACCGCGAGGGACACCCACGGCACCTGGTCCACGACGGCGGGCGTCGGCGACCTGCGCACGGGCGGGCACCGCTCGGCCGCCGACCGCTACCGCGTCGGCAGCATCACCAAGACCTTCGTGGCCACCGTGCTGCTCCAGCTGGAGGCGGAGGGCCGGCTCTCCCTGGACGACAAGGTCGACCGGTGGCTGCCCGGCGTGGTGCGCGGCCACGGCCACGACGGCCGGCACATCACCGTCCGCCGGCTGCTCAACCACACCAGCGGCATCTACGACTACACGTCCGACGACGACTTCGCCCGCGCCCACTTCCTCAAGGACGGCTTCTTCCGGCACCGCTACGACACCCTCACCCCGGGCGCCCTGGTGGCGATCGCGATGCGGCACGAACCGGAGTTCGCGCCGGGCACGTCCTGGAGCTACTCCAACACCAACTACGTCCTGGCCGGCATGGTGATCGAGAAGGTGACCGGCCGCTCCTACGCCACCGAGATCACCCGCCGCGTCATCGACCCCCTGCACCTGACGGCCACGTCCGTCCCCGGCACCCGGGTCACCGTCCCGCGGCCCAGCAACCGGGCCTACTCCAAGCTCGCGGAGACGGCGACGGGTCCGACGTACGACGTCACGGCCCTCAACCCCTCCCTCGCCTCCTCGGCGGGCGAAATGATCTCGGATTCCGCGGACCTGGACCGCTTCTACAGCGCGCTGCTGCGCGGAAAGCTCCTGCCGGCGCACCAGCTGAAGGAGATGAAGACCACGGTGAAGATCGACGGTGTCCCGAACGTCCGCTACGGCCTCGGGCTGATGGACACCACACTGACCTGCGGTGTTCACGTCTGGGGCCACGACGGCGGCATCCACGGTTCCACGTCCTCGGCGGTGACGACGGCGGACGGCCGGCATTCCCTCGCCCTCAATTTCAACGCGGACTGGACGGGCGAGCCGGCGCCCGTGATCGAGAAGGAATTCTGTTAGCCGACGTTTCATTCGCGTAGTTCTGCGTTAACTCGCACGCAATGTCCGTACCGCCTCATATCGGCTAACCCGCTGTGAACGGGGATGGCTGGATCTTTTCGATCATTTATGCAAGGCGGGTGGTCGTGTGCGTGCGAGGCACGAGCTGCGTGTGCTGTCGGTCTACGAGGGCTTCTTCTCCGGGGGAGCCCGGATCGTGCACTCCGACGTCGTTCTGGGACTGGCCGAGGGCGGCCAGTCCCACCAGGTGCTCAGCATCCATGGCGAGGTCCATCGCGAGGCCACCCGGCAGCGCATGGAGGACGACGCCTGCTACCGGGCGCTGACCGCCGGCGCGGTCGGTGTCACCTCGCTGGGCCGCACCGCCGGCCTGGTGGACGGCGCGGTCGCGGCGGATGTTTTCAGCGGGCCGGAGCTGGCCGAGACCGCACGGTCGATGGCCGCGGCCGACGTGATCCTCTCGCTGAAGGAGCAGCCGCTGGCGCTGCTCAACCAGGCCGGGCTGCCCCGCCGCCCGGTCGTGGTCTGCCTGCACCGCTCCGATCCCGAGAACCAGGGCCCCGCCCTGGACGAGCTGCGGGCCGCCATCGCCGACGGCACGGTGGCGGCGTGCGTGTGCTGCGCCGAGTCGACGCGGGCCGCGTACGAGGCCGCGGGCGTCCCGCGCGAACTGCTGCACGTCATCCCCAACGGGGTGGACCTCCTGCGCTTCCGCCCGGACGCGGCGGCCCGGCTCGCCTTCCGCGCGTCCCTGGGCATCCCGGCCGCGGCCCCGGTGATCGTCTTCGCGGCCCGCTACGCCACGATGAAGAACGTCCCGCTCCTGCTGCGGGCCGCCCGCGCCTTTCTCGCCCGCGAGCCCGAGGGACAGGTGCTGATGTGCGGCGCGGGCATGGACGGCGCGAACGCCGCCCTGTCGGCCGACATCGCGACCGCGTTCGGCGCGGACCGGCACCTCGCGGGCCGGGTCCGCCACCTCGGCGTACGCCGCGACATGGAGACCGTCTACGCCGGGGCCGACGTCGTCGCCCTGACCTCCGCCTCCGGGGAGGCGGCGCCGCTGTGCCTGATCGAGGGCATGATGTGCGGCGCCGTCCCCGTGACGACGGACGTCGGCGACAGCGCGGAGATAGTCCGGGGTCACGGGTTCGTGACCCCGCAGGACCCGGAGGCCGTCGCCCTGGCCTGGACGGCGGCGGTCGCCGGCCGCGCCGGTCTCACCCCGGCGCTGGCGGCGAGCCGCGAACGCTTCAGCCGTACGCGCATGATCGCGGCGTACGCCACGCTGCTCGAGGACGTCTACACCCGAGCCTCGCGCCTCCCGACACTCCCCGACCCCCTCTAGCCCACCCGGCCCCGGCCCCGGCCCGCCGCCGGTCCCCGGCTCCCGGCCTCCTGACCCGGCCCCGGTCTCCCGGTCCCGGCCCCGGTCTCCCGGCCCGGTCCCGGCTCCCGGTCCCGGCCCCGGTCTCCCGGCCCGGTCCCGGCTCCCGGCCCGGTCCCGGCTCCCGGTCCGGCCCCGGCTCCCGGTCCCGGCTCCCGGTCCCGGCTCCCGGTCCCGGCTCCCGGTCCCGGCTCCCCGGCTCCGGGCCCGGCTCCCTGGCTCCCCGGCTCCCCGGCTCCCCGGCTCCCGGCCCGGCCCCCGGCCCCGGCCCCCGGCTCCGGGTTCGCGGCTCCCAGGCTTCCGGCTCCGCGTTCCGGGCACGCGGCTCCCAGGCTTCCGGCTCCGGCTTCTGGCCCCCGGGCTCGCGGGCCCCGGCCTCCGGCCCCCGCGCTCGCGGCTCCCAGGTTCCCGGCTTCCGGGCCCGCGGCCCCCGGCCGCCGCTGGCGGGTGTGGGAGCCCGTGGGCGGGCCGTGGGGGCCGTGGGGTGGGGGTCAGGTCGCGTGGGTGAGGGCCGGCAGGTAGCCGAGTGACTGGCCCGGTGCCGTCGGGTGGTACGACTCGGTGATCGCCAGCACGTCGACGCTGTGCAGCCAGGGGCTGGACGAGCAGATCTCGTGGCCCGCGAAGGCCCCGGTCACGTCGGCGAAGATGAACCCGTGGACGGCGGCGCGCTGGGCGATCACCGCGTTGAGGTGGTCCACGGCGTCGTTGAGGGTGGTGCGTTCACCGTCCTGAAGGCCCAGCGCGCAGCTGCCGCTGAGGTGGTAGAGGTGCGGGTAGCCGAGCACCACGACACGGGCGGCGGGCGCCCGGCTCCGGATGGCCGTGTAGAGGACGTCGAGATCGCCCGCGAGCGGGCCGTCCATGACGGCGCGGGAGCGGGAGACGGCGGACAGGCACCGCTCGGTGCCGCCCAGCGCGCAGGTCGCCAGGACGCTGACGAATCCCGTGTCGCTGCCGCCGACGGTCAGGGTGACCAGGCCGGTGCGGGCGCTGAGATGGCCGAGCTGCTCCTTCAGGACGTCCTTCGCGCCGGCGCCGTTGCACGCGGCGAAGCTGAAGGTCGCCGGCGCGTGGGCCTCGGCCCACAGCACCGGGTAGGCCCGGCTGCTGCGCTTGCACTCCTTGCCCGAGGCCAGGTAGTCGCCGGCTCCGACACCGGAGGAGTAGGAGTCACCGAGGGCCACATAGCCGCCGGCCACGGTCGAGGACGCCACTTGTGCCGTCGCGGGGCCGGCGAACGCACAGGCCGCCGCGAGGAGGAGGGAGCACGCACCGGCCGCTATTCGGGGCTTTCTCATGTCTCTCCTGATACCGCGGCCCGCGCGGCGCCGCCCGCCCCGCTCGTCCGTTCCGGTGAACCCTCACCCCGGTGGCGCAGCAGAAGTTGCCCGGCGGCGGCACGCACGGGGAGGGGCCGCCGGCGTCCGGGCCGGCAGCCCCTCCTCTCCCCTCCTGAACGCCCTTCCGGCGGCCCTCCCGCCGCCGGTCCCGGTCCGTCACTACCGGGGCAGGACCACGACGTAGGCGGCCGGGTCGCGGTCACCGGACGCCATCAGCGCCGTCCGTACCACCGCCGCCTGCTGCTCCAGGGACTCCCGCAGCTTCCTCGGCGTGATGTACACGACCGTGATGCCGAGGCGTTCGAGGTGCTCGCGCTTGAGGGCGTACTCCGACCACAGCGCGTCGTCGTCCTGCGGATGGCCCTGGCGCGGCGCGCGCGTGTCGAGTTCGACGGCGACCGCCTGGTCGGGCCAGTAGGCGTCCACGCCGCCCAGGTGCGGGCCGCCGGGCAGGCGCAGGTCGACGTTCCAGACGGGGTCGGGCAGGCCGTGCTCACGCACCATCCGGTACAGGCGGTCCTCGGCGATCGAGCGGCCCTCCGCGAGCAGCGCGTCCACCGCGTCCACCACGTGCGGCCGGCTCAGCAGCTTCGCCTGGGTCAGCTCCCGCACCACGGCCGCCGGTTCGCAGTGGCCGCCGCGCACCGACTCGGTCAGCAGCCGGCGTACCGCCTCCGCGTCCGTCAGCTCCGCCACCGTGTCCGCCAGGGCCCGTGGCACCGGCGCCACCGGCAGGCCCGCCACGGCCTGCGGAGCGGGCAGGGCGGTGGTGCGCAGGATGCGGACGTAACCCGTGGAGCGCAGTCGGCGCGACCGGGGGACCAGGACGTCCACGTGCTCCAGCGAGGGCAGCGGCGGGGTGGACGAGAAGCCGTGCAGGGTCAGCGCCGCCGGCCCGGTGACGACCGCCTCCGCGTAGACCGGCCGGTGCGGGCTCTGGGCCGTCGGCTGGACCGGGACGCCCGGCTCCGCCGTGCGGGCCGCGTACAGCAGGGCGCCGTGCAGCCGCTCCTCGCCGGTGGGCGGCCCGGGGTGCAGCAGGATCACGTTCGGGAGCAGCTCTTGCCAGGGACCGTCGGGGCGGCACTGCTCGCCCAGTTCGGCGGCCGGCACGCCGTGGGCGCGCAGCTGAGCCGTCGTCAGGACACGGCGGTGGGCGTCGGAGAGGTGGCGCAGGGGGCGGGGGGAGAGCGGGGTGTTGTGGGTCATGGCGTCGGGATTCCCGCACCCGGTCCCGCTCTTAACCGTTGTTACACGGCCGTCGAAGAATGCGGACAAGACGGGACTAAAGGTCAGATGTTCGGGTGCCGAGTAGGCACCGAAAACCCCTGGTCCGATCAGGTGCGGACCAGGGGTTACGGCGGTGTGTGCCCGGATCTCGTAACGGTCACCGACCGGGCAAGCTCAGGCCAAAGCTCGCCGGTCGGAGGCCGCCGCGTCGCACGCCTGTGCGCCCAGTGCCCGCGCCAGGTCGTCCCGCGCCTCCAGCACCAGCCGGCGCAGCGCCGGGGCCGCGTCCTCGTGCGCCGCCAGCCACGCGTCCGTCGCCTCCAGGGTCTCCGGACGGTCCTGGAACACCGGGAACAGGCCACGGACCACGTCCATGCCGATCTGGATCGACCGCTCGCGCCACACCCGCTCGATCGCCGCGAAGTACAACTGCGCGTACGGCGCGGTCAGCTCCCGCTGCGACGGCTGCCCGAAGCCCGCGATCGTCGCCTCCACCAGCGCGTTGGACAGCGTGTCCGCCTCCACCACCTGCGCCCACGCCTGCGCCTTGACCGCCGCCGACGGGCGCGCGGCCAGGCAGCGCACCTGGTGCCGCTTGCCGGACGCGGTGTCGTCCCGGGCCAGCTCCGCCGCCAGCACCGACTCGTCGGCCGCGCCGTGCGCCGCCAGCGGCTCCAGGAACGCCCAGCGCAGCTCCTGGTCCACCGTCAGGCCCTCGACCTCGGTCGTACCGTCCAGCAGCTCCTCCAACAGCTTCAGGTCCGGCCCCGCGGCGGCCACCGCCGCGAAGAACCTCGCCCAGGCGAGCTGGTGCTCGCTGCCCGGCCCGGCCGCCCGCAGCTCCCGCAGCGCGCCCTCGGCCAGCAGCTGCCCGCCGGTCTCCCGCCACGCGGGCGCCGCGTAGTGCGTCAGTGCCGAGTCCGCCCAGGCGTGCAGCATCTGGAGCACGCCGATGTCCGACTCGCGGCCCGCGAACCGCAGCACCAGGCCGATGAACTCCCGGGCCGGCAGCAGCCCGTCCCGGGTCAGGTTCCACAGCGCCGACCAGCACAGCGCCCGGGCCAGCGGGTCGGTCAGCTCGCCCAGGTGCGCGCGCAGGGTGGCCAGCGAGGTCTCGTCGAAGCGGATCTTGCAGAAGGTGAGGTCGTCGTCGTTGACCAGCACCAGCTCCGGCGCCTCGGCGCCCGCCAGCTCCGCCACGACCGTACGCGGGCCGTCCACGTCCGTCTCCACGCGCGCGTACCGCTCCAGCGTGCCCGCCGGAGTACGCCGGTACAGCCCCACCGCGACCCGGTGCGGGCGCAGCGTCGGGTGCGCCTCCGGAGCCTCCTGGACCACCGCCAGCTCGGCGATCCGGCCGCCGGTGGTGTCCAGCAGCACCTGCGGGGTCAGCGAGTTCACCCCCGCCGTCTGCAGCCAGGACCGGGACCACCCCGTCATGTCCCGGCCGCTCGTCTCGGCCAGCACCGACAGCAGGTCGCCCAGGCGCGTGTTGCCGTACGCGTTGCGCTTGAAGTAACGCCGGGCGCCCTCCAGGAACGCCTCCTGGCCGACGTAAGCCACCAGCTGCTTGAGCACCGAGGCGCCCTTGGCGTAGGTGATGCCGTCGAAGTTCAGCTTGGCGTCCTGCAGGTCCCGGATGTCGGCCGTGATCGGATGCGTGGAGGGCAGCTGGTCCGCGCGGTAGGCCCAGGCCTTGCGGCGGTTGGCGAAGGTGATCCAGGCGTCCTTGAAACGGGTGGCGCCCACGTTCGCGAACGTGCCCATGAAGTCCGCGAAGGACTCCTTCAGCCACAGGTCGTCCCACCAGACCATCGTGACCAGGTCCCCGAACCACATGTGCGCCATCTCGTGCAGGATGACGTTGGCCCGCGCCTCGTACGACGCCTGCGTCACCTTCCCGCGGAAGATGTACTCCTCCCGGAAGGTCACCAGGCCCGGGTTCTCCATCGCGCCCAGGTTGTACTCCGGCACGAACGCCTGGTCGTACTTCCCGAACGGGTACGGGTAGTCGAAGTGGTCGTGGAAGAAGTCCAGGCCCTGCTTGGTGACCAGGAAGACGTCCGCGGCGTCGAAGTGCGGGGCGAGGCCCCTGCGGCACATCGCGCCCAGCGGGATCTCCAGCTTCGTGCCGTCGTCGAGGGTGCGCGTGTAGGAGTCGGTCACGTAGTGGTACCGGCCCGCCACCACACACGTGATGTACGTCGAGATCGGCTTGGTCTCGGCGAACCGCCAGACGCCGTCGGTGAGTTCACCGGCGCCGTTGCTCCACACCGTCCATCCCTCGGGCGCCCGCACCTCGAAGCGGTACGGCGCCTTCAGGTCCGGCTGCTCGAAGTTCGCGAACACGCGGCGGGAGTCGGCCGGCTCGTACTGCGTGTACAGGTAGACCTCGCCGTCCTCCGGGTCGACGAAGCGGTGCATGCCCTCGCCGGTGCGCGAGTAGGCGCACTGCGCGTCCACCACCAGCTCGTTCTCCGCGGCCAGGTCCTCCAGCGCGATCCGGGAGCCGTCGAAGACCTCGCCGGGGTCGAGGTCCCGGCCGTTGAGCGAGACGGACGTGACGCCCGGCGCGATCAGGTCGGCGAAGCTGGACGCCCCGGGCTCGGTGCAGCGGAAACGGACGGTGGTCACCGAGCGGAACGTGCGCGGCTCGCCGTTCCCGTCGCCGACGGCGGACCGGAGGTCCAGGAAGACGTCGTACCCGTCGACGGACAGCAGGGCGGCCCGCTCCCGGGCCTCGTCGCGGGACAGATTCTCACCGGGCACGGACGGCACTCCCTCGTGATCGCGTGGATGGTGGCTGAACAGGACCGATCCTGCCATGTGCTCCTGACGGCGGACAGCGGGGAATGCGGGTGGCGGTGACCTCGTTGACGCTGCGAAAGACCGTTTCGCAGAGGAGCGCCATGTCCGAGAGCCCCACCTCGTCCGGCAAGACCCCCGTCGACTTCTGGTTCGACCCGGTGTGCCCCTGGGCCTGGATGACCTCCCGCTGGGTGCTGGAAGTGGAGAAGGTCCGCGACATCGAGGTCCGTTGGCACGTGATGAGCCTGGCCGTCCTCAACGAGGACAGGCTGGACGAGCTGCCGGCGGAGTACGCCGAGAACATGCGGCCCGGCGGCTCGACCTGGGGCCCGGTCCGGGTGGCGATCGCCGCCCAGCAGCTGCACGGCGACGAGGTGGTCGGCAAGCTCTACACCGCGCTCGGCACCCGCTTCCACAACGAGGGCCTCGGGGTGAACCGCGACAGCATCGCCGCCGCCCTCGCCGACGCCGGCCTGCCCGCCGACCTGGTCGAGTTCGTGGACAAGGACACCTACGACACGGAGCTGCGCGCCTCCCACAAGGAGGGCATCGACAAGGTCGGCCAGGACGTCGGCACCCCGGTCATCGCGGTGCCCGGCGCCGACGGCGAGCAGATCGCCTTCTTCGGCCCGGTCGTCACCCCCGCCCCCAAGGGCGAGGAGGCGGCCCGCCTGTGGGACGGCACGGTCGCCGTGGCCTCGGTGCCGGGTTTCTACGAGATCAAGCGGTCCCGCACCAAGGGACCGGACTTCAGCAACCTGTAGGCCCCCACGGGCCATGGAGGACCCCCGCGAGTCACGTCCTCGCGGGGGTCTTCCTTCTTCCGCCCGCCGACGTGAAGGGTGAGAAGACGATCACGAGGCAGGCATCCTTATTGCAACACAGTTGCAACTACACGCTAGCAGTAACAGCGCCGGAGTAACAGAAAAGGCCCCCACGTGTCGTACGCGGGGGCCTTGGCGAGGACGGGTCAGCGCCGGACGCGGGCCCGCTGCCAGGCGTAGCCGGCCGCCGCCAGGATCAGGGTCATGGCGCCCGTCGAGTACAGCTGGACGCGGGTGTCCGCCTCGCGGGCCATCAGGACGAAGATCGCCGCCATGCCGGCCAGCGCGACCCAGGTCAGCCACGGGAACGCCCACATGCGCACGACCAGCTTCTCGGGGGCCTCGCGCTCGATACGGCGGCGCAGCAGCAGCTGGGAGACGGCGATGAAGATCCAGACGACCAGGATGACCGCGCCGATCATGTTCAGCAGCCAGCGGAAGATGTCGTCCGGCCGCCAGTAGTTGAGCAGTACGCAGACGAAACCGAGGACGCACGAGGTGAGGACCGCGATCCGGGGCACCCCGCCGGACAGCCTGGACAGCGCCTTCGGGCCCTGGCCGCGCTCGACCAGCGAGTACGCGATGCGTGAGGCGCCGTAGATGTTGGCGTTCATCGCGGACAGCAGGGCGACCAGCACGACCACGTTCATCAGCCGGCCCGCGCCCGGGATGCCCAGGTGGTCGAGCGTGGCGACGTACGGGCCCTTCTCCACGACCTCCGCGGCGTCCCACGGCACCAGGGTGACGGCGACCGCCATCGAGCCGATGTAGAACAGGGCGATGCGCCACATCGCCGTACGGACGGCCGACGCGACGCCCCGGACGGGGTTCTCCGACTCGGCCGCCGCGATGGTGACCGTCTCCAGGCCGCCGTACGCGAACACCGAGGCGAGCAGGCCCACCAGCAGCCCCTCGCTGCCGTTCGGCATGAAGTCGGTCAGGTGGGACGCGCCGGGGGAGTCGGTGCCGGGCAGCACGCCCGCGATGGCCAGCACGCCGAGGACCAGGAAGAGGGAGATCGCGCCGACCTTCAGCGCCGCGAACCAGAACTCGAACTCGCCGAAGTTCTTCACGGCGGTCAGGTTCGCCCCGCAGAACACCACCATGAACAGCGCGACCCACATCCACTGCGGAGTGCCCGGCACCCAGCCCTGGACGATCTTCGCGGCGCCGATGCCCTCCAGTCCGACCGCCGTGCACAGCAGGACCCAGAAGGACCATCCGGCGGTGAAGCCCGCCCACGGGCCGATCGCCCGCTCGGCGTGTGCCGAGAAGGAGCCCGACGACGGGTACGCGGCCGACATCTCGCCCAGCATCCGCATGACCAGCATCACCAGGAGGCCGGAGAGGGTGTAGGCGATCACGATGGACGGCCCGGCGGCGGCGATGCCCGCGCCGGAGCCGACGAACAGCCCCGCGCCGATCACCCCGCCGAGGGCGATCATGGACAGATGGCGCTGCTTGAGGCCGTGGGAGAGGGAGGCGTCCGCCTGCGGCGGCGTCTCCGTGGTGGTGCTGCTGGGCATGGGGCGCGGCTCTCCCAGTGCAATAGGCGGGCAAAAACCCCGCCAGTGTGGGCGGCCCGTCCGCTCAGGCGAAGGGGCCGCCCACTATACGGACACCCGCTGCACGCAGGGTGAACCCCCGGTTACGCGGCCAGGGGGGTGTAGTGCGAGGCGTCACCCTCGATCGAGTAGCTCTCCTTGCCCTCGATGCCGACCGGGACGTCACCGGCGACGGTCACCCGGTGCAGGCGCCGCGGCCGCCCGTCGTAGTTGTCGATCGCGTAGTGCTGGGTGATCCGGTTGTCGAAGAGCACCAGCTGGTTCTCCGACCAGCGGTGGCGCAGCACGTTCTCCGGGCGGGTGACGTACGCCTGGAGCAGGTCGAGGATCTTGCGGGACTCGCCCGCCGACAGGCCCGTGATCCGCTGCGCGAAACCGCCGATGAACAGCCCGCGCTCGCCGGTCAGCGGGTGGACCCGGACCACCGGGTGGGCGGTGCGGTACGTGATGGAGGTGAACTGGGCCCGCTGGGCGGCCTTCTCCTCGTCGATCTCCTCGTCCGGCACCGCGTAGTCGTAGTCGTTCGTGTGCTCGGCCCACAGGGTGTCGGCCAGCCGGCGCAACGGCTCGGGCAGGTCGCGGTAGGCCGCCGCCGCGTTGGCGATCAGCGTCTCGCCGCCGTACGGCGGGACGGTCAGCGAGCGCAGGGTGCTGGCCTGCGGCGGATTGAGGACGAAGGTGACGTCGGTGTGCCAGTGGTTGGCGCGGCCCCGCTCGCTGTCCACCGGCAGCACGTTCGGGGCGTCCTCGACCGCGCCGACGGTCGGGTGGGCGGTGGTCAGGTCGCCGAGATGGCGGGCGAACGCCTGCTGGCCTGCGTCGTCCAGGCGGACGTCGTCGAAGACCAGCGCCTTGTGGACGTTGAGCGCCTCGCGGATCGCGCCGACCTGCTCCGGGGCGAGCGGTCCGGAGATGTCGACGCCGGAGACCCGGGCGCCGATGCGTGCGGTGACCTTGGTGATCTCGATGGACATGAGGGTTCCTCTCAGACGGACGCGGGGGTCAGGTACTGGTTGGCGGGGCGGGGCAGGCCGTAGCGCTCCCGCAGGGTCCGGCGGGGCCCGTACTCGGTGCGCAGCAGGCCACGGGCGCGCAGGAGCGGTACGACGTGTTCGACGAAGGCGTCCAGGCCGGAGGGCAGCACGGCCGGCATGATGTTGAAACCGTCGGCGGCACCCTGCGTGAACCAGGTCTCGATCTGGTCGGCGACCTGCTCGGGCGTCCCGGCGAAGGTGAGGTGCCCGCGCCCGCCGCCGAGCCGCCCGATCAGCTGCCGCACGGTCAGCCGCTCGCGCCGGGCCAGCTCGACCACGAGCGTGTAGCGGCTCTTGGCCCCCTCGATGGCGGACTCGGGTGCCAGTCCGGCGGGCAGCGGGGCGTCCAGCTCCAGCGTCCCGGGCTCCAGGTGCAGCAGGCTCTCCAGGCGGCCCACCCCGTGGTCGTACACGATGTGGTCCTCCAGCAGCTGCTCGGCGGCCCGTGCCTCGGCCTCGGTGGACCCGAGCACCGGGACGATGCCGGGCAGCACCTTGATGTGCCCGGGGTCGCGTCCGGCCTGCCCGGTGAGGGACTTGAGGTCGGCGTAGAACTCCTGTGCGTCGGCGAGGGTCTGCTGGGCGGTGAACACTGCCTCCGCGTACCGGGCGGCGAACGCCTTGCCGTCCGCCGAGGACCCCGCCTGGACCAGGAGCGGATAGCCCTGCGGCGTGCGCGGCACGTTGAGGGCCCCGGCGACGCTGAAGTACGTCCCCTTGTGCCGGGGCGGGTGGATCTTGCTGTCGTCGCCCCACACGCCGGCCGCCTTGTCGGCGACGACCGCGTCGTCCTCCCAGCTGTCCCACAGCTTGAGGGACACGTCCAGGAACTCGGCGGCGCGCGCGTACCGCTCGGCGTGCGCGGGCTCGGCGTCCAGGCCGAAGTTGCGGGCGGCCTCGGCACCGGCGGTGGTGACGATGTTCCAGCCGGCCCGGCCGCCGCTGATGATGTCCAGCGAGGCGAACTTGCGGGCCAGGTTGTAGGGGGAGTTGTAGGAGGTGGACGCGGTGGCGATCAGGCCGATGTGCTCCGTGGCCGTCGCCAGCGCGGTCAGCAGGGTGAGCGGTTCCAGGGCGCCGGCCGGCCGCTGGGCCAGGTTGTTCCACAGCTGGGGGCCGTCGGCGAGGAAGAGGGAGTCGAAGGTGCCGCGTTCGGCGGTCCGCGCCAGGCCGACGTAGTGGGCGAGGTCGACGTGCGCGTACGGATCACTCTCCGGCAGCCGCCAGGACGCCTCGTGGTGGCCGGTGTTCATCAGGAACGCGTTCAGATGGAGCTGCCTGGTCATGCGTGGTCCTCCGTGACACCGAGCGCGGCCAGCAGCCGCTCGCGGTAGGCACCCAGCACCGGCTCGCGGTAGGAGCGCGGGTGGGGGTGGTCGATGGTCAGGTCGAGGCCGATCCGGCCCTGGTCCAGCACGAGGACCCGGTCGGCGAGCACGATCGCCTCGTCCACGTCGTGGGTGACCAGCAGCACGGACGGCCGGTGGCGCTTCCACAGGTCGCGCAGCAGGTTGTGCATCCGGATCCGGGTGAGCGCGTCCAGCGCACCGAACGGCTCGTCCGCGAGCAGGAGTTCGGGATCGCGCACCAGGGAGCGGGCCAGCGCCGCCCGCTGGGCCTCGCCGCCGGACAGCTCGCCCGGCCAGGCCCGCTCGCGGCCGCCCAGCCCGACCTCCCGCAGCGCGGCCCGGCCGCGTTCCCCGGCGTCCTTGCCGTCCAGGCCGAGCAGGACGTTGTCCAGCACCCGGCGCCAGGGCAGCAGCCGGGAGTCCTGGAACACCACGGAGACCCGTTCGGGCGCGGTGAGCTGCCCGCTTCCGGTCACCCCGTGGTCCAGGCCGGCGACCGCGCGCAGCAGGGTGGACTTGCCCGAGCCGCTGTGGCCGAGCAGGGCCGTGAACTGTCCGGCCGGCAGGTCGAGGTCGACGCCGTCGAGGACCGTACGGCCGCCGAACGACCGGGTCAGGCCACGCAGCCGGACGGTGGGCCGGGTCAGCTGCTCAGTGTGCGGCGCCATGACAGCACCCTCCGTTCGATGAGTCGGACCACGCTGTCGGAGACCAGGCCGAAGGCGCCGTAGATCAGCAGACCGACCAGGATGACGTCGCTCTGGCCGTAGTTCTGCGCCTGGAACATCAGGTAGCCGAGGCCGCTGGTGGCGTTGATCTGCTCCAGGACCACGAGGCCCAGCCAGGAGCCGGTCACACCGAGCCGGAGGCCCACGAAGAAGCCGGGCAGCGCGCCGGGGATCACGACCTGACGGATGAAGGTGAACCTCGACAGGCCCTGTACCTCGGCGAGTTCGACGAAGCGGCTGTCGATGCCGGACAGCGCGGCGTGCGTGTTCAGATAGATCGGGACGTAGACGACGATCGCGATGATGGCGATCTTGAAGGTTTCCCCGATGCCCAGCCAGAGGATGAACAGCGGGATCAGGCCGAGGGTGGGGATCGCCCGGTTGAGCTGCACGGTCCCGTCGATCAGCGCTTCGCCGGCCCGGCTGAGGCCGGAGGCCAGGGCGAGCAGCACCCCGGCGGTCAGGCCGATCGCGAAACCGTAGCCGGCCCGCCCCAGGGAGGTCAGCACATCGGTGGGCAGGGTGCCGTCGGTCCACAGATGGCCGGCGGTCCGCAGGACCGTCCAGGGCGCCGGAACGGCACCCGTGTCGAGCGTTCCGGCGGCCGAGGCGGCGGCCCACAGGACGAGCAGCAGCAGCGGGCCGATGAGCCGGGCGGCGGGCAGCTGACGGCCGGGGGAGAGCCGGCGGCGCCGGCGGACCTGGGGAAGCTCCTCGGCGGCCTGCGCCGCAGGGGCTGTCGTCGTCGTGGTCACGGCGGTCACCTCCGGTACTCCGCCGGTACGGCCCTGGCGGCTATGGACTCGAAGCGGTGGTCGAAGAGCGAGGACACGTCGAACTTCTTCACGAAGCCGCCCTCGGCGAGCAGATCGGCGGTCTCCTGCTCCCACTTGACCGCCTCGTCCCAGCTGGGCGGAAAGAGAGGCTTGTTGGCGAGAGCGGTGATGGACTTCGCCTGTTCCAGGGTCAGGTTCTGCGTCTTGACGTAGAACTCCTCGTTCCATACGTCCGGGTGCTCGTACGCCCACACCTGGCCCTTGGCCCACTGGGGGATGTAGGCGGCGACCGCGGCTGCCTTCGCCGGGTCGTTCAGCACCGCCTGCGGCGCCCACAGCAGGTTGAGCAGGTCGACGACGTCGGTCCTGATGGCGTGGGCGCCCTTCCCCTCGTACTGCTTGAGGTACGCCGGCGCCTGGTTGTTGGCGAGCGGGGCGATGTCCACCTGGCCGGACTGCAGCGCGGTCAGGAACTGGTTGCTGGTCAGCGGGATCAGCTTCACGTCGTCGTACTTCAGGCCGGCCTGCTTCAGCGCCCGCAGCAGGACGACACCCTGGGCCTGCCCCTGGGAGAAGGCGAGCCGCTTGCCCCGGAAGTCCTCGATCGCGCGGATGTCGCTGCCGGGCTTGGTGGCGAAGAGGTAGTTGGGCTTGCGGGTGATGTCGATCGCCACGATCTTCGCGTCGAAGCCCTGGTAGTGGGCCTGGATCGGCGGGATGCCCGCGTTGTTGGCGAGGTCGAGGGAATGGGCGCGGAAGGCGTTGATCACATCCGGGCCCGCCCCGATGTTCGCCCAGGTCGACACCGTGAAGGGCAGCTCGGGCAGCTTCGCCAGCTTGAACTGGAGCTGCTGCTGGCCCAGATAGGAGGCGATCTTCAGACTGGTGCCGGCCGGGACCTTCGCGGCGAGCGGCTTGGTGGCGGCGCCCTTGGCGTCGGCGGAGGCATCGCCCTTGGCGCAGCCGCTGAGCCCCGCGACGGCGGCGGACGCCCCGGCCAGGGAGGTGAGAAAGGCACGACGGTGCATGGGAGGACTCCCAGGGGAAAAAGAGGGGGAAAGGCAGGAAGAATTCCGGGACGGCAGGCCGGAGAAGGGAAACTCACACAGCGGGAAACACGCGCTTCATGCGCGGCAATATGTCAGCAACAGAAGGTGCGACAGCTGATGAGTACGTCCATGACCAGCATGTTCCCGGCCATGAGCGACCCCTGTCAACATTCCGAGTTTCTGAATTAAATAAGCTCAGGTGACGCACTCAGCGGATCCCGGAACAGCGCGTCGAGCATGACGGATCCACCCGCCACCGCCAGTACCGAATCCGGGAAACTCGTCGGCAGCACGGCCGCCGCACGGCTGTCTCCGGCCGCTTCCCGCAGCGCGTTCAGACAGTCCTCGAAGTGCATGACGCCCACCTCCGTCACCACGACGGTCTCCGGGTTCAGCACGTCCAGCAGCAGCCCGGCCGCCCGTCCGGTCGCCCGGGCCCGGTCCACCAGCAGCCGCCGGGCCACCGCGTTCCCGCCCGCCGCCGCGGCCACCACATGCATCGGATTGGTCGAGTCGGTCACCCCGGCCGCCCGGGCCCGCCGGCACAGCGTCCGCTCGCTCAACTCCGCCTGGAGGCAGCCGGTACGGCCGCACGGGCACGGCTCGGTGCCGCCCGGCACCGGCAGATGGGCGATGGCCCCGGCCGCGGACCGGGGACCGTAGTGCACCTCGTCATGGGTGGCGAAGGCGGCGTCCACCATGTTGCCGACGAACAGGTGCAGCACGCTCCGGCTGCCCCGGGCCCGCCCGAACAGCCGCTCCCCGTGCACCAACGCCCGCGCGTGTCCGTCGACCCGGACCGGCAGACCGGTGCGGGCGCCGAGCAGCTCCCGCACCGGCACCTCCCGCCAGCCCAGCAGCTCGTGCTCGACCACCGTGCCCGTCTCCCGGTCCACCCAGCCGCCCACCGCCACCCCCACGCCCAGCGGACGCCGGTCCGGCACCCCGGAGAGGAGCCCCGCGAGGCCCTCGGCGGCCCGCGCCAGCACCCGGCCGGGCTCGGTCCCCCCGTGCCGCAGCTCCCGCCGGGCCACCACCCGGCCGCGCAGGTCCAGCAGCGCCACCGTGGTGTACGGCACGGCCACGTGCACACCGGCGACCAGGAAGCGGCGGTCGTCCAGGTCGACCGGGACGTGCGGCCGGCCCACCCCGTTCGAGCGGCGGGGCACCGCGGACTCCCGGATCAGGCCCCGCTCGGCGAGCCGGGCACAGTGCTCGGTCACCGACGCGGGCGACAGCCCGGTCAGCCGGGCGACGGTGCTGCGGGCCACCGGTCCGTGCTCCAGTACGGACCGCAGGACGACGCTGGCACTGGTGCGCCGCCGGTCGCTGTCGGCGGCACGCGGGACGGGGGAGGCAAGGGCGGGAACCGCGGTACGGGGCATGGAGAACCGTCCTCGGGAACGGGGCCGACACGTCTCGGAGTCTCGAAAGCGGGCGAGGCGCGCCGAAGGTCCGCCCCTACCCCGGACGGCGACAGGTGGCCGTGCCCTGGCGTCGCAGGTCGACATAGCGACGCGAGGTGAGGTTCCGGGACTGGGCGACCATGGCTGGAAGGGTAGGGCAGGAAAGGCGAATCCGGCCAGATGACCGGGGTTCGTTTGGTGAAACCGCACAGCCCCCGGCGCCCGCACCGCGTGAGCGAAGCGTCCCTGCCTCAGTGATCAGTGTCACGCCCCGCCCGGTGTGACCGGCGGTCTTTGTCCGGAGCCCACGAAGCTCTCGCTCCGTCCTTTGTCGAGCGCTGACGGTGATCGGCCCGAGTCGGCTGGGATAGCGTCACGGTGTCCCAGCATGTACTCGTCACCCGCGGAGTCCCCATGAGCACCGCCACCGCCGTCGCCCGCCCCGGCGCAGTCCTCGCCGACCTGCTGCCGTCCTCCCGCGTCCGCGATGCCGCCCTCGTCGTCGGCGGCGCCGCCCTCACCGGCCTCGCGGCCCAGCTGTCGGTGCCGGTCCCCGGCTCCCCGGTGCCGGTGACCGGCCAGACCTTCGCCGCGCTGCTCGTCGGCACCACCCTCGGCGCCCGCCGCGGCTTCGCCTCCCTCGCTCTCTACGCGGTCGCCGGTGTGGCCGGCCTGCCCTGGTTCGCGAACGGCGCATCCGGCGCGGGCATGGTCTCCTTCGGCTACATCCTCGGCATGCTGCTCGCCTCCGCCCTCGTCGGCGCCCTGGCCCGCCGCGGCGCCGACCGCTCCCCGCTGCGCATGGCCGGCACGATGGTCCTCGGTGAGGCCGTCATCTACGCGGTCGGCGTCCCCTACCTGGCGCTGGCGGCCCACATGTCCGCGTCCCAGGCGATCGCGGCCGGCCTCACCCCGTTCCTGATCGGCGACGCCCTCAAGGCCGCCCTGGCGATGGGCGTGCTGCCCACCGCCTGGAAGTTCGCCGGCCAGCGCTAGGCACCCGCGGTTCCCGCCCGAGAGGTTCGCCGGATCGTCGCCCCCCACGACCCGGCGGACCTCTTTCGCGTCCCGAGGTGGGTGGCGGAGGACGGGTCTAGGGGCGGGTGGCGGTGGCGGGTCCCGGGGTGGGTGGCGGAAGGCGCGGGGCGCAGGGTGCAGGGCGCGGGGCGCAGGGTGCAGGGCGCGGGGCGCAGGGTGCAGGGCGCAGGGCCGGATCCGCGCGGAGGCCGGGGCGGCCGGGGAACGCGAATGGCCGCACGACCCGACACCTCGTGTCAGGTCGTGCGGCCATTCCGTGCCGGGTGCGGCGACGTCCCGCGGACGTGCCGGTCCGGGAGATCAGCCGATGGACACCTTGTCGGCCGGGGCCTCGGCCGCCGGAGCCGGGCGGCGCGCCGTGAGCCGTTCCTTGACCACGGCGATGATCAGTACGACCGCCGCGACCATCAGCGACAGCAGCACCGTCTCGCGGCCGTCGTGCTCGGTGTCGAACAGCATGTAGACCAGCACGCCGACGATCAGCGTGGCCGTCGCCCAGGTCAGGTACGGGTACAGCCACATCCGCACGACGAGCTTCTCCGGCGCCTCCCGCTGGATGATCTTCCGCATCCGCAGCTGCGAGAAGCAGATGACCAGCCACACGAACAGCGCCACCGCACCGGAGGAGTTCACCAGGAACAGGAAGATCGTGTCCGGCGACAGGTAGTTGAAGAAGACGGCGACGAAGCCGAACACGACCGACGCGAGGATCGCCGTCATCGGCACGCCCCGGCTGTTGACCCGCGCGAACGCCTTCGGCGCGTCGCCCCGCTCACCGAGCGAGAAGGCCATCCGGGAGGCCGTGTACAGGCCGGAGTTGAGGCAGGACAGCACCGAGGTCAGCACGATGACGTTCATGATCTCGCCGGCGTGCGCGATACCCAGTGAGTTCAGGGCGGCGACGTAGGAGCCGTCCTTCTTGATGGACGCGTCGTCCCACGGCAGCAGCGAGACCACGACCAGGATCGAGCCCAGGTAGAAGACGCCGATGCGCCAGATGATGCTGTTGGTGGACTTGGTGACCGCCTTCTGCGGGTCCTCGGACTCGCCGGCCGCCAGGGTGGCGATCTCGCTGCCCATGAAGGAGAAGACGACCAGCAGCACACCGGTGAGGATCGCGCCCGGACCGTGCGGCAGGAAACCGCCGTGCGAGGTGAGGTTGCCGAACGACGCCTTGTCGGCGTGCACGCCGGGCAGCACGCCGAACACGGCGAGCAGACCGACGACGATGAACGCGCCGATCGCCACGACCTTGATGCCGGCGAACCAGAACTCGAACTCGCCGTAGGAGCCGACGGAGACCAGGTTGGTCGCGGTCAGCACGACCATCACGATGAGCGCCCAGCCCCACTGCGGGACGGCCGGGACCCAGCCTTCGAGGATCTTCGCGCCGGCGGTCGCCTCGACGGCGAGCACGACGACCCAGAAGAACCAGTACAGCCAGCCGATGGAGAACCCGGCCCAGCGGCCCAGGGCGCGGTCGGCGTGCGCGGAGAAGGAACCGGATGTCGGGTTGGCGGCGGACATCTCGCCGAGCATGCGCATCACGAGCACGACGAGCGTGCCCACGAGGGCGTAAGAGAGGAGGATTCCCGGTCCCGCGGTGGCAATACCGGAACTGGAACCGACGAAGAGGCCGGCTCCGATGACACCACCGATCGCGATCATCGTGAGGTGGCGGTTTTTCAGTCCTGCTTGGAGGCCCGAACCAGGGGTCATGGACGGATTTCCTTTGCGCCAGGTGAAGCTGCCCGTACGAGCGGTGTACGAGTCGGTCCAGTGAATCCGAGGCGAACGAATTCGGGAACCTCTGAATCCGGATTGTTACTTGAGGTTGCCTTGAGGTTCTATGGTGTCGCTCACATTTTTCTGCCCGTCCGGACGCCGACACCCGGGGCTGCTGCCCCGAAAGGGGCGTGTCACACTCGTTGCATGCGCGTGTACCTCGGCTCGGACCATGCGGGCTACGAACTGAAGAACCACCTCGTCGAGTGGCTGAAGGCCGCCGGCCACGAGCCCGTCGACTGCGGGCCGCACATCTACGACGCCCAGGACGACTATCCGCCGTTCTGCCTGCGCGCCGCGGAGAAGGCGGCGGCGGACCCGGACGCCCTCGGCATCGTGATCGGCGGTTCCGGCAACGGTGAGCAGATCGCCGCGAACAAGGTGAAGGGCGTGCGCGCGGCGCTGGCCTGGAGCGAGGAGACGGCGTCGCTCGGCCGCCAGCACAACGACGCCAACGTGGTGGCCGTGGGTGCGCGGATGCACAGCACGGAGGAGGCGACCAAGTTCGTCGAGGTCTTCCTGAGTACCCCGTTCTCCGGTGACGAGCGCCACATCCGCCGCATCGACATGCTCTCGGCGTACGAGACGACGGGCGACCTCCCCCCGATCCCGGCCCACCACCCGCAGCAGTAGCCCACCCCGCCCGGCTCACCGGGCACCGGCTCCGGGGGCTGCACCCGCAGACCCCCGGGGTGCGGCCAGGACCGCGGCCGGTCCGCCCGGCCTGCGCCCCGCCCCCCCGCGTGTCCCCGCCCGGTTCCGCGGGCTGGACCCCGTCGCGGCCCCGCGACGGCGCCGGGCACGAGGGGCCGCCCCGCGACCGCGCCGGGCACGTGGGCCCGGGCCCGCCCGCGACCGCCTCTCGGCCCGGCCGGGACGGGTGTGGGGGCGGGAGAAGACGGAATGGAAAGGACAGGCCAGCCTTGCCGGAAGGGCACACGATCCACCGGTTGGCCCAGGAGCACGCCGACCGCTTCCAGGGAAGGCCCGTCCGCGTCACCAGCCCCCAGGGCAAGTTCTCCGACGCCGCCGCCCTCCTGGACGGCACCGGGCTGACCGCCACCGAGGCCCACGGCAAGCACCTCTTCCTGGGCTTCCGGGCCGCCGAGTGGGTCCACATCCACCTCGGCCTCTTCGGCAAGGTCGGCTTCGGGGACGCCCCGGCGCCCCCGCCGACGGACACCGTCCGGCTCCGGCTCACGAACGACACGTCGTACGTCGATCTGCGCGGCCCCACCACCTGCGCCCTGATCACGGACGCCGAGAAGGCGGCGATCCACGCCCGGCTCGGCCCCGACCCGCTGCGCGCGGACGCCGACCCGGGCGCCGCCTACCGCAGGATCTCCCGCAGCCGTACCACGATCGCCGCGCTGCTCATGGACCAGAACGTCGTCGCCGGCGTCGGCAACGTCTACCGGGCCGAGGTCCTCTTCCGGCACGGCATCGACCCCTACCGGGTGGGCCGGGACATCACTCCGGCCGAGTGGGACGCCCTCTGGGCCGACCTGGTCGAGCTGATGCGGGAAGGCGTGCGGAACAACCGGATCGACACCGTCCGCCCCGAGCACACCCCGGAGGCGATGGGCCGTCCGCCCCGCGTGGACGACCACGGCGGCGAGGTGTACGTCTACCGCCGCGCGAACCTGCCCTGCCACATCTGCGGCGGGGAGATCCGCACCGCCGGCCTCGCCGCCCGCAACCTCTTCTGGTGCCCCGGCTGCCAGCAACGGTGATCCACGGGCCGGTGCGTCAGAAGCCGTGGGGCAGCCACGGGGCCACCGGTGAGCCGAACGCCACCGACGCCTCCGCCAGTGCCCCCGGCCGCGACTCCCGCACCCGCCCGGCCGCCGCCAGCGACAGCAGGCTCACCCCGCCCAGACAGGCCGCTCCCAGCTCCCGTACGGACAGCGCGAGGTCGGCCGTGTCGGTCGTACGCTCGCAGGACGCGCCCTTCGCGTCTCCCGTCAGCCGCCAGCGCCCGGCGTTCCACGGGCAGAAGGCGTCCTCGACCTCGAGGACGACGTCGACGGGCGTCAGATACGTACGGGCCGACAGGGCCGCGCCCACGTCCACGAGACGGACGTACCCGGCATCCCTCGACTGCACCAGGCAGCGGCGGATGTCGGAGACCAGGTGCTGCCACGCGTCGTCCACCGGCCGGCTCCGCAGCTTCAGCGTCGTCATCAGGTCGATGCCGAAGAGGAAGCGCCACAGCGCGGCCTCGCTCGCCGGGTCGAGCGCGGCCAGGTCCTCCAGGGACACCGTGCCGTCGTGACCGCTCGGCCCCCAGCCCATCTTGGTGCGGAAGCGCGCGTACCCGGTGACCTCGCCGTCCCGTTCGGCGAGCACGCACTGCAGGGCCGACGCCCCCTCCCGCTCGCTCTCGGGGTCGAGCAGACGGACCCGCTCCCAGCCGGGCTGCCGCGCCAGCATGCCGGGGCGGCCGGGCACCGTAGCCGCGTACACCGCCTCGCACGCGTCCAGGACGTCGGCGGGCGGGGCATAGCGCACCCGCACCTCGTCCGTGCCCCCGGGCAGCGCCAGCGTCACCCGGCTGGTGTCGATCTCGGCGCTGAGCTGGAACGTCGCCGAGCCGTACCCGAACCGGCCGTAGATCGCGGGCTCGGAGGCGAACAGCGCGGCCAGCGGCTCCCCCTTGGCGCGCGCGTCCTCCAGCAGCCGCCGCATCATCGAGGTCAGCACCCCGCGCCGCCGGTGCGTCGCGGCCACGCTGACCATCGTCACGCCGGCGGTGGGCACCACCGCCCCGCCCGGAACGGTCATCCGGAAGCTGAAGGCCCCGGCCGTGCCCACGAGCGTGTCCGCGTCCCAGACGGCCAGGGAACGGTCGAACTCGGTGAGTGACCTGTCCAGCTCGCGTTCCTCGGCCGAGGCCGGCCCGCCGCCGAAGGCGCGGACCAGGTGGTCCCACCACCGGTCGAACTCCTCCGGGCGAAGCGTCTTCAACTCGGTTCCGTGCTCAGTCCCCATGGGCCATGCCTATCAGGGCGTAGGGGGACGAGCCAGTGAATTTCCCCCCGCCGGCACGTGCCCCGGGCGGTCCGGCGAACGGCGAAGCGGAACCTCGCAGGGGGGACAAGTGGGACCTCCCGTGCCAAGCGGCCGGTCGGCTGGATAGGGTCCCGAACTGATGGCAGCAGGACGACAGCGGCGCGCGAAGGCCGAGACGTTCACGGCCCGGTGGAAGATGCAGTGGCACCGGGCCCGCGTCGGGCTGCGCAGAAGCGCCGTGGACTACTTCCGCGGCGACGGCTCGGACTGGATCGCCTTCGCCGGGCTGCTGTTGACCGTCCCGGTCCTCGCGGCCATGACACTCCTGAACTCGGTGTGGTGCTCCCCGGCCACCCTGGTGCTGCCGATCGTCGCCGGCGGTCTGCTGCTGCGCCCGGCGAGCCTGCTCGGCCTGTACGCGGCGGCGGCCACCGCGCTGATCGTGGAGTCGGTGCGGCTCGGCCCGTACACCGAGGGGCCCTCCCGGGTCACCCCGGGCATCGTCCTGGTGGTCGCCGCGTGCGGCTTCTTCGGGCTGCTGACCGCCCAGTTCCGCAGCCGGGTCGGCGTGCCCTGGCGGCGCGGCGGCACCATGCTGTTCGACCTGCGCGAGCGGATCCGGGTGCAGAGCAAGCTGCCGAAGCTGCCGAAGGGCTGGCACCACGAGATGGCGCTGCGCCCGGCGGGCGGCCAGTCCTTCTCCGGTGACTTCGTCGTCGCGGCCCGTACCAACGGCGGCCGGACCCTCGAGGTCGTGCTGACCGACGTGTCCGGCAAGGGCGTGGACGCCGGCTCGCGCGCCCTGCTGCTGTCCGGCGCCTTCGGCGGTCTCGTCGGCTCCCTGCCCCCGCACGCCTTCCTGACGGCCGCCAACGGCTATCTGCTCCGCCAGGACTGGGACGAGGGCTTCGCCACCTCCATCCACCTGGTCCTGGACCTGGACTCCGGGGACTACGAGCTGTACTCCGCCGGTCATCCGCCGGGGCTGCAGCTGAGCGCGGGCAGCGGGCGCTGGGAGGAGAAGGCGGCCGAGGGCCCGCTGCTCGGTGTGTACGACGGTGCCCAGTTCGACCCCGTGAAGGGCTCACTGCGCCCCGGGGACGTGTTGATGCTGTTCACAGACGGTCTGGTGGAGACCTCCGACCGGGACATCGTGGAGGGCATCGACCGGCTCACCGGCGAGGCCGACCGCTATGTGGCCGGGGGCTTCCACGGCGCCGCCTGGCATCTCATCGAAGCGGTCGCCAAGGACGTCAACGACGACCGGGCGCTGCTGCTGATCTGCCGCGAGGTGGCCGCCGCCCGCTGAGCCGCGGGGGCGCGGCGGGACGCGGCCGGGCCCGGGGCAGACGAAACCCCTCCGCTCCCCGCCCCGGCAGGAGACACTCGGCGCATGACCCACCTCACCCTCGCCGAGGTCGAGGCCCTCGCCCGCGCCGCCCACGACGGCCGGACCGACAAGGCCGGACGGCCGTACGCCGAGCACCTCGCGGCCGTCGCCGAGGGCGTCCGCGTCCGCGGCGGCGACCCGGAGCAGATCGCGGCGGCCTGGCTGCACGACTCCCTGGAGGACGCCGCGCTGAGCGAGGAGTGGCTGGCGACGGCCGCCCTCAGCGAACGCACCAAGGCCGTCGTGCACGCCCTCACCAAGCGGTCCGGGGAGCCGCCGGAGGCGTACGCCGGCCGGATCCTCGCCACCCCCGGCGCCCTGCTGGTGAAGCAGGCCGACCTGGCGCACAACGCCGATCCGCGGCGCCTCGCGGTGCTCGACGGACCGACCCGGGAACGACTGACTCAGAAGTACGCACGGATGCGCGCACTTCTCGGCCTGCACCCCGACCCGGCCCCCGACCCGCACCCCGACCCGGAACCCGGAACCGGAACCCGCTAGGCGCTGACCCTCTCCCGCTGTTTCTCCTCCTGCCCCTGCTGCTCCTGCTCCTGCCGCCGCTCGCGGGCCGACTCGGCCGCGTCCTGCTTGAACGCCCACGCCATCCTCGGCTCCATCGCGAAGCGGAAGACGCGCTGCACCGGCGGTGTGCACAGCACCGTGACGGCGGCCGCGGCGAGGACGGTCACCAGGATCTCGCCGAGCGGACGATGCAGCCAGGAGTGCCCGAACCAGCCGCGGTAGTAGGCGAACTTCACCAGGAAGCCGTGCAGCAGGTAGCCGTAGAGCGTGCCCGCGCCGAGCGCCGTGAACCACATCTTCCGGCGTGGCACCCAGGCGAAGAAACAGGCCGTCAGCGCCAGCGAGCAGCCCATCATCGCGAGTGTCATCACCGGGCCGCACCACCACGGGGCGCCCAGCTCCTGGGCCGCGTCGCGGTGGTAGAACCAGGCGGTGGCCATGCGCGGCACCGCCCACCAGCCGAACGCCAGCGCCGCCGCGAACACCGGCACCGAGACGGCCCGCACCCAGCGCCGGCGCACCAGCTGGAAGTGCTCGGGCTTCATGCACAGGCCGAGCACGAAGTACGGCAGGAACTGCAGCACGCGCTGGAGGTCGAGGTCGTCGCCGATACCCGGGCTGACGGTCGCCAGCATGGCGATGCCGAGCGCCACCGGCAGCGGCCTGCGCACCAGCTTCCAGACGGGCGTGGTCAGCCGCCACACGAACAGGGCGACCAGAAACCAGGTCAGGTACCAGGGGTCGAGGAGGCTGATGTCGTCGTGGGAGCCGGTGACGAGGTTCTTGAAGAGCGGGTACGCCGTCTCGAACAGGACGTACGGCACGGCGACCCCGGTGATCAGCCGTTTCAGCCGGTCCGGGCGCATGTCGAAACTGCGCGAGAAGAAGCCGGAGATGATGATGAACGCCGGCATGTGGAAGGCGTACACGACCGTGTACGCGGCCTCCAGGATCCGGCTGTCGGCTTTCAGCGGCTCCCACGCGTGACCCATCGCGACGAGGGCGATCGCCAGGTACTTGGCGTTGTCGAAAAACGCGTCGCGCTGTCCGCCGGGTCTGTCCGGCGCCGTCGTCCGCGGCGTCGGCCGCTCCTGCGTACTCGACGGGGTACGCGGACCGGGCACTCCGTCCGCCGGCGGCTGTGCCGGGGGGAGCGGCCTGCGGTTCTGGCCGGGGGACGAGGCGGCGTCAAACATCCCAGGCACCCTAGCGTCGCCCGCGGTATTTCGTAAAACGCCTGCGGGCATTCCCGGTTATGGCGTTCGGATACCCGCGGAATTACCCAACGCACCGGCCCCGTTCACGTGATGATGTGCACACTCAGGTCGCCCGTTCACCCTTGATGTCCTGATTCATCCTACCCAATCGGGTCATACATCGCCCCGGGGCCGGCAATTCGAATTACTTGCGCACAAGATGTGTGGACACGGAAACGAAGTCGCGTGATGAATCGGCGAGTCACGTGCGGGTGCCCGCTCGAATTACCGTGCGGGAGATCGCCCGTACCGGGCCGCCGTCCGACGTTGTGTCACGGGCCGCATACGGCGGCCGGGTTGGTGGCACGATGGTTCTGGCGGGGGTGCGCGGGTACCTCCGGGCCGGGAGAGCGGACCGACCGAGGGCGGGATCAGTTGTGGCCATTTCACTGTCTGTGGTGCTTCTGTTGGCGATCATCCTGGTGGTGCTGATCCGAGGGGGGAACATCAAGGCCGGCCCCGCCATCGTCGCGATCCTCTTCGGGTTCTTCCTGGCCTCGACCGGCATGGCGCCATCGATCGACCGCTTCCTGAACTCGATAGCGGAATCCATCAACTCGATCAGGTTCTGACCCGGGGGCGACGGGCGGACGTACGGAAACGGCGCGACGCGACTCGGCTCCGGCGGAGGCCGGCACTGGCGGATCGGGCATGCGGGTGGCCCACCTGACCCGCCCCCGCCGCCGGCCCGCCGCCAAGATCGCGCACGACGAGTTCGCGCCACCCGCCGGGACGCCCGCGCCGCCCCCCTGCGGCCGGCGAGGACCTCGGCACCCACGCCCGCCGGCCCGGCCCGCTCCCGGCCGACGCCATCCTCACCGAGGACGACGGCCCCCGGCTCATCGGCTCCGGCATCTCCCACGCGACCGAGACAGCCGAAACGGACGCCCCCACCCCGAATGGCCGCGGCCAACGGATCTACAAGGCGCCCAGAAGGCACCCAGGAGCGAGGCGGGCAAGCGGCCCGTCGCCACCCCCCGCTCGATCATGACGGTCGGCGTCGCCCATATGGAGCAGTTCGCGGAGCCCGGTGCTGAGGGCCGGGCGGAGGGCTGAAGGGCCCCGGGAAAGGCCGAAGGCCCAGGGAGAGGAGAACGATCCCTCGCCTGGGCCTTCCGCGTACAGAGCGGGCGACGGGAATCGAACCCGCGTAGCTAGTTTGGAAGACTAGGGCTCTACCATTGAGCTACGCCCGCAGTACTGCGCCGCAGGTCGGTGACCGCGGCACTGAAGGCATCGTAGCGGGTCGCCCGCCGCCGAGGCCAACGAGTTCGGCGCCGGGCGATCCGCACCTGCCGCCTGGAGGAATACAGCCGACGGGAACGGCCGGGGCATGTACCCTACGTCTCGCACCAGACGGGGTGTGGCGCAGCTTGGTAGCGCGTCCGCTTTGGGAGCGGAAGGCCGTGGGTTCAAATCCCGCCACCCCGACCACCGGCACACGAGGTCGTAATGATCGCCTTTTGGGGCGCTGACCCGCTGCGGTTACTATGCAAGCTGCGCGCCCGTGTGTCCCGGCCCACTCGGCCTACGAACTCCTCCGGGCGGCGAAATCCGCCGGACCAGTCTGGCTCCGGCAGAACCCAAGAAGTCAGCCACAAGGAGACCGAACCGTGAAGAGCGCCGTGGAGACCCTGAACCCGACCCGGGTTCGGCTCACTGTCGAGGTGCCCTTCGAGGAGCTCAAGGACAGCCTCGACGCGGCGTACAAGAAGATCAACCAGCAGGTCACGGTGAAGGGCTTCCGTAAGGGCAAGATCCCGGCCCGCGTCATCGACCAGCGGTTCGGCCGCGGTGCGGTGCTGGAGGAGGCCGTCAACGACGCGCTCCCGAAGTTCTACACCGAGGCGGTCAACGAGGCCGAGCTGAGCCCGCTGGGCCAGCCCGAGGTCGACATCACCGAGCTGAAGGACGGCGAGACGCTGAACTTCACCGCCGAGGTCGACGTCCGCCCGGCCGTGGAGATCCCGGACTACTCCGGTATCGAGGTCGAGGTCGACGCCGTCGAGGTGACCGACGAGGACATCGAGAAGTCGGTCGAGCAGCTCCGTGAGCGCTTCGCCTCCACCTCCCCGGTCGAGCGCCCCGCCGAGGACGGCGACGTCGTCACCATCGACCTGGAGGCCAAGGTCGACGGCGAGGTGCTGGAGGACGGCATCGCCAACGGCGTCTCCTACACCATCGGCTCCGGCGAGCTGCTGGACGGCATCGACGACGCCGTCAAGGGCAAGTCCGCCGGCGAGGAGGCCACCTTCACCTCCGAGCTGAAGGGCGGCTCGGCCGCGGGCAAGGAGGCCGAGGTCACCGTGAAGGTCACCCAGGTCGCCGCCCGCGAACTGCCCGAGCTGGACGACGACTTCGCGCAGCTCGCCTCCGAGTTCGACACCCTGGAGGAGCTGAAGGCGGACAGCCGCAAGCGCCTCGCCAACATGAAGCAGTTCGACCAGGCCACGCAGGCCCAGGAGCGCGTCCTGGAGAAGCTGCTGGAGCTGGTGGAGGTCCCCGTCCCCGAGAAGCTCCTCGAGGACGAGGTCAACACCCGCAAGCACAACCTGGAGCACCACCAGCTCGGCCAGATGGGCCTCACCCTCGACAAGTACCTGGAGATCCAGGGCAAGACCGCCGAGGAGTTCGAGACCGAGACCCGTGAGGCCGCGGTCAAGGGCATCAAGACCCAGTTCGTCCTGGACGAGCTGGTCAAGAAGGAGCAGCTGAACGTCAACCAGGAGGAGCTCACCGAGCACCTCATGCGGCGTGCGGCCTCCTCCGGCATGTCCCCGGACCAGTTCGCCCAGGCCGTTGTCGAGGGCGGCCAGGTCCCGCTCCTGGTCGGCGAGGTCGCCCGCGGCAAGGCCCTGGCCGTCGTGGTCGAGGCCGCCACGGTGAAGGACACCAACGGCGAGGTCGTCGACCTGGACGACGAGGAGGAGGAGACCGAGGCCGCCGAGGCGTCGGAGACCGAGGACACCTCCGAGGAGAACGCCGAGGGCTGAGCGGTCCCACGGCGCCTCTGAAGCGCACACGACGGGCCCTGGGGAGTTTCCCCGGGGCCCGTTCGTCACCCCGGGCGGGTACCGCCGGTCCGGGGGACACGGGGCCGTACCGACGGCCGGCGCCGCCGTGTGAGCGCTACGCCCCCGGCGAACACTCCCATCTCCGGGATTCCCCGAAGGGACCTGAGCGTTAGGGTCCATGAATACGGGGGCAGGGGAGTCTCCTGACACCCCCCGCCAAGCCTCCGGCAGGACGACGTGAGACGGCCCGGCGCCGTCGTAAGACGAGCAGGTGGATACGTGACGAATCTGATGCCCTCCGCCGCCGGCGAGCCTTCCATCGGTGGTGGCCTCGGCGACCAGGTCTACAACCGGCTGCTCGGCGAGCGGATCATCTTCCTCGGCCAGCAGGTGGACGACGACATCGCCAACAAGATCACCGCACAGCTGCTGCTCCTTGCGGCCGACCCCGACAAGGACATCTACCTCTACATCAACAGCCCCGGCGGCTCGGTGACGGCCGGCATGGCGATCTACGACACCATGCAGTACATCCCGAACGACGTGGTCACGATCGGCATGGGCATGGCCGCCTCGATGGGCCAGTTCCTGCTCACCGGCGGCACCGCCGGCAAGCGCTTCGCCCTGCCGCACACGGACATCATGATGCACCAGGGCTCCGCGGGCCTGGGCGGTACGGTCTCGGACATCAAGATCCAGGCCCAGTACCTGCTGCGCACCAAGAAGACGATGTCCGAGCTGACCGCGCTGCACTCCGGCCAGCCCGTCGAGACCATCATCCGCGACGGCGACCGCGACCGCTGGTTCACCCCGCAAGAGGCCAAGGAGTACGGTCTCATTGACGAGATCATCACGCACGCCTCGGGTGTTCCGGGAGGCGGCGGCACCGGTGCCTGACCGGCCAGGCCACGCCACGCACCGCAGAGACCGAAGCCCCCAGAACGCCACCAGGACGGTGAACACCCCATGAGCAACTTCCCCGGCGCCGCCAGCGGCATGTACGAAGGGCCCCGCCCCGACAGCCGCTACGTGATCCCGCGCTTCGTCGAGCGCACCTCCCAGGGCATCCGCGAGTACGATCCGTACGCGAAGCTCTTCGAGGAGCGCGTGATCTTCCTGGGCGTCCAGATCGACGACGCCTCCGCCAACGACGTCATGGCGCAGCTGCTGTGCCTGGAGTCGATGGACCCGGACCGGGACATCTCGATCTACATCAACAGCCCCGGTGGCGACATGACCGCCCTGACGGCGATCTACGACACGATGCAGTTCGTGAAGCCCGACATCCAGACGGTCTGCATGGGCCAGGCGGCCTCCGCCGCGGCCATCCTGCTCGCCGCCGGTACGCCCGGCAAGCGCATGGCGCTGCCGAACTCGCGCGTGCTGATCCACCAGCCGGCCGGCTCCACCGGCCGCGGTCAGCTCTCCGACCTGGAGATCATCGCCAACGAGTTCACCCGGATGCGTGAGCAGCTGGAGGACATGCTGGCCAAGCACTCCAACCAGCCGCTCGAGAAGATCCGCGAGGACATCGAGCGCGACAAGATCCTCACGGCCGAGGAGGCGCTGGAGTACGGCCTCGTCGACCAGATCATCTCCACCCGCAAGCTGAACAACAGCGCGGTCCGCTGACGCGGAACCGAGCACTTCCGGCCCCCCTTGGCTCGGTGCACGTCAAAGTGAACCCTGCCAAGGGGGGCCCGAACACCGGGTCCGGCAAGGTACCGTCGGACATAAGGCAGCACCAGGAGCCGCTGGACTCGTAACGTCCAGGCGTCTCCCAGGCGAAGGGGAAGCACACCGTGGCACGCATCGGTGACGGCGGCGATCTGCTCAAGTGCTCGTTCTGTGGCAAGAGCCAGAAGCAGGTCAAGAAGCTCATCGCAGGGCCCGGTGTGTACATCTGCGACGAGTGCATCGATCTCTGCAACGAGATCATCGAGGAAGAGCTCGCGGAGACCAGCGAGGTCCGCTGGGAGGAACTGCCCAAGCCGCGTGAGATCTACGAGTTCCTCGAGGGCTACGTGGTCGGCCAGGAGGCCGCCAAGAAGGCCCTGTCCGTCGCGGTGTACAACCACTACAAGCGGGTCCAGGCGGGCGAGAACGGCGGCGCGAGCGGCCGGGACGACGCCATCGAGCTGGCGAAGTCCAACATCCTGCTGCTCGGCCCCACGGGCTCGGGCAAGACCCTCCTCGCGCAGACGCTGGCGCGCATGCTGAACGTCCCCTTCGCGATCGCCGACGCCACGGCGCTCACCGAGGCGGGGTACGTGGGCGAGGACGTCGAGAACATCCTCCTGAAGCTCATCCAGGCGGCGGACTACGACGTCAAGAAGGCCGAGACGGGCATCATCTACATCGACGAGATCGACAAGGTCGCCCGCAAGAGCGAGAACCCGTCGATCACCCGTGACGTCTCCGGCGAGGGCGTCCAGCAGGCGCTGCTGAAGATCCTCGAGGGCACCACGGCCTCCGTCCCGCCCCAGGGCGGCCGCAAGCACCCCCACCAGGAGTTCATCCAGATCGACACGACGAACGTGCTGTTCATCGTGGGCGGTGCCTTCGCCGGCCTGGAGAAGATCATCGAGGCGAGGGCGGGCGCGAAGGGCATCGGCTTCGGCGCGACGATCCTCTCCAAGCGTGAGCTGGAGGCCAAGGACGTCTTCGAGGACGTCATGCCGGAGGACCTGGTCAAGTTCGGCATGATCCCCGAGTTCATCGGCCGTCTCCCCGTCATCACCTCGGTCCACAACCTGGACCGCGAGGCGCTTCTCAAGATCCTGGTCGAGCCCCGCAACGCGCTGGTCAAGCAGTACCAGCGCCTGTTCGAACTCGACGGCGTGGAGCTGGACTTCGAGCGCGAGGCGCTGGAGGCCATCGCGGACCAGGCCATCCTCCGCCAGACCGGCGCCCGCGGCCTGCGCGCCATCATGGAGGAGGTCCTCCAGGGCGTGATGTACGAGGTGCCGTCCCGCAAGGACGTGGCCCGCGTCGTCATCACGGCCGACGTGGTCCTCTCCAACGTCAACCCGACCCTGATCCCGCGGGACGCGCGGGGGAGGGGCTCGGGGGAGCAGAAGACGGCGTAACAGACGGTCACAGGGGAAGGGCCCCGGCCGGCCGGCCGGGGCCCTTCCCCTGTTCTGCGACGAGGTCAGACCTTGACACGGACCTCATTGCGGAACTTGGCCGCCAGTTCGGCGTCCGTCTCCGGGTCGGCGGCCCGGCCGGCGGCGAGGGTGGCGATGTCCATCGGCATCACCATCCCGAGCGTGCTCTTGTCACCCCAGATGCAGATGTCGAACGTCATCTCCTTGGGGCCGGCGGAAGTGGTGTCGGGGTTCTCGCTCTTGATCTGCTGGCACTTCAGGACCGCGCCCTTGAGCGAGGCGGGCGTGTACTGCTTCGGCTCGCCCACCAGACCGACACCCTCGGTGCTGTCCTTGGTGCTTTCCTTCTTCATGTAGGCGAACATCGCGTCGACGGCCTTCTCGGGATCGTCGATCGTGCCGTACACCCCACCGAACTTGATCATCTTCTTGGCCAGCGGGTTGCTCGCGTCACCGGCGTCGTACTCGGCGCTGACGTCCTTGGGGTCGTGGACGCCCCACTTCTCGGCGTCCTTGAGGTCGCTGGACGTCATGGTGTCGTCCTCGCCCTTGCCCTTCTTGTACTCCGTCAGCACGGTGTCCGGAGTCGTCAGCTTGTGCGGGCCGTCGTCCGCCACGCCACCACCGCCGCTGCCGCCGAGCACGAAGTACGCGCCCACCGCCAGCACGGCGACCACGGCCACCGCACCGATGATCAGACCCGTCTTCTTCTTGCCCCCGGCCGGCTGCGGCGGCTGGGGCACGGCGAACGGCTGCTGCTGGCCGTAGGGGTTCGGCTGCTGGCCGTACGGGGCAGGCTGCTGGCCGTACGGAGCCGGCTGCTGCGGCACGCCCTGCTGCGGGTAGCCGTAGCCCGGCTGCGGCGGAGCGGGAGGGGCCTGCTGGGGGTAGCCGTAGCCGGGCTGCGGCGCCTGCGGCTGCTGGCCGTAGGGACCCGGCTGGCCGTAGGGCCCAGGCTGTCCCGGCTGGCCGTACGGACCCGGCTGCTGGGGCTGCTGGCCGTACGGGCCCGGCTGGTTGTGACTCATTCCTGGGTTCCCCTCCAGAAGCTTATGTGTTCCTGACATCCTGGCTCAGGTCCGGAAACCGCACGCCACCGGGGGCCGCACCGTTACAGAACAAACGTGTTTCGGGACGGCCGCGTGACACCTCTAAACTGAGCCCCGTGACCGAGAACGCTCAGCAGCAGCCACCCGCGCCCGACTCCGAACTGCCGACCCAGTACGCGCCGGCCGATGTAGAGGGGCCGCTGTACGAGCGCTGGGTAGAGCGCGGTTACTTCGAGGCGGACGCGAAGAGCGAGAAGCCGCCGTACACCGTCGTCATCCCGCCGCCGAACGTCACGGGCAGCCTGCACCTGGGCCACGCCTTCGAGCACACCCTCATCGACGCCCTGACCCGCCGCAAGCGCATGCAGGGCTTCGAGACGCTGTGGCAGCCGGGCATGGACCACGCCGGCATCGCCACCCAGAACGTCGTCGAGCGCGAGCTGGGGAAGGAAGGGAAGTCCCGGCACGACCTCGGCCGCGAGGCGTTCGTCGAGCGCGTCTGGCAGTGGAAGGGCGAGTCCGGCGGGCAGATCTCCGGGCAGATGCGGCGCCTCGGCGACGGCGTCGCCTGGTCGCGTGAGCGCTTCACCATGGACGAGGGCCTGTCCCAGGCCGTCCAGACCATCTTCAAGAAGCTCTACGACGACGAGCTGATCTACCGCGCCGAGCGCATCATCAACTGGTGCCCGCGCTGTCTGACGGCGATCTCCGACATCGAGGTCGAGTACCAGGACGACGACGGCGAGCTGGTCTCCATGAAGTACGGCGAGGGGGACGACACCATCGTCGTCGCCACCACCCGTGCCGAGACGATGCTCGGTGACACCGCCGTCGCCGTCCACCCCGAGGACGAGCGCTACCGGCACCTCGTCGGCAAGCTCATCCGGCTGCCGCTGACCGACCGCTCCATCCCGGTCGTCGCCGACGAGCACGTCGACCCCGAGTTCGGCACCGGCGCCGTCAAGGTCACCCCGGCCCACGACCCGAACGACTTCGAGATCGGCCAGCGGCACGACCTGCCCGCCATCACCGTGATGGACGAGCACGCCGTGATCACCGTCCACGGCCCCTTCCAGGGCATGGACCGCCTGGAGGCCCGCTCCGCGATCGTCGCCGCGCTGCGCGCCGAGGGCCGGATCGTCGCCGAGAAGCGGCCCTACGTCCACTCCGTCGGCCACTGCTCGCGCTGCAAGACCACCATCGAGCCGCGCCTGTCCATGCAGTGGTGGGTCAAGGTCGGTCCGCTGGCGAAGGCGGCGGGCGACGCCGTCCGCGACGGCCGCGTCAAGATCCACCCGCAGGAGATGGAGAAGCGGTACTTCGACTGGGTCGACAACCTCCACGACTGGTGCATCTCCCGCCAGTTGTGGTGGGGCCACCGCATCCCGGTCTGGTACGGCCCGAACGGCGAGGTCGTCTGCGTCGGCCCCGACGACGAGGCCCCCGCCGGCGAGGGCTGGCACCAGGACACGGACGTCCTCGACACCTGGTTCTCCTCCGGCCTGTGGCCGTTCTCCACGCTCGGCTGGCCCGAACAGACCGAGTCGCTCGCGAAGTTCTACCCGAACTCCGTCCTGGTCACCGGCTACGACATCCTCTTCTTCTGGGTCGCCCGGATGATGATGTTCGGCCTGTACGCGATGGACGGCACCCCGCCGTTCCACACCATCGCCCTGCACGGCATGGTCCGCGACCAGTTCGGCAAGAAGATGTCGAAGTCCTTCGGCAACGCGGTCAACCCGCTGGACTGGATGGACAAGTACGGCTCCGACGCCCTGCGCTTCACCCTGGCCCGCGGCGCCAACCCCGGTGTCGACGTGCCGATCGGCGAGGACTGGGTCCAGGGCTCCCGCAACTTCGCCAACAAGATCTGGAACGCGACCCGCTTCGCGCTGATGAACGGCGCGACGGTGGACGGGCCCCTGCCGGACCCGTCGGCCATGTCGGCCACGGACCGCTGGATCCTCTCCCGCCTGGGCTCCGTCATCGCCGAAGTCGACGCGTACTACGACGACTACCAGTTCGCGAAGCTCTCCGACGTCCTCTTCCACTTCGCGTGGGACGAGGTCTTCGACTGGTACGTCGAGCTGTCCAAGACGGTCTTCCAGGCGGGCGGCGAGCCGGCCGAGGTCTCCAAGCGGGTCCTGGGCGAGGTCCTGGACGTCACGCTGAAGCTCCTGCACCCGGTCGTCCCGTTCGTCACGGAGACCCTCTGGACGACACTGACCGGCGGCGAGTCGCTGGTGATCGCCGAGTGGCCGGCCGACAGCGGCTTCCGTGACACGGTGGCCGAGCAGGAGATCTCCACCCTCCAGTCGGTCATCACCGAGGTCCGCCGCTTCCGCGCCGACCAGGGCCTCCAGCCCGGCCAGCGGGTCCCGGCCCGCCTGACCCTGGACGGCACGGCCCTCGCCCCGCACGAGGCCGCCATCCGCCAGCTGCTGCGCCTGCAGCCGGAGGGCGAGTCCTTCACGGCCACGGCCACCCTGCCGGTCGCCGGCGCCGAGGTCGCCCTCGACCTCTCCGGCACCATCGACGTCGCCGCGGAGCGCAAGCGCCTCGCGAAGGACCTCGCCGCGGCCGAGAAGGAGAAGGCCCAGGCCACGGCCAAGCTCGGCAACGAGGCGTTCCTCGCGAAGGCCCCGGAGAACGTGGTGGACAAGATCCGCACCCGCCTCGCCAAGGCCGACGAGGACATCGCGCGCCTCCAGGCCCAGCTGGAGAGGCTGCCGCAGGCGTAGCCGTCCGCAGCGTGTGCGAAGGCCCCCGCGACCGCGAGGTCCCGGGGGCCTTCGCACGCTCCGGCAGGGGCGCGGGGAACCGCACGACCAGCCGCGACGCGGCCCCGGCCGGCCGACGAGACAAGCCGTCCCATACCGGCGCCGCGAAGCCACCGCCCGCTCCGTAGACTGGGCCCCGTGAGCGACCCGAACGGCACCGACCAGCCCGACCCCCTCGACTCCTTCGACGAGATCATCGAGGCCGAGACCGAACGCGACCCCGACCTCGCGGTCATCGAGGCCGGCAGCCGCACCCTGCGCACCCAGGGAGGCCCGCCGCAGGCCGACGTACCCGCGCGCCCGGAGGACCCCGCGGTCGACCAGGCCCTGCGCGACGTCGAGGCGGAGCTGGCCACCCGCTGGGGCGAGACCAAGCTGGAGCCCTCGGTCGCCCGTATCGCCGCGCTGATGGACGTCCTGGGCGAGCCCCAGCGCTCGTACCCCTCGATCCACATCACGGGCACGAACGGCAAGACCTCCACCGCCCGCATGATCGAGGCCCTGCTCGGCGCCTTCGAACTGCGCACCGGCCGCTACACCAGCCCGCACGTGCAGTCGGTCACCGAGCGGATCAGCCTGGACGGCGCCCCGGTCTCCGCCGAGCGGTTCATCGAGACGTACCTCGACATCAAGCCGTACGTGGAGATGGTCGACTCCGCGCAGGAGTACCGCCTGTCCTTCTTCGAGGTGCTCACCGGCATGGCGTACGCCGCCTTCGCGGACGCGCCCGTCGACGTCGCCGTCGTCGAGGTCGGCATGGGCGGCTCCTGGGACGCCACCAACGTGATCGACGGCGACGTCGCCGTCGTCACCCCCATCGACCTCGACCACACCGACCGGCTCGGCGAGACGCCCGCGGCGATCGCCTCCGAGAAGAGCGGCATCATCAAGCAGGACGCCACCGTCATCCTGGCCCAGCAGCCGGTGGACGCGGCGCAGGTCCTGCTGAAGAAGGCCGTCGAGGTGAACGCCACGGTCGCCCGCGAGGGGCTGGAGTTCGGCGTCGTCGCCCGGCAGGTCGCCGTCGGCGGACAGCTGCTCACCCTGCGCGGCCTCGGCGGCGAGTACCCGGAGCTGTACCTCCCGCTGCACGGCGCCCACCAGGCACACAACGCGGCCGTGGCGCTCGCCGCCGTGGAGGCGTTCTTCGGCGTGGGAGCGCAGCGCGCGGAGCCGCTGGACATCGACACCGTGCGGAAGGCGTTCGCGGCCGTCTCCTCGCCGGGCCGCCTGGAGGTCGTACGGCGTTCCCCGACCGTCGTGCTGGACGCCGCGCACAACCCCGCGGGCGCCGAGGCCGCCGCCGAGGCCGTGCGCGAGGCGTTCGACTTCACCCGGCTGGTCGGCGTCGTCGGCGCGAGCGGTGACAAGAACGTGCGGGGGCTGCTGGAGGCCTTCGAGCCGATCTTCGCCGAGGTCGTCATCACCCAGAACTCCAGCCATCGCGCCATGGACGCGGACGAGCTGGCCGCGATCGCCGTCGAGGTGTTCGGTGACGAGCGCGTGCAGGTCGAGCCGCGGCTGCCGGACGCCCTGGAGGCCGCGATCACGCTGGCCGAGGAGGAGGGCGAGTTCGCCGGCGGCGGCGTGCTGGTCACCGGATCCGTCATCACGGTCGGCGAGGCCCGGCTGCTGCTCGGGAAGGGCTGAGGGCAGAAGATGCGTACGCTCTGTGCGTCCACCCTGATCGGTGAGTTCTTCGTCATCGGTTTCGCCGGGCTCGTCGCCATGAAGGACCCGGACCTGTCCACCTCCACGGTGTGGCTGGTCAGCGGTATCGCCATGCTGCTGTGCGTGCTGCTGTGCGGCATGGTCACCCGCCCCGGCGGAGTGGCTCTCGGCTGGGCCCTGCAGCTCGCCCTGATCGCCTCCGGCGTCTTCGTCCCGACCATGTATTTCATGGGCGCGGTGTTCGCGGCGCTGTGGTGGGCATCGGTGCACTTCGGGCGAAAGGTGGACGAGGCGAAGGCGAGATTCGCGGCCCAGGCGCAGTCCTCCTCCTCCCCGGCTGACGCTGCGTGACAGGTGCCCCGACACGCCCTGTAATCTCGTGCCACCGCACCCCGCAAGCCGCGTAAGGAGCCTCCCGTGAGCCAGCGCACCCTCGTCCTCCTCAAGCCCGACGCCGTCCGTCGCGGCCTGACAGGCGAGATCATCAGCCGCATCGAGCGCAAGGCGGGCTGGCAGATCACCGCGCTGGAGCTGCGCACCCTGGAGCGGGCCACGCTGGAGCAGCACTACGGCGAGCACGTCGGCAAGCCGTTCTACGAGCCGCTGGTCGAGTTCATGTCCTCGGGTCCGGTCGTCGCGCTGATCGTGGAGGGCGAGCGGGTCATCGAGGGCGTGCGCCAGCTGGCGGGCCCGACCGACCCGATCGCCGCCGCGCCGGGTTCGATCCGCGGTGACTATGGTGTGATCGTCCGCGAGAACCTGATCCACGCCTCCGACTCCGAGGAGTCCGCCGAGCGCGAGGTGAAGATCTTCTTCCCGGGCCGCGCGTAGCGCCCGGTCTTTCCGGCATGAGTACCGGCGATCGAGGGAACGAGCGTCCCCGAACGCCCGTCTCCACAAGCGAGGCGGCACGCCATCTGGTGACAATGGCGGAGACCCTCGCGCAGTGTTCGTGCAGGCGCGTTTACGATGGAAGCCTTCACGTCACAGCACCCGCCTCGCTGACCTGATATGCCCTCACATACTCAGGAAAGCCAGATGAATCCGGATGGGGAACTCAATGTCGTTCATCGGCCGTGACATGGCTGTCGACCTCGGGACCGCCAACACGCTGGTGTACGTCAGGGGTCGCGGGATCGTACTGAACGAGCCGTCCGTCGTGGCGATCAACACCAACACGGGTGGGATCCTCGCGGTCGGTGCCGAAGCGAAGAAGATGATCGGCCGGACGCCGGGCAACATCGTGGCCGTCCGTCCGCTGAAGGACGGCGTGATCGCCGACTTCGAGATCACCGAGCGGATGCTCCGCTACTTCATCCTGAAGATCCACAAGCGGCGGTACCTGGCCCGGCCGCGGGTGGTCGTCTGCGTGCCCTCGGGCATCACGGGCGTCGAGCGCCGCGCGGTCATCGAGGCGTCCTCCCAGGCCGGTGCCCGTCAGGTGCACATCATCGAGGAGCCCATGGCCGCGGCCATCGGCTCCGGCCTGCCGGTCCACGAGGCCACGGGCAACATGGTGGTGGACATCGGGGGCGGCACCACGGAGGTCGCGGTCATCTCCCTCGGCGGCATCGTCACCGCCCAGTCCATCCGCGTCGCCGGCGACGAACTGGACAACGCGATCATCCAGTACATCAAGAAGGAGTACAGCCTTCTGCTGGGCGAGCGCACGGCCGAGCAGATCAAGATCACGATCGGTTCGGCGTACGACCTCGACACCGACGAGCACACCGAAGTGCGCGGCCGGGACCTGGTGTCCGGGCTGCCGAAGACCGTCGTCATCTCGGCGGCCGAGGTCCGCAAGGCGATCGAGGAGCCGGTGAACGCGATCGTGGACGCGGTCAAGACCACCCTCGACAAGTGCCCGCCGGAGCTGTCCGGCGACATCATGGACCGAGGAATCGTTCTGACCGGCGGCGGAGCCCTGCTGCGCGGACTCGACGAGCGGCTGCGGCGGGAGACCGGCATGCCGATCCACATCGCCGAGGACCCGCTCGACAGCGTCGCGCTCGGCTCCGGCAAGTGCGTCGAGGAATTCGAGGCGCTGCAGCAGGTTCTGGACGCCCAGCCGCGCAGATGACGTAACTCTTCGATTCCGCCGTACGAGACGTTCTCCTCTCGTGCGGCGGATCGTTGATATAGAGGCATAAGCTCCCCCAAATGGGCCTCGTCGGTTCGCGCCGCACCATTCGCGTTTTCCAGGGGTCCCCGAATTCCTACTTGAGGAAGGGCACGGCCGCCGCACGTGAGGGACACGAAAGAGAGCCGGCTGCTCCTGGTCCTGCTGATCGCCATCGCGTTCGCGTTGATCACGGTGGACATCCGCGGAGGCCGGAACTCCCCGGTCGACGGTGCCCGGCACGCCGCAGCAGCGGCGTTCGGCCCGGTCGAGGACGGGCTGAGCTCCGCGGTCGACCCGGTGGGCAACGCCGTCTCCGCGATCCGCGACTCGGGCAGCCGGCACGACCGGCTCGCCGCACTGGAGAAGGAGAACGCGGCCCTCAAGGCCAAGCTCGGCAGCGACGACCGCAACCGCAGCCGCCTGGGACAACTCGACAAGCTGCTGAAGGTCGCCGGCGAGGGACAGTACGGCATCAAGGGCGCCCAGGTCATCGCCATAGGGTCGGCGCAGGGCTTCTCCTGGACCATCACCATCGACGCCGGCGCCGACGACGGCATCAAGCGGGACATGACCGTACTCAACGGTGACGGCCTGGTCGGCCGCGTCACCACCGTCGGCCCCGGCACCGCCACCGTGCTGCTCGCCAACGACCCCGACTTCACCGTCGGCACCCGCATGGAGGGCAACGACGAACTCGGCTTCGCCTCCGGGCAGGGCGACCGCCCGCTGCGGGTCGAACTGCTCAACGGCAAGGCGGAGGTGAAGAAGGGCGACCGGCTCGTCACCTTCGGCTCCCAGGCCGACCGGCCGTTCGTGCCCGGCGTCCCGGTCGGCGTGGTCTCCCGCGTCGACCCCTCCGGCGGCGGCCTCACCCGCACCCTCTACGTCACCCCGTACGTCAGCTTCACCAAGCTCGACGTCGTCGGCGTGGTCGTGCAGGCGCCGCAGAAGGACCCGAGGGACACCGTGCTCCCGACCAAGCCCAAGCCGGTCCCGACGCCGACGGTGACCGTCACGGTCACCCCGTCGGCCGACGCGTCCAACGCCGCCCAGCAGCAGTAGGAGCTGAATCCCATGCGTGTCAACCGGATCCTGCTCTCCAGCGCGCTGGTCGTCGTGGCCCTGGTGATCCAGGTGAGCGTCCTCGCCCGGCTGCACCTGCCCGGCGCCGTGCCCGACCTGCTCCTGCTCACCGTCCTCGGCCTGGCGATGGTGTACGGCCATGTCGGCGGCGCCCTCGTCGGGTTCGGCGCCGGCCTGCTCGCCGACCTGGCCCCGCCCGCCGACCACGCGGCCGGGCGCTACGCCCTCGTCCTGTGCGTCACCGGCTACTTCGCCGGGCTGATCCGGCCGGAGAACGGCCGGCTGAAGTCGGCGACCGGCCCCATGGCGGTCGTGGTCGCCGCCGCCGTCGGCTCCACCCTGCTCTACGCCGGGGTGGGCGCCCTCGTCGGTGACACCGCGGCCCGGCACGTCGGCCTGACCAGCCTGCTGATCTCGGCGGCCCTGTACGACCTGCTGCTCGCCCCGTTCGTGGTGCCCGGCATCATGTGGCTGGCCCGCCGCGCCGACAACGACCCGCTCACCGAGACCGGCCCCACGGCCAAGGCCGGGGACATCTCCTCCGGCTGGCTCTCCTCCGGCACCGGTCTGCGCATCGGCGGCCAGCGCAGCGGCCTCGGCGCCCTGAAGGCCAAGGCCCGCACCCGCTCCGCCCGGGGGGCGGGCCGCATCAAGGGGGTCAAGCGGCTGTGACGGGGGCCAAGTTCACCCGAACGGGTCGGCTGGGGCGGAACGGGGGCTCACAGGCCGGTCGTTCATCATTCGTACGCGTGCGTTCGGCTCGCACACACGCGCTTCACGCACGCGTGCTCCGAACGCACGCGCTTCACGCGCACGAGCATCACGCACACGAGCATCACGCACAGACGTCCGCGCACTGAGAGGGGGAGGCAGCCGCAGTGACCAACATTCCCGAGACCGGTCGGACCCCACGGGTCCAGATCCGGCTCGTCGTGATCCAGATTCTCGTACTCTCCCTCCTCGGCACGCTCGGCGGCCGGCTGTGGTACCTGCAGATCCGCGAGGGCGCCGCGTACCAGAGGGAGGCGTCCGGCAACCACGTCCAGCAGGTCGTCGACCCCGCCGTGCGCGGTGACATCCTGGACGCCCGCGGCGTGCCCCTCGCGGACAACGAGACCCGCCTGGTGGTCTCCGCCTCCCGCACCGACCTGCTGAAGCAGAAGGACGACGGCAAGGCCGTCCTCACCAAGCTGGCCGGCGTCCTGGGCCTGAGCCCCACGGAGGTCGAGCAGAAGGTCCGGCTGTGCGACGCCAAGACCCCCCAGCCCTGCTGGAACGGCTCGCCGTACCAGCCGATCCCCATCACCGACGAGGCCACGGCCAAGCAGGCCCTGCAGATCCGTGAGCGCTCCGAGGACTTCCCCGGCATCACCGCCGAACCCGAGGCCGTCCGCCGCTACCCGGGCCCCGGCAAGTCCAACACCTCACAGGTCCTCGGCTATCTCTCGCCCGTCACCGACGACGAGATCCAGAAGGCCAAGGACACCGACTCGCCGTACCTGCGCTCCGACATGGTCGGCCGCTCCGGCCTGGAGCGGACGTACGACAAGATGCTGCGCGGCAAGGCCGGCGTCACCCGCTACGAGGTCGACAACCTCGGCCGGGTCATCGGCAAGGCCAAGTCGGACCCGGCCGAGCCCGGTTCGAACCTGGTCACCAGCATCGACTCCCGCGTCCAGCGGGTCGCGGAGTACGAGCTGGACAAGGCGATGAAGGCCGCCCGCCAGCAGTACGACAAGATCACCGGGACCAACTACAAGGCCGACTCCGGTGCCGTCGTCGTCATGGAGGCCAAGACCGGCCGGATCGTCGCGATGGCCTCGGCGCCGACGTACGACCCGAACGTCTGGGTCGGCGGCATCTCCGCCAAGGACTACAAGGCCCTCACCGGCAAGGACTCCGACTATCCGCTGCTGAACCGGGCCATACAGGGTCAGGCGGCACCCGGCTCGACGTTCAAGGTGGTCTCCACGGCCGCCGCGGTCGAGGCCGGCTACCCCTTCGACGGCCGCTACCCGTGCACCAGCTCCTACTCGGTGGGCAGCCAGGTCTTCAAGAACTTCGAGGGCGAGAACTTCGGCCCGATCTCCCTCGGCCGCGCCCTGGAGGTGTCCTGCGACACCGTCTTCTACGGCCTCGCCGACAGGGAGTGGAAGCGGGACGGCGGCATCAACCCCAAGAAGGGCCAGCCGAAGGACTACTTCTACAAGGCCGCCCACCAGTTCGGCCTCGGCAAGGAGACCGGCCTCGACCTGCCCAACGAGGTCACCGGCCGGGTCCCGGACCGCAAGTGGAAGCTGGACTACTGGAAGGCCAACAAGGACGCCTGGTGCAAGACGGGCAAGAAGGACGGCTCGTACGTCGAGAAGATCGCCTACGAGAACTGCCTCGAAGGCAACAAGATGCGCGAAGGCGACTCGATCAACTACTCCATCGGCCAGGGCGACACCCTCGTCACCCCGATCCAGGAGGCCGTGATCTACGGCGCCGTCGCCAACGGCGGCACGATGTACCAGCCGACCATCGGCAAGGCGATCATCAGCCCGGACGGCAGGACCATCACGCCGATCAAGCCGAAGAAGAACGGGAAGCTGCCGGTCAGCCAGGCCACCCTCAAAGGCATGGACGACGCCTTCGCGGGCGTCATCACCCGCGGTACCGCCGCCTGGAAGTTCGGCGGCTGGCCCCAGGACAAGATCCCGCTGCACGCCAAGACCGGTACGGCCGAGGTCTACGGCAAGCAGACCACGTCCTGGCTGGCCACCTACTCCAAGGACTACACGGTGATCATGACGATCGCCCAGGCCGGTACGGGTTCCGGCGCCTCCGGTGAGGCCGTGCGCAACATCTACAGCGCGCTCTACGGCGTCCAGGCCGACGGCTCCGTCGACAACAAGAAGGCGATGCTGCCCGAGCCGCAGACGACCCTGCCCAAGGTCCGCCCGGACGGCACCATCGCCGCCCCGAAGGTCACCGGCGACCCGGCGAAGGACGCCGAGGCCGCCCAGAAGGACAACCCCACCAACGGCGACGACCAGCAGCCCGCGGGTACCACGGCCTCGCCCGGCACGGGCAACCGCAACACCCGCAGGCGCCGCGGGCACCGCCCGCGCGGAAGCCGGAGGACGCTCGCATGACCGGCACGAACAGCTTCTCGGTCTCCGGATACGGCCCCGAACGGGCCGGCTGGACGAAGATCTTCGCCCGTGACTCGCTCACCCGCCGGCTGGACTGGCCGATACTGCTCGCGGCCACCGCGCTGTCCCTGATGGGCTCGCTGCTGGTGTACTCGGCGACCCGCAACCGCACCGAGATCAACCAGGGCGACCCGTACTTCTTCCTGATCCGGCACCTGATGAACCTCGGCATCGGGATGGCCCTGATGATCGCGACGGTCTGGCTCGGCCACCGGGCCCTGCGCAACGCCGTGCCGATCCTCTACGGCCTGTCGGTGCTCCTCGCCCTGGTCGTCCTCACCCCGCTGGGCGCGACGATCAACGGCCAGCGCAACTGGCTCGTCATCGGCGGTTTCTCGCTCCAGCCCGCCGAGTTCCTCAAGGTGTCCATCATCCTGGGCATGGCGATGATGCTGGCCGCGCGGGTGGACGCGGGCGACAAGCCGCATCCCGACCACCGCACCGTGTTCCAGTCGCTGTGCCTGGCCACCGTGCCCATCCTGATCCTGCTGCTCATGCCCGACCTCGGCTCGGTGCTGGCCATGGTCGCGATCATCCTGGGCGTGCTGCTCGCCTCCGGCTCGTCCAACCGCTGGGTCTTCGGCCTGCTCCTCACCGGGGTGATCGGCTGCGTCGCCATCTGGCAGCTGCACATCCTGGACGAGTACCAGATCAACCGGTTCGCGGCCTTCGCCAACCCCGACCTGGACCCCGCGGGCGTCGGCTACAACACCAACCAGGCCCGTATCGCCATCGGCTCCGGCGGCCTCACCGGCGCCGGACTCTTCCACGGCTCGCAGACCACCGGCCAGTTCGTGCCCGAGCAGCAGACGGACTTCGTGTTCACGGTCGCGGGGGAGGAGCTGGGCTTCCTCGGCGCGGGCCTGATCATCTTCCTGCTCGGGGTCCTCCTGTGGCGCGCCTGCCGGATAGCGCGTGACTCGACCGAGCTGTACGGGACGATCGTGGCCGCGGGGATCGTCGCCTGGTTCGCCTTCCAGTCCTTCGAGAACATCGGCATGACCCTCGGCATCATGCCGGTCACCGGCCTGCCCCTGCCGTTCGTGTCGTACGGCGGCTCATCGATGTTCGCGGTGTGGGTCGCGGTCGGCCTACTACAGTCGATCAAGGTGCAGCGACCGATGTCGGCATAGGCCCACGGCCTCCCCGGGGGCGGCGTCCCACACCCTGGCCCGCGGCTTCGCCGGCCCCCGGCCCCGTCCTCACCAGCCCGCCGGGCGGCCCGGGCAGGCGGTGCCCTCTGCCGTATCGGCCCCCGGAGCACTAGATTCGGTGCATGGCGGACACGAAACGCGAGATCGAGCGCAAGTACGAATCCGATGAGAGCGGGCTGCCCGACCTGACCGGTGTCGGCGGAGTGGCCGCGGTCCTCGACAAGGGCCTGGTCGACCTGGACGCCACGTACTACGACACTGCCGACGAACGCCTGGCCGCGGCCTCGCTCACCCTGCGCCGCCGCACCGGGGGCTCGGACGCCGGCTGGCACCTGAAGTTCCCGGTCGCCCCCGGCGTCCGTGACGAGATCCAGGCCCCGCTCTCCGACACCGTCCCCGAGGAGATCGCCGCCCTGGTCCGCTCCCGGGTCCGGGACCGCGCACTGGTCCCCCTGGTCCGGCTGCGCTCCGCCCGCGACGTGCGGCACCTGGTCGCCGCCGACGGCGCCCTGCTGGCCGAGGCGAGCGTCGACACCGTGACCGCCGAGCGGCTCACCGGCGCGGCCGGCACCGCACAGTGGACCGAGATCGAGGTGGAACTGGCCGACGGCGGCGACCCGGCCCTCCTCGACCAGCTGGAGAAACGGCTGCGCGCGGCGGGCGTACGACCGTCCGCCTCCCCCTCGAAGCTGGCCCGCGCCCTGGAACAGACCGCGCCCGGCCGCGGCCGAAACCGGCGCCGCAAGAAGCTGAAGCCCACCGAACCCGTGACGGCCGGCGACCACGTCCTCGCCTACCTGCGGGCCCAGCGGGACGCGCTGGTCGAACTGGACCCCGCCGTCCGCCGCGACATCCCCGACTCGGTGCACCGGATGCGGGTCGCCACCCGCCGTGCCCGCAGCACCCTGCGCACCTTCACCAACATCCTGGACCGCGCCGTCACCGACTCCGTCGGCGCGGAGCTGAAGTGGCTCGCGGGTGAACTGGGCATCGACCGCGACCAGGAAGTGCTGGCCGACCGCCTGACGACCGCCCTCGACGCCCTTCCGCACGGCCTGGTCACCGGCCCCGTGCGTGAACGGCTCACCACCTGGGCCGAGGCCCGCCACGGCGGTGCCCACGCCCACCTCACCGGCATCCTCGACTCGCGCCGCTATCTGACCCTGCTGGACGCCCTGGACGCCCTGCTCGCGGACCCGCCGCTGAGGAAAGCGGCCGGCAAGAAGCCGCGGAAGGCGCTCGGCAAGGCCGTACGCAAGGACGAGCGGAAGCTGACCGGCCTCGTGGAGCACGCACTGGAGCTGCCGCCGGGCGAGGACCGAGACGTGGCCCTGCACGAGGCCCGCAAGAAGGCCAAGCGCACCCGCTACGCGGCCGAGGCCGGCACCGAGGCGCTGGGCGCCCCCGCCCGCTCCCTCACCAAGTCCATGAAGTCCCTGACCACCCTGCTCGGCGACCACCAGGACAGCGTCATGGCCCGCCGCACCCTGCGTGAGCTGGGGGCGGTGGCACACGCGGCGGGGGAGAACGCGTTCGCGTACGGGCTGCTGTACGGCAGGGAGGAGGCACGGGCCGCGGAACTGGAGGCGGACCTTCCCGGACGGTGGAGGAAGGTCAGGACCGGAGTGGTCGGCTGAGGCGTTCGGGGGAGTCCGCCGGGCGGGTTACGCTTGATGGTCACCCCTGTCAGCTCATGAAGGTCGCGAGATGCCTGTCGAGTCGGTTTTCCCGCAGCTCGAAGCTCTGCTCCCGCACGTGCAGAAGCCGATCCAGTACGTCGGTGGAGAACTCAACTCCACCGTCAAGGACTGGGACGAGTGCGACGTCCGCTGGGCGCTCATGTACCCGGACGCCTACGAGGTCGGTCTGCCCAACCAGGGCGTCATGATCCTCTACGAGGTCCTCAACGAGCAGGAGGGCGTCCTCGCCGAGCGCACCTACAGCGTCTGGCCGGACCTGGAGGCGCTGATGCGTGAGCACCGCGTCCCCCAGTTCACGGTGGACGGCCACCGCCCGGTCAAGGCCTTCGACGTGTTCGGCCTCAGCTTCTCCACCGAGCTGGGCTACACGAACATGCTCACCGCCCTGGACCTCGCGGGCATCCCCCTGGAGTCCAGGGACCGCACGATCGACGACCCGATCGTGCTGGCCGGCGGCCACGCGGCCTTCAACCCGGAGCCGGTCGCGGACTTCATCGACGCGGCGATCATCGGCGACGGCGAGCAGGCCGTGCTGGACATGACGCGGATCATCCGCGCGTGGAAGGCGGAGGGCCGCCCCGGCGGCCGTGAGGAGGTCCTCCTCCGGCTGGCGAAGACGGGCGCGGTGTACATCCCGGCGTTCTACGACGTCGAGTACCTGGCGGACGGCCGTATCGCCCGAGTCGTCCCCAACAGGTCGGGCGTCCCGTGGCGCGTCTCCAAGCACACGGTGATGGACCTGGACGAGTGGCCGTACCCCAAGCAGCCCCTGGTCCCCCTCGCCGAGACCGTCCACGAGCGCATGTCGGTGGAGATCTTCCGCGGCTGCACCCGCGGCTGCCGCTTCTGCCAGGCCGGCATGATCACCCGGCCGGTGCGCGAGCGCTCCATCACGGGCATCGGCGACATGGTCGAGAAGGGCCTGAAGGCGACGGGCTTCGAGGAGGTCGGCCTGCTGTCCCTCTCCTCGGCGGACCACAGCGAGATCGGTGACATCGCCAAGGGCCTGGCGGACCGCTACGAGGACGACAAGATCGGTCTGTCGCTTCCGTCGACACGAGTGGACGCCTTCAACGTCGACCTGGCCGACGAACTCACCCGCAACGGCCGCCGCTCCGGCCTGACCTTCGCCCCCGAGGGCGGCTCGGAGCGCATGCGCAAGGTCATCAACAAGATGGTCTCGGAAGAGGACCTGATCCGCACGGTCGCGACGGCCTACGGCAACGGCTGGCGCCAGGTGAAGCTGTACTTCATGTGCGGCCTGCCGACGGAGACCGACGAGGACGTCCTGCAGATCGCCGACATGGCGACCCGCGTCATCCAGAAGGGCCGGGAGGTCTCCGGCTCGGGCGACATCCGCTGCACGGTCTCGATCGGCGGCTTCGTCCCCAAGCCCCACACCCCCTTCCAGTGGGCGCCCCAGCTCTCCGCGGAGGAGACGGACGCACGCCTGGAGAAGCTGCGCGACAAGATCCGCGGCGACAAGAAGTACGGCCGCTCGATCGGCTTCCGCTACCACGACGGCAAGCCGGGCATCGTGGAGGGCCTCCTGTCGCGGGGCGACCGCCGCATCGGTGCCGTCATCCGCGCGGTGTACGACGACGGCGGCCGGTTCGACGGCTGGCGCGAGCACTTCTCCTACGACCGCTGGATGGCGTGCGCGGACAAGGCCCTCGCCCCCTTCGGCGTGGACGTCGACTGGTACACCACCCGCGAGCGCACCTACGAGGAGGTCCTGCCCTGGGACCACCTCGACTCCGGCCTGGACAAGGACTGGCTCTGGGAGGACTGGCAGGACGCCCTCGACGAGACGGAGGTCGAGGACTGCCGCTGGACCCCGTGCTTCGACTGCGGCGTCTGCCCGCAGATGGATACGGCCATACAAATCGGCCCGACCGGCAAGAAGCTGCTGCCTCTGACGGTCAAGAACGCTGCGCCCGCGCCGAGTGGACACGCCCACTGAGGTGAGCGAGCCACTGAAGCGCATCGCGGATGTGCTGGCGGGGGCGACGGAGGACGAGGTTGTCGCTGCGCTGGAAGCGGTACGCGTACCGATCAGACAGCGGCAGTCTCCCTCGCGGGAGGTGTCCCGGACGCCTCTGCCCCTGCCGCGCGTGGCGGGCTCCTGTGTCATTCACTCGGAAGTGGAGCGGATCTGACGCTGGCGCCCACCACTCTTGAGGGTGGCTGACGGCTTTACGACGCCTCCTCATAGCGTCGCGTGGCGCGAAGGGAGGATCCAGCCTCCGCGACGGGTCGGCGTTCACCAAACCCCAGAAGCGCCGCTCTGGAAGCAGGTGGTCGTACCACGCAAAGTAACGAGCTGTCGAACGAGGGTGACAGCAATCGTGCCGCTCCGTGATAATGCACCATGATCAGGATTGTCCTCCCTCCACCAGACAGTGAGCAGACTCGAAGCTTCCGGACGCATGCCTCATACGTTCGAGCTTTCCGTGAGCTTGCCTTGGGAGAGAGCTCACAGGGACTTGAATCCGCGACGACGCACCTCCATTCCGTAGTAGCGGAGCAGATCTTCAAGTCTCGAGGAACGCCTTACGTGGGCGATCTTGGGCAGGTGACGAGTTGCCTCCGCCGTGCTTGGACTACGGCCTCTCTACTGGAGGCCACTCACTCCCTCGCTGAAGACTCCGAGATCGTACGACTGGCCAATGGCTGGGGAGCTGTCCAGGCGTACTACGTCCTGTACAACGCTGCTCAAGCGGTGCTGGTGGCCGAAGGGCATGAGCGTCCAGAGCAACATGAGCAGACCAAGCGTCAATTCGTGGACATGTGGACTCAACGAGCCGCGACACTAGCACCGTGGGGTTTCGCTGCAGCTCACCCGACGGCTAGAGGGGCTGATGCTGACGGCTTCTTGGGCGGGCCTGGTCGTGCTCTGGACATGGGTCTGCACTCCTGGACTGCCTGGCAGGGGGAGCAAGCATGGGACATAGCAGCCAAGGCGTTGCGAACCACTCGCAGTGCGATGATTGAAGACAGGCTCAGGAAAGCTCGGGAGCGTAAGCTCGCTGACCGTCGCAAGGCGTGGCGCGCGGACTGCGAGACGCGTACGCATCTGGGCAGGAAAGCACGCCCAGAACCCAAGACGGCGAACCTTACGGCGGCGGAACGCGGTGTCGTGGAGAAACGAGCCCGTCCCACGACAGTAGCCGATTACCTTTACCGTCTTAGGGTTAAAGCGAACTACGACGACATCACAGTCTTCGTGGACGGACCTACCTCGGATGTCGAAGCAGCAGCGATGGCTGCCGACCTCGTCGACCTAGCCTGTGCCACGCTGCTAGTCCATGAAGTTCGGCTCGCCTCCCGCATTGGCAGCGCGGCACTGGTCCGTGTCATGGACGATGTGTTGCTTAGGAGCAGCGCGCACACGGGGCATCTGAGGCTGCGTCGAGACCTCCACGCCGGCCTGTAGGCAGAAGTGTGGTAAGGGCCGCAGCTCCTTGCTGCACAGCAGGGTGTTGAGATGTCTGCGCGAGGCTGGCGGGCGTGGCAACGGCAGGCCGCGACTCCAAGATCATGACCAGGCTTGTGCTGGCGTGAAACCACTAGCACTCGCTATTTGTGAATCGCCAGCCACATCGGTCTCCGGTCAGATAGCCTGAGTGATCCTGCCCTTGGGGAGGGGCAGGTCGAGGCAAGTCGTGATCACTAATGACGAGTTATCGAACACGCGAACGAATTGAAGCATTCTGCATGACAGGGGGCACCGTTGCGCATCAAATCATTCCGCGTCCAGAACTTTCGGAGACTCAAGAATGTTCGTGTGGACCTCGATGCGGAGACGACCATTTTTGTCGGTGCAAATAATAGCGGCAAGACATCGGCAACCCACGTCTTTCAGCGCTTCCTGGATCCTAATGTTCGATTCCAGATCTACGACTTCGCTGCCGATTGTTGGGAAACCTTCAGTCGCTTCGATCCTGAAGCCAATAACGATGAGATTGAATTTCCAGAGATCTACTTTGACCTTTGGTTTGAGGTAGATGACGACAATGTGCACCGTGTGCTCGACCTACTTCCGGGGCTTGACTGGAACGGAGAGCCGGTGGGTCTGCGCATGATTTATGGGCCGAAAGACTCCTCGGCGCTAATCGAGAGGTACAAGAAAGCTCGAAACGAGAGGAAACTCCCTCAGGATGGGTCGAATGGCACATACAAGCCTTGGCCTACAGACCTCATGGATTATCTGAAAAAAACGCTGGCAAGTGAATATGAGATCAGGCATTACGTGCTTGATGAGCGACAATGCGACGACGATCTGAATCCTATGGCAGGTTACACGCCGTTTCGCCTGGGTTCCGGTGCTGGAGCCATAATTAGCAGGCTCATAAAGGTTGATTTCCTGAACGCGCAGCGTCATCTTACGGATGCTGAATCGCACGGTCGAGCCGAAGATTTGTCCAGGAGGCTCAGTCGGTACTATCAGCGAAATCTACAGAAATTTGAGACCGACCTGGCTGCTTTGAGCGCTCTGGCAAATTCCGAGTCTGCACTCAATGAACATTTTGCCCAAGCCTTCGAGTCTATCCTTAAGAGCGTAGAGCATCTCGGGTATCCCGGAGGTACAAACGCCGGACTCGTAGTCAAGGCGTCGTTCAATGTTCAGAATATGCTAAGCACGAGTGCGCGAGTTCATTACGTGCTTCCATCTGGCAATAATGGACAGAATGTCGAATCGTCTCAAGCGCTACCGGATCAGTACAACGGCTTGGGTTTCAAGAACCTGATCTATATGGCGGTTGAGATTCTTGACTTCCACCACGCTTGGGAGGATATGGAGGGACAGCCGCCGGTTCACCTAATTATGATCGAGGAGCCGGAAGCTCACCTGCACGCTCAGTTGCAGCAGGTATTCATCCGACGGGTTTTCGAGTTGCTCCCAGAGGCTAAGCCGGGGTATCACACGCAGATGGTCGTCACGACCCACTCGTCGCACATCCTGTATGAGAGCAGCTTCCAGCCGATTCGATACTTCTGTCGAGACAAGAGAGATGGCGCGCTACATCGAAGCGATGTTAAGAACCTTTCGATTTTTTATAATGGCGAAAAGGAGGCAACGCGAGAATTTCTGCAGCAGTACTTGAAACTCACTCACTGCGATCTCTTCTTTGCTGACGCCGCCATTCTGGTGGAAGGCAATGTCGAGCGGTTGCTACTACCGCTCATAATCGACCGTAATTTCCCGCAATTGAAGGCGTGCCATATTACGATTCTTGAAGTAGGAGGCGCATTTGCGCACAAGTTCCAAGAATTGCTAGACTTCTTGGATGTTGCGACATTGGTAATTACAGACATTGACAGCGTAGAGCCACCCGCAGGGTTGGATGCTGATCAAAAAGAGACTGACCGAAGTCAGGCTTGCATGACCACTGTTCCTGAGGCTGTTACCTCGAATGAGACACTCAAGAACTGGTTCCCAAAACTGAAATCGGTGCGCGAATTGCTAGACCTCCCAGATGGTGAGAAGGTGGTTAACTTCCACGGAGGGGAAGTCGGCAACATTCGAGTGGCTTATCAGACGCGCCAAGCTGTGGTTTGGGGTACGGAGAGGTCCGTGCTAGCAGGGCGGACCCTAGAAGAGGCCTTCGCTCTCGAAAATCTTTCCTGGTCTCAGGACCAAGCTAGGAAAATTATCGGCCTTTGCATCGCGAAGTCAGATCGATTGGGTCTTGCGGAGTTGCATGAAGCAATCTTCAAAAGAGTCAGAAACCTTGATAAGACAAGGTTCGCTCTCGGCCTTATCGCCGAACAAGACACAGCTTGGAAGACGCCGCAGTACATCCTAGATGGGCTGACCTGGCTCAGTAACAACCTCGCGCCGAAACCGGTGATGCCAGGACTACGGTCGGAGGTTGAGTGATGGGATCCCGGCTTTCAGTTCAGGACACGGCTGCCGATATCCAACTTCGGGATATTCTGGATGCGGAACACCTCAAGTGTTTTGTCATGGTCGCCGGCGCTGGCTCCGGAAAAACGACTTCGCTAGTCAAGGCGCTTGATTACGTGAAGATCAGGCATGGTGCTCGTCTCCAAAGTAGAACCCAGCAAATTGCTTGCATCACGTACACCGAGGTGGCAGCTAAGGAGATCCATGCGGACGTGGAGCACAGCCCGTTGGTCGAGGTATCCACGATTCACAGTTTCCTGTGGTCTTTGGTGCAACCCTTCCAAAGGGACATTGCTCAGTGGGTACGTTGCCGTGTAGAGGCGTCGATCAGAGGAGTCAGAGAGAAGCAAGCGGGGTATTCTTCTCGCACTCAGAAGAAGACCATTGCTAAGGATGCTCACGATCTGGAAAAGTTCGAAACTCAGCTCCAATCTCTCGCTGACGTTGGTCGCTATCGCTACGGCACCGGTAGTGATTACGCCCAGGGCATTCTAGGTCACGAAGACGTTGTCACCTTGGTGCCTGAGTTGCTTAACGAGAGCAAGCTGCTTCGCCGTATTGTCGCGAACAAGTACCCTTATATTTTTGTCGACGAGAGCCAGGACACTTTTCCGAATGTTGTTGAGGCGTTGAAGCGTGTCGCTGCTCAGGCGAGAGGGGCTGTCTGCCTCGGTTTTTTCGGTGATCCCATGCAGCAGATTTATCAGCGCGGCGTGGGCGTGATCGAACCTGAGCCGGGATGGGCGCGGATCGAAAAGCCGGAAAATTTTCGCAGTTCGAGCGCAGTACTCAGAGTCATCAATCAGGTGCGGTCTGAGGCTGACGGCTTGCTGCAAGTGCCGGGGCGTCCGGCAGAGGAAAATATCGAAGGAGAATGCTTCTTTTTCGTTCTCCCCGCAGATGATCGACGAAGTGAACGCCTGGAGCAGGTGCGGGCCTGGCTGAGTAAACACAGTAACGCCGGCAGTTGGCTCGCCGATTCAGTTAATACGGGGGAGGGCGCCAAGATCCTCATGATCGTCCACCGGATGGTGGCCAAGGACATGGGGTTTGAGCAGCTCTACACGGCATTTCATGATGGCCCTTCTAAGGGCTTGCAGGCGGCGTTCGATGAGGGGAATGCTTGGCCACTTCAACCCTTTGAAGAGGTTGTTATTCCCATTTGTGTCGCTGAAAGCGTTGACTCTCCATCTGTAATAGCTGTCCTTCGCGAGAGAGGGAGTGTGTTTCGTTCGGATGCGCTTGACATTGATGTGAGGAAGAGTCTTGCTCTCGCTCGGGATGCGGCGGAGTGCCTACGTAAAATCGTGGAACAGGGCGGCCCGGGTTCTGTCGGTGCTGCCCTAGGCTTGGCCGTGCGAGAACGCCTAATTGATCCGGACCCGCGACTGTCTTTCTATTTTGAGCCAAACGGCGAGCACTCAAGTGTTGTGCTTAGCCCGGAGGCCAGGGAAGTTCTGGATGCTTTTTCGGCATGTGACGTGCGTCAAATTCCAGCCTACTTGAAGTATGTTAGACAACAATCGCCTTACTCCACACAACACGGCACCAAGGGTGCTGAATTCTCCAAAGTGATCGTGGTGTTGGATGACAAAGAGGGGCGATATTCCCTTTATTCATACGAAAAACTTTTTGGGATAAGGCAACTTTCAGAGGTCGACGAACGTAACTTGGCCACTGGGAAGGAGTCGGTCTTGGAGCGGACAAGACGTCTCCTGTATGTATGTGTGTCACGTGCTAGAGAATCGCTTGCCGTCGTTGTGTTTTCGAGCGACGTGAAAGCTGCTGCAGCGGCTATTGAAGGAGCAATGAAATTCTCCCTCGGGCGCATTCGTACTGAAGCGGATCTTGTATCTTGAGATGCATCAGAACCTGCGCTCATTAGCCGTGGCTCTGGTGAGTGACAGTCCGGGACCGCTGTCCTAGACGACGGGGCTCGGTGATCCCCTCGCCTTATTCGTGCCTGGATGGGTACGGTCATGGTCGTGTCCGGCGTGCGTCGGGTTGGTCACCCGTAGGCGTGCGCTGGTTGATCGCGCGCGACTAGGGGAGCTGGTACGGGCATGGCGCTTGACGCTGCTCGCACGGAAGAGGGGTTCACGTCGGCGAGGGCTACGCAGGTGATGTCTGCCGCGTGCCAGGCTGCGGGGCTCGATGACAGAGGCGCAGAGCTGATCCGTCTCGGTGAGAACGCGCTATTCCGGCTGGCCTCGGCGCCGGTCATCGTGCGCGTGGCGCGAGGGAAGGAGTATCTGCCCAAAGCGCGCGTGGAGGTTGGCGTGTCACGGTGGCTCGGAAAGGAAGGGTTTCCGGCTGCTCGCATCGTTGAGGATCTGGAACAGCCCCTCTTGATCGATGGCCATCCGGTGACGTTCTGGCATCTGATCGTTGAGGGGGACCGCAAGGCGACGTACGGGGAGCTGGGAGGAGTCCTGCGGGAGCTGCACTCCATGACCGTTCCGGACGGGCTTGTACTGCCGTCGTACGACCCCTTCGACAAGCAGGCACTGAGGCTTGATCGGGCGGTGATCCCGGACGATGACAAGGTGTTCTTGCGGAAACGCTGGCGTGAGCTGCGGGACAAGTACGCCGAGCTGCGGTTCGAGTCAGCCAAGGGACCGGTGCATGGGGACGCCCATGTGCAAAACCTCATGGTGGATGACCAAGGTCGCGTCATCCTGATCGACTTCGAGATGTTCTGCTACGACCATCCGGAGTGGGACCTCATGGTCACGGCTGTGGAGCACCACAGCCTTGGCTGGCAGACCGACGAGCAGTACGCCGACTTCGTGGCCGCGTACGGGCGTGACCTGTACGACTGGCCGGGCTACGAGACGCTGCGTGGGATCCAAGAGTTCGGCATGACGACGTGGCTCATGCAGAACGTTCAGGAGGATGACAAGACCGCGGCCGAGTACGGCCGGCGCATCGCCGGTCTGCGGCACGACGATGCGCCGCGGGACTGGCGGCCCTGGTAGCTCCTACTCGTCGTCCTCGTCCAAGCGGGTGAGCGCCTCGCGCACCTTTTCGCTGAAGGCGGCCACAGCGGGGTTCGTCGCGTGCACACTGACCTCGCTCTGGAAGTCGGTCACGTAGCGCTGGAACCGCGTGGACTGGAGGGAGTCGCCGCCGTCGACTGCGAGGCTCGCGGTGGTGACGGCGGCTTCCAACTCGCCGTTGAGTAGCTGACTCTGGGCGAGAACCATGCGGCAGAAGCCAAGAGTGCGCGCGTACTTCGGGTCGGTGCTGTCCACTGCACGCTGGGCTTGCTCGACGGCTTCGCGACGCATCTTGAGATCACGGAAGCAGTGGCAGAGTTCGCCCATGAGTTCGGCTTCGTCAAAGTAGCTGAGCCATGCCGGGTCGTCGGCGGTGTGAGCGCGTTCGAAGTGGCGCTCAGCCTCCTTCATCGCGCGAGCCGCAGCGATTCTGTCGCCTGCATTGGACAGGGCGCGGGCTTCCATCGCCGAGTAGTTCGCCATGGCGCGCGGCGTGGCACGGTTCTTGGCCCCCTCGACGGCGGCACGGGCCAATTGGATGGCTTGGGCGTGATTGCCAAGGTAGTTGGCCTGATGGCTGAGGTTGCCCAGGATGCGGGCGCCGAACATGCGGTCGTCAATGACCTGGGAAAGACGCAGGGTTGACGTCAGGTAGCGGTGAGCAAGTCGGTGGTTTCCGGCGTCGTAGGCGGTCCACGCTAGCAACTGGGACACTTCGGCGGCGGCGCCGAATAACGCGGTGCCTACCTTCTCGCTGTAGCTCACGCTCAGGAGCGGCAGCACCTCGTGCCGGAAGTAGTGACGTAGTGCCTTGTGGCCGTGCCCTCCGCCGTACTTGAAGTCGAGGGCCATAAACGTACCGGCTGCATCCCTGATCGCCCGGACATCACGCATGCCCACTCGTTGGAGAGCCGGCCTGTCTGCCTGGATACCGTCAGGGCGCGCGATCATCCATGTCAGGACGGCGGAGCTGAGATCGGCCTCCGCGGTGATCAGTTGGTCTGAAACGGGGGCGTCGGCGCGCTCCTGGGCGAGTCCGTCAAGCATCGACAGGACATCGGGAACGGTGCCGGGGTAGCCGATCGGCTCCGGCGTAGTGGGCTTGGTGTCACCGAAGAATCCGAGATCGCCGACCGTGATACGGCGGCCCAGCTTGGCCGAGAGGACATCTGCCATGATCGCCGCTGTCTGCGGCCTGATGCTTGATCCGTTGCGCCAACGCTGTACGGAGACGTGAGTAGTTCCCAGCTCCATGCCTCGTCGGTCGGCCTCGTCCGTGATGCGCTTCGCAAGGCCCTTGTTCGAGATCTTCGCTTCGCTCATGACGGCGATCAACTGCGCGTTGGGCTCTCGGCTCATGCTCCCCTGCCAACCCGAGAATGACGGCGAGTGTTCATCTTGTCACAGCCCTATCAGGCTGGGGGTTCATTCCTGAACCCCCTCGCGTTCGCAAGTGCTCATGTGAACCCCCTGGTGAACGCTCCCGCTCACGTCGCCTGCGCCGTGTACTGGCTTGCGTGAAGCAAGCGGAAACATGAGAGCCGTCGGAGGGGCACTATGGGCACGGGGAAAGCCAAGTATGTGAGTGAGCTGGACGCTTACGCTCACTGGTTCGTGGCGCCAAATCCGTCCTCCGGCGGTCACTACATGACGGTGACACTCTTCGCTGAGTTCGCCGACACGGGACGGATCGCGCGCGACACGGCGACGGTGTTCCTGCGGGGCGCGGTTTCGCGTGACCTCGTCTATGACGCGCGTCTCGTCGTCTCAGAGCTGGTCGGGAACGTGGTGAACCATGTGGTTCCGGACCGCCATCGATCGAGTCCAGGTGCCTGCCGACGCATCGACGTCATCTACAAGATGTTTCCCAAGTGGCTGTTCATCGGCGTCGCGGACGAGGACTCGACACCTCCGCTTCTGCCCATGGGTGACTCGCTCTTGCCTGAGTTCGTGGGGGAGCTGACAGAGGCGGTTCTGCCTGACAGCGGCCGTGGGCTGATGCTCGCTCAGCGGATGGCGGCGGCGGTGTGGTGGACGCCCAAAGAGGGCGGAGGAAAGACGATCTGGTGCCGCTTCGACCTGGACGGCGGAGCTGAGGACAGCCCGTACTGATGATCTCCGGTCCGCTGCCCCCACATCACTCCCACGCGATCGGGAGTAGGCGGCGGACCGGAAACCGGCCGGAGTCCGACCACTCCGGCCAAGGGGCGCGGTCTCTGTAGGAACCGGGGGCTCCCCTCCCGTAAGGGGCCGCGCTTCACAACCTGATAAGGCCGGGCCACCCCGTCAGCCCTGGAAAGCGAAGGGTGGCCCGGCTGGGAACACGGCGGTTCCCGGTGCCTGATGGTACCGGGGCCGTCGTGCTGCGTTTCGGCCCTGGTCCAGGAAGTTGACGATCCGTTACCTAGATCAGGGCAGAGGTGGGCAAGGTGACTGGCTCCGGTGAGGGTTGGCTGAGTGACGGTCTCGATGTGCCGGGCGCGGACTTCGGGTTCTGGGCGCCTGGCGTCGACTACATCGCGGGGTGGCGTGAGGCACGGGAGTCCGCCGATCGTTTGAACCGGGCGCTCCTGGCCGTGGGGTTCGAGTTGTCTGCCGTGAGGGCCGTTGCCTCAACGAACGAGGATGGGCAGGGGGTTGTGCGGCTGGCGGGCTGGCCTGGTGCGGTGGAGCGGCTTGCTCAGCTCCTGGAGGCGCGCGCGGATGGCGACGGTGGTGCCTCGTGAGGGCTGTTTTCGCTGATGAGTGGTGTGCGTGGGCACGTCGCCGGCCGCAGAGACTTTGGGCGGTAGCTGCCATGGGGCGAGTGAACAGGGGGCCTTACGCTCGCCAGCGGATCGGGCAGTCCTTGGACCTGCCCGCAAGAGCCCGATCGGCCCCCTGTTCTTCGAGGCTCGCCCCATGGGAGCTGCCTAAAGTCTCGGAGGCCGTCGACCCCCAGCCCCGTGGGCCCCGGCCCTCGTCGGCCGGTCGACGCCTCGACTTCCTGGGCGTGCTGTGGGCGGGGGCGTCTGCCGACCGGACGGGACCGGCGGCCACGCCGCACGCCCGGCCGGGGCGGCCGGGCGCCCCGGCGCGCCGAAGGCGCGCCCTTGAGGAAGTGAAGGCTGTTTCGACCGATCCTCGACCCAGCTCAGGTGCGGGCGCTTCGTGCGGGCTGCTTGTCGGCGGTGATCCGGTAGGCGAGTTCGGCGCGGTCGGCACCGATGCGGAGTTCTTCGAGGATCAGGGGCGTCTCGTCGGTGTCGTGGGTGACGCGGGCAAGGTGCAGGATCGGGGTCGCGTCGGGGAGCTGGAGCGTGGTGCGCTCGTCGGGCAGGGGCATGCGGGCGCGTACGGTCTCGGACCAGGTGAGTTTGTGGCCGTCCTCGGTGAGTTGCCGGTAGAGGGCACCCGACCGTTTGTACGGGTCTTCGGCGAGTGCCGGAACCATGTCCGCGACGGCGAACGGGATCAGGGTGCGGTGCATGGCACGGGTGCCCGTACCGGGGTCGAGGAGCAGCCGGTCGCAGCCGAACAGGGCCTCTTCTTCGCCGAGTTGGAGGAGTCGGCCGGTGGCTTTGGTGGTGTGCGTGCGGTACGCGCTGGGTTCTTCGGCTTCCTGCCATACGTCGCCGTTGGGCATGACGAACTTGCCGTCCGGTGTGCGGCTGATCCGGCGTTCGATCGTGAGCGACGGCTGCCCGTCGGACCGGACAAAGCTGCCCTTGCCGTGGCGTACGTCGATCAGGCCTTCCGCCCGCAGGGCTGCGATGGCGTTGCGGACGGTGGGGCGGGAGACGGCGTAGCGGGCCATGAGCTGGGCTTCGGACGGAAGCAGGGAGTCGGGGACGAACTCGCCCGACAGGATCGCTTCGCGGATCGCGGCGGCCACCTGCTGGTAGAGGGCTCCGGGGCGCTGGATCTCCGACATGAGGGCATCTCCGGCGGGTCGAGGTCGTAGGCACGTCGCACGCGCGACATCACTCGTCAGCATAAGTACTTGCACTCTCGCCGTACAGAGCTCCATAGTCATCACTCGTAAGGACAAGTGACGTCAGAGTAAGTCTGGCGTCTCGACTGGCCAAGGAGGCCGAAGAAAATGCAGTCCATTCCCGTGGACACGACGCGGCTCGGCGTACTGCGGTGCGCCATCGCGCCCGAAGCGAAGATCACCAACAACGAGACACAGGAGGTGAAACGCGACCGGGACGGCAACCCGGTCTGGACCGTGGCGGTGACTGTGCGGCAGGACGGGCGGCGGATCTCCGTCATCGAGATCGCCGTCAGCGGCCAGCCCAAGGGCATCGAGGAAGGCCAGATCGTCAAGGTCACCGGGCTGACCGCGTTCATGTGGTCGATGGGCGACCGGCACGGCGTCAGCTTCCGCGCAGACGCCATCACGCCCATGCAGGGAACCCCGGCGCAGCACAAGGGCGGTGACGTGTGATGGGACCCATCGTGCTCGCGTTCGCTCTCGCCGTGCTGGCCTGGATGCTCGTGGTCGGTGACCTGGTCCGCCGGCATCGCCCGGTCTGGCACTGGTACCTGATCGGCTACCCGGTGACCGCCTTCCGGGTGCTGGCGACCTGGCGCAAGGTGGCCATGCTCAACGACCTGTCCGTGTCCCGGCGCCCGCCCCGCGGCATTCTCGGGGACCTGGTCGTCAAGGGGGATCCGCTGCGGCCGCTCATCCCGCGGGCCTCGTTCCCCCGTGCCACACGCATGGGTCTGACCGTGACCGTACGACTGCACGCGGGGCAGACCCCGGCGACGTACATGAAGGCGGCGGATGCGCTGGTGCACGCGTGGAAGGTCCACGCGGTCCGGGTCACCTCGCCCGAACGCGGCCTCGTGCTCCTGACCGCGACCGCCACGGATCCCCTGGAGCGGCCCGGCTTAGCCACGGCTCCCACAGAGCTGCTGTCCGCCCTCATCGGGGTGCTGGAGTCCGGCGGCGCCTGGGTGATGAACCTCAGGTTGGTACCGCACTGGCTGATCGCCGGGGCCACCCGGTCCGGAAAGTCCACCCTGCTGGCCCGGCTGATCACACAGCTGGCGACCCAGCCGGTTGCCCTGGTCGGCATCGACTGCAAGGGCGGCATGGAACTGGGCCTGTTCGCCGGCCGGCTCAGCGCGCTGGCCACCAACCGGAAAGAAGCGGTCACGGTTCTCTTCGCGCTGGCGGCCGACATGAGAGAGCGGATGAGCGCGTGCCGGTCGGCCGGCGTCCGCTCGATCTGGGAGCTTCCTGACAAGCTGCGGCCGGTGCCGATCGTCGTGATCGTCGACGAGATCGCGGAACTGTACCTGTCGGACGGCACCCGCGAGAGCAAGACCGAGGCAGAGCAGTGCTCCACGCTCCTGCTCCGGCTGGCACAGCTCGGTGCCGCGCTCGGCCTGCACCTGGTCGTCGCCGGACAAAGGGTCGGCTCCGACCTCGGCCCCGGCGTCACCGCCCTGCGCGCCCAGCTCGGCGGCCGCATCTGTCACCGCGTCAACGACCCCGGCACCGCAGAGATGACCCTCGGCGACCTCAACAAAGACGCCGTGGCCGTCGCCCAGTCCATCACGGCGGAAGAGCGCGGGGTGGCTGTCTGCACGGGCCCTGATGGCGGCTGGAGCCGTGCCCGCTCCCATCTCACCCCGACTGAAGAGGCCGTGTCGACGGCCCGGAAGTACAGCGCGCTGACTCCGCACCTGCCCGCCCTGGTCCGCACCCTCACGGTGCTGGAAGGAGACGACAAGTGATCAGCGAAGGCACGGCCTACGGGTTTGCGGTGATCTTCGGGATCATCACCGTCCTCCTCGTCCGCTCCCGCGACGTGCGCCCCTGGGAAGCCGTCTGCGTCGGCCTCTTCGGCCTCTACCTCGGCCAGACCCCCGTGGGCCTGACCGTGCACGAACTCGTCACCTGGGCCATCAGCGGCTTCTCCCACACCTGAGCAGAAAAGGACACGGACATGCCCATGCCTCGCGTGAGGTGCCCCCACTGCAAGGGCGACGGAGCACGGAAGACCTGGACCGGACGACTGCGGCGCTGTCGCATCTGCCGGGGCACCGGAACCATCCGCTGAACACCTACCCGCCCGACACCCGCAAGGGAGTGATCCCCATGACCCACGGCGCACCACCACCCGCCCACCGTGCCGCCTCGGCGGCCCACCCCGGAAGGTCACCACCATCACCCCGGAGTACACCCCGGCTGACAGGCGCGCCGCCCTCGACCGCGCGGCGCGCCTGCGTCAGCTCCCTGAGACAGACCGCGACGCCATACGCCTTGCCCAAGGCCCTCAGTTTCCCCGCTGGCTGGAGCAGGTCACCGCCACCGGCGGATGCGCCCACCCCGTCCACCTTTCCGGCTCCACCACCACCGTGGACGGCACAACCGGCGAGATCCTCCACCACTACGACACCCGCACCGAACCCGGTGAACGTCTCCTCGTCCGCTGCCGCAACCGCCGCGCGACCGTCTGCCCCGCCTGCTCCCGCCTCCACGCCGGAGACACCTTCCACCTCGTCCGCGCGGGCCTGCTGGGCGGCAAGAACGTCCCTTCCACGGTCCGCCATCGGCCTCGGCTCTTCGTCACCCTGACCGCCCCGTCCTTTGGCCCCGTCCACCGCTCTGGGGATGCGTGCCGTCCTCGCCGCGGAGGCGGCACCTGCGAGCACGGGCGGCCCCTCGGCTGCGGCGCCGTCCATACCCCGGACGCTCCGGCCACCGGCCAACCGCTGTGCGCTGGCTGCTACGACTACACCACCCACGTGCTGTGGCACGCGCACGCCTCCAAGCTGTGGGACCGGTTCGTCATCGACGTCCGCCGCCGCCTCGCCTCCTCGGTCGGCCTCGTGCAGTCCCAGTTCACGCGGCACGCGCGGCTGTCCTTCGCACGCGTCGCCGAGTACCAGAAGCGTGCTGCCGTTCATGTGCACTCGGTCGTACGCCTCGACGGACCGGGCGGGGCCGATGACGAACCCCCGGCCTGGGGAACCACTGAGCTGCTTGCCGACGCCGTGCGCGCCTCCGCCTGTCGCGTCCTGGTCCACACCCCGTACAGCTCTGCCGTGGGAGAGCTGGAACTGCGCTGGGGCGTCCAGGTCGACGCCCGGCCCCTGCGCACGAACGGCGACGGTCCCGACGATGACGCCGTTGCCGCGTACGTCGCCAAATACGTCACCAAGGGAGCCAGCGAGACAGGCGCCGGCCTCGACCACCCCGTCACCAATCCGGCGGACATCGAGTCGGCACCCGTGAGCGAACACGTCCGCACCCTCATGCGGACCTGCTGGCACCTCGGCGGCCTCCCCGAATACGAGCCCTTACGTCTCCGGGACTGGACTCACACCCTCGGCTACCGGGGCCACATCCTCACCAAATCCCGCGCCTACTCCACCACCTACGCAGCACTCCGCGCCGAACGCGCCCACCACATGGGCCATACCGAGACTCCCCATACGGTCACCGAACGGCACTGGCGCTACGTCGGCTCCGGCCACACCCCCGGCGCAGCACTCATCGCAGCCGGAATCGCCGACGATCTTGCAGAGTCCCGACGGCTGGGGCGGGAAGCGAGGCAAGAGGGGGGTGGAGCGGATACCAGCTCCACCCGAACGTGAATGCCAACTGGTCTTGGACCCGTGTGCGCTTCGGTCAGGCGAAGAAACGCCTCGAAGCCTGATTGAAAGCGAGATCGTGATCGTTGATGACGACGGCACGGAAGAGCCGTTCGACCCCGTGTCCTGGTTCTCGTGAAAGGCGCAGCTGCCTCCGGTGTACGTCGGGAGGCAACTGCGTTGGCGTGGCTATCGGGCCCCTTCAGAAGGCCTCGGCGAAGTCGTCTTCCTTGAGTATGAGACGGTCCCGAACATCCTTGGGAATTACCAGCTTCATGTGGATGTGCGGCGCCCGCACGCCCTTCACTCTCGTCCGCGTGATCTTGCACTTCACGCCGATCCTGAGCAGGTCGGTGGCCATGGCCTCCATGCCGCCCTCCTCCCAGCGGCTTCTGAACGACTTGCCGTTGTGCACCGCCACCCAGCGGTCGTTGACGGACTCGGGGTCGATGGACTCCAACTGCTTGATCAGGTCGTCCAGTGTCTTCTCTGCCCTTTCCTTCGTGAACCGCGTCTTCGTGAAGCGGCCATCAGGCTCAAGACCGGCCATGTAGTAACTGATGGCCTCTTCAAGGCGCTGCTGTTCCTTGCGAGCCTCGGCGCCCTGGCGGTACTCGCGCGTCATGACGGGCTCGTCGCCGAGCACCATTAGAACGTCCTCGACGAGCTTGGCGTAGATGTCCTCGGGGTTCGGGGCCCCATGGCCGCCGGCCTTGCACTTGCCGCATCTCAGGTACTGGTAGAGCTTCCCGTTCCGCCAGTTCTTCTGCACCGTCATGTTGGTGCCGCAGTCGGCGCAGATCATGACTCCGAGGAACTTCGTCGCTCCATCACGGCTGCGTCTTGGTTGATCCTTGCCGTGTGCGTCCAAGGCCTCCTGGAGGCTGTAGAACTCGTCTTCCGTGAAGACGCCGTCCGCCACTCGGATCGGCTTCCCGTCGGCGCCCAGAATGAGCTTGGAGCGGCGGATGCCCCCGTCCTTGTCTTCCTCTACTCGGTAGCCCATGAGGGCGGGATTGCGTAGGCGCCGGAGCTGGGTCGACGCGGTGAGGCCGTCCCCGCAGATACCGGCACGGACAAGAACTTTGACCATGCGACGTGCGGAGGCGGGTCGCTCCCTCAGCGCGGCCTTGCGGCACCAGTGAAGTGCTCTGTGCGCCATCGGGTCGATGACCAAGACGACCTTGCCGTTCTCATCCTCGGCCGTCTCGTATCCGAACGCGGGCTTCCCCAGGACCCAGTCAGTCTGGGTTTTCGCGTACTCCCAGAGGCTCGCCACACGGGTGCTCGTGTTGGCCGCCTCGATCTCGGCGATGCCGCCAATGATCGTGACCATGATCTTCCCGGCCGTCGTGGTCAGGTCGATGGAGTCGTTCTTGGAGACGAGGTTTTTCCGGTACTTCAAGCACCAGTCGATCATGGTGCTCAGGTCGGAGAGGCGCCGTACGAAGCGGTCCAGTTTCCAGAAGAGCAGCTCGTCGAACTCCGGTGCCCGGTTGTTGAGCCAGTCTCCCAGTTCCTTGCGCTTCCAGGGCGGAACCTTGGTCGCCGACACGTTGAGGTCGCTGGCGACGCCCACGACTCGGCAGCCGCGTTCTCGGGCCATGATGCGGAGATCCAGTTCCTGGCGGACGGGCGAGGTCGTTTCCTCGGTGAGTACCGACAGTCGGACCGACAGCAGCGCGCGTGGCGCGTCGTCGGGCAGGAGCGCTTCCGCCTTCTTCAGGTCCTCTAAAAGCGCTAAGTCGGCGTCCGACCACTCAGATTCAACTGAGTAGCTGCGACGGTCAGTTGCCGTGCGCCTCGTTCCATGTTTCCCCATGACCAGCACGGTAGCGGTTGTAGGGCCGTCGCGGTATGCCCGCAGATGGACACCCACATCCAGATCGGCCCGACCGGCAAGAAGCTGCTGCCCCTGACGGTCAAGAACGCGGGTCCGACGCCGGCGGCGAGCGGTCACTCTCACTGAGGTGAGGTGAGTGAGGCACTCGATCGGGTGATTGAGGCGCTGGCGGGAGCGAGTTGGGACGAGGTGGCGGCTGCGGTCGGCGCTTCTGCCCCTCGCCCGTCGGCGCCCTCTCGGACGCCGTTGCCGGGCCCTGGAAGTACCCAGTACATCGTTTCCGAGGTGGAGTGTGTTTGTAAGCACTTGCTTGGGCACCAGCGCACCAGCGTTTCGCGGCTCCATGACGTACGAAGTTGATTTGGCTCCACCGGTATGACAAGGCAGTTCAGGCCAGGGTCAGGAGGGCCTGTGCGTCGCATCTTGCGGCGTGATCGAATAGGGGATGACTTCGTTCTGGACTGGTAAGCGGGTACGGCTGCGCGGTATCGAGCCCGAGGACTGGACGGCGTTCGTGGGCTTCGCCGTCGATGAGGAGCGGTCGGGAGACCTGCTGCATCCGCCTCGGTCTGCCGAGGGGTTCCGCGCCTGGGCGAAGGAACAGGCCGTCGCGAAGTCCGATGGTGAGTGCTTCACGTTGGCCATCGAAGCCGTGGACACGGGGCAGATCGTCGGGGCTGTCGGCTCCCACTACGCAGATCCGCGGGCGGGACGGTTCGAGTACGGCATCACGGTGGGTGCTGGGCAACGCCGCAAGGGCTACGCGGCAGAAGCCGTGGTGATGCTGCTGCGATTCATGTTCGCCGAGCGGCGATACCACAAGTGCGAGGCGCGGATCTTCGCGCACAACGAGGCATCGCTGGCACTGCACCGCCGCCTTGGCTTCGCCGAGGAAGGGCGCCTGCGCGATCACATGTTCTTTGCCAACCGACACCATGATCTCGTCGTCATGGGCATACTCGCCGACGAGTTTGCGGAGCTGCACTCGATGAGCGACCTTGAGTGAACGCCGAGCCTCCGGGAGCAGAGTGAGGCTGCGGCAGCCTACCGGCGACCTGCCCTCTTCGGAGTGAATGCGCTGCTCCGTCCGCCCGGCGACGGCAGGGTTTGTGCGTCGATTACGGTCACGGAGGCCGTGTCGCTTGATCACGCTCATGTCGGGAGGCCGGGATGGGTTTGTCGCGGACGGAGCTGTTCGCTGCGATCCGGAGGGACAAGCGTCTTGATCCGGAACTGTCGCAGCGGGCTCTGGCAGAGAAGTACGGAGTCCATCGCCGGACGGTGAGGCAGGCCCTTTTGTCTGCTGCTCCGCCGCCACGGAAGAAGCCAGTGCCACGGGCAAGCAGAAGCACACGGCCCGCCGGCGTTGGAGGCGCCGGCCCGCGAGCACGAGGTGGCGGGTGCGCCGGTAGCTGTCGTCGCTGCGGGCCCTTGCCCGCCGTCGCCGCCGGCGTCTTCCTTCGCGTGACCGTGTGACCCGTCGAGCCCCCTGCCTGGCGGTAGGGGGCTCGACGGGTGTCTGGTGGCGTGGGAGCCGTCTTACACGTGCGTGGCGGCCGGTTCCGGTGCGGCGGCGGGCTTGTGGGGGCGTTGGACGTCCACCTTGGTCACCGCCAGGTAGGCGACCACCAGGACGATCAGGGCGAGCAGGACCAGGGCCACCGGCCCGTCGCCGAGGCCGAGGCCTCCGACGGCGCGAGGCTTGCCCAGGCCGTCGGCGATCGACGCGCCGAGCGGGCGGGTGACCACGTAGGCGGCCCAGAAGCAGAAGACCGGGTTCCAGCGCAGCCAGCGGTACCCCGCCGCCGGAACGAGGATCAGCACCGCGAAAAGGGCTGCGGAGGTGAAGTAGCCCAGATGCAGGGTGAAGGCGGTGAAGTCGCCCAGCGCGGTGCCCATGGCGAAGGTGGCGACCACGGTGGCCCAGTAGAACGCCTCGCGGCGCGGGGAGTCGATGCTGTGGATCGACAGAGTGCCCTCGGTGCGGCGCCACAGCCAGAACACGGCCAGCAGCAGCACCGTGTACAGCGCGCTGGAGAGGGTGTAGGACACGCCGACGGCCACGTGCAGCACGTCGGCCGCCATCGTCCCGAAGATGCCGACCATGGCGACGGCGAACCAGTAGGTCCACGCCCGGTAGCGGCCCTGGCGGAACTGGATCACGAGCGCGACGAGGAAGGCGGCGAAACCGAGCACCACCGCGAGCTGCGGCACCATGGCCTGGACGAGGTAGTCGGAGGCGCCCTCGCCCAGTGCCGTCGACAACCCCTTCGCTATCCAGAAGGCGATGACGATCCCGGGAACGCGGAGCGCGCCGTGGAGGGCGCCGGTGGCAGTGCTGCCCGAACGAGCCTGACGAGCTATCGAAGTCACCGGGGCACCCTACACGGATTAGGGTCCCGCTTGTCTACACGGTTGTAGTCGGTCTAGCGTTGCGCGGACGGGAGGGACGCCTCAACGCCCCCTCCGCGCCGCTACCGCTGAACGCGAGGGGTTCCATGACGACCACGACGACGCCCGAGAATCGTCGGACGCCCGCTCGGGAGCTGCTGAACAAGGTTCCCGAGGTCACCATCTGGTTCTGGGTCATCAAGATCCTGTGCACCACCGTCGGCGAGAGCTTCGCCGACTGGATCAACATGAACCTCGGTGTCGGCCTGATCAACACGGCGTTGATCTTCACCGTCGTGCTGGCCGGCGTCCTGGGCTGGCAGCTCAGCACCAAACGCTACATCCCGTCCGTGTACTGGCTCACCGTGGTCGTGGTGAGTGTCACCGGCACTCTTTACACCGACATCCTCACCGACAGCCAGGGCGTTCCCCTCGCGCTGAGCAGCAGCGTGTTCGCCGGTGTCCTCGCCGTCGTCTTCGGGATCTGGTACGCCCGTGAGCGGACCCTGTCGGTCCACAGCATCACCACCCTCCCCCGTGAACTGTTCTACTGGCTCGCGGTCCTGGTCACCTTCGCCCTCGGCACCGCGACCGGCGACTGGACGCTGGAGCTGACCGGCTGGACCCCGGGGGTCTCCGTGCTGCTTCCGCTCGGGCTGATCGCCTCGATCGTCTTCGCGTGGCGCCTCGGTGCCAACGCGGTGCTCTCCTTCTGGCTGGCTTACATCCTCACCCGCCCGCTCGGCGCCAATCTCGGTGACTGGCTCGGCTCGCCCGGCGGCGACGGCGGACTGGGCCTCGGTGTCGCGGCGACCAGCGTGATCTTCCTGGCCGCGATCCTGGCTACGATCCTCTATCTCACGTTCAGCCGCAGCGATGTCATCGAGGGTTCCGACCCGGCCCCGCGGGCGGTGAACCCGGCGCGTGAGCGGATCATGCTCGGTTACTACGCCGTCGTGGCGGTCGCAGCCGCGGCGCTTCTCGTCTGGGCGCACCACCAGCCCCACGCGGCGGCGGCGAGCGAGAACGACACGCCCGCACCGACGACCGTGCATCTCACCCCGAAGCAGGCGACGTCGTCGTTCCCTCCTGCCACGATCGCCAAGTTCCGCACGATCGCGGCCGGCACCCTGGCGAAGCTCGACTCGGGCGATCAGGCCGCCGCGACCACCCGGGTGACCGACCTCGAGACCGCATGGGACGACGCCCAGCCCACGCTCGAGCCCAAGAACGAGCAGGCCTGGCACTTCCTCGACAGTGAGATCGATCAGGTCCTGACCGCGCTGCGTGCTCCGAACCCGGACAAGACCACCGAGGTCAAGGCACTCAAGACCCTTCTCACCTCGCTCGGCTGACCCAAGCACGACGACCGACTGCCCCGAGGCCGGCACCCGGCCCCGGGGCAGTCAGGTTTCTCGCCGCCGTCCCGGGACGGCGGTCGCTGGATACAGTCCTCTTTGTCGGTACTGGTTGCGGGGGCAACCAGAGCTTGGTCGGCGATGCCGACGTCCTGGGGAGGGCCTGTAGCGCATGAGTCGTCGCTCTGCTGGTTTTGTCGGTGCCTGGGCTGAGCTGCAGCGTCAGCATCAGCGGCAGGTGGAAGCAGAGGCGAGGCGGCGCCGCGAAGAGGCACGGGAGGCGAGGGCCCACCAACGGCTCGCGGCCCAGAGCCACCGGGAGTACCGGCAGGCGGAGGCCAGGCGGCGTACGGAGGAGCTGGAAGCCCAGGTGGCGGCCTTGCGCGGGCTGCTTGCCACGGGGTGCCGGGCGCCGGCCTTCAGGGCGTCGTCCCTGACACGGGCGGAAGAGATCCCGCCGTTCGATCCGGGGCAGCTGGGGTGGGCCGTACGTATGCCCGACCCGGGCCAGTACCAGGCGCAGGGAGGCTGGACCGCAGGCCGGCGGGCACAGGCCGAGGCGGAGGCGCGGGCGCGCTTCGAGCGTGACCGGCATGCGGCGCAGGCTGCCGAAGCGCAGCGACAGCAGCGGCTGGCGGCGTTGCGGCGGGAGTACGAGCAGCGGGCGGAGGCCGAGCGCGCCGAGGTGCGCCGGCACAACGCCGGGATCACCGAGGTGACCGAGGGTGTCCGACGGGGTGACCCCGACTCCGTGGTCGCGTACTGCTCCGCCGCTCTCTACTCGTCGGCAGTGTGGCCGGAAGGGTTTCCCCGGCAGGTCACCGGGGCGTACGACCCGGCGGGACGTCAGCTGGTGCTGGACTGGGAGCTTCCCGGGTACGGCGTCGTACCCGAAGTGAAGTCGGTGCGGTACGTGCCCGCCCAGGACCAGGACAGGGAAACGGCACGCCCGGTGACCCAGTGCCGCGCGCTGTACCGGGAGGTGGTGGCGCAGAGCATGCTGCTCGTGCTGCACCAGCTCTTCGCGGCGGACGAGTTCGGGACGCTGGACTCGGTGGCCCTGAACGGTTTCGTGGACGCCCATGACCCGGCCACAGGCAGGCGGGCGCACATCTGCCTCGGGACCGTCATGGCACAGCGAGCGGTCTTCGCCGGCCTGCGTCTGGAACAGGTGGACCCGGTCAGCTGTCTGACGGACGCGCTGAGAGGCCAGCTGTCGGCCCGGCCCGAGCAGCTCACCCCCGTACGTCCCAGCCGTCGGCCGCAGGACGTCTCGGGCCGTGCGGTCACCCGGGGCGGTGACGAGGAGCCGGACCTGTACGGCATGGACCCCATCGCCTTCGAGTCCCTGGTGGCGGATCTCTTCCGCGCCATGGGGATGCAGGCCGTGACGACCCAGCGCTCGAACGACGGAGGCGTGGATGTCGACGCGCTGGATCCGACGCCGGTCCGAGGCGGCAAGATCGTGGTGCAGGTGAAGCGCTACCGCAACACCGTGCCGCCGACGGCGGTGCGCGATCTGTACGGCACTGTGCAGGACGTGGGGGCGAACAAGGGCGTCCTGGTGACCACGTCCGGGTTCGGGCCCGGTTCCCGCACCTTCGCCCGCGGCAAGCCCCTGGAACTCATCTCCGGCGGTGAACTGGTCGACCTGCTGCACAGGCACGGGCTTCGCGGACGGCTGGGGGATGCGGGGCCGGCCGCCCCGGCACGGCCGGCGCCCGCTTCCGATCCCGCGTCCTCGTCCGCGTCCTCGTCCGCGTCCGCGTCCGCGTCCTCGGGATCGTCCTCGGGCTCGTCCTCGGCCGAGGACTACAACGTGCTGGGCATGACGTGGGCCGGCGACGTCGTACTGGACGTGTGCGCGCTGGTCTGCCAGGGAAACCGGGTTGTCGGCGAGGAGTACTTCGTCTTCTTCAACAACCCGCGGACTCCCGACGGATCGGTCCGCGCGATGCCCGCCGTGGCACCGGACAGGGCGGCGATCCGGGTCGCCTTCGACGCGCTGCCACCGACGGCCGACCGGCTCGTGCTGGTGGCGGCCGTCGATCCGGAGGTGAACCCGGAGGCCGACCTCTCCGGGTTCACCGACGCGTGCATACGTCTGCTCGACGCGGGGGCGGCCGAACTCGGCCGGCTGGAGGTCGCCGACGGCCGGGCCCGGGAGACGGCGCTGGTGCTGGGGTCCTTCCGGCGCAGGTCCAGCGGGGACTGGGACTTCGTGATGGGCGGGAAGGGCTACACCGGCGGTCTGGAGCAGCTCGTGGGGGACTACGGCATCGAGGTGGAGTGACACCGCCACCGACGTGCCCGGGGCCGGCCCGGACTGCCCGTAAGGGTGACCGGAGGCCGTCACGCGGTCCCGCGCTGTTGCGGAGGGAAGCGGCCCGGCGTTGGAATCAAGTGTGAGGCACTTTGGCGGCGCCGAGTCCGCCGGCCGCCCCGCACCTGGGACGGGGGCCGGCCGGAAGGGGCTCAAGAACAACGCCCTGGGCATGTTCTCCTCGGTGGCCATGGGTCTTGCCTCCACCGGCCCGGCGTACAGCCTGGCGGCCGCGCTGGGCATCATCGTGGCCGGGGTCGGACTGCAGGCCCCGATCGTCACCATGCTGGCGTTCATCCCGATGCTGCTGATCGCGTACGCCTACCGGGAGCTCAACGCGAGCGACGCCGACTGCGGGACCACCTTCACCTGGGCCACCCGCGCCTTCGGACCGCGCACCGGCTGGATGGGCGGCTGGGGCATCATCGTCGCCAACATCATCGTCATGGCGAACCTCGCCGGGATCGCCGCCGCCTACGGTTTCCGGCTGGTGGGGCTGGACCGCCTGGCGGAGGACCGGCTGTGGACCACCGTGGCGGGGGTCGTCTGGATCGCCGTGATGACCGCGATCTGCTACGTCGGCATCGAGTTCTCCACGGCTGTCCAGCGCTGGCTGCTGTGCCTGGAAGTGCTGATGCTGGCCGTGTTCGCCGTCGCCGCGCTGGTGCGGGTCTACACCGATCCTCCCCCGACGGCGATCCACGTCTCCGCCTCCTGGTTCAACCCCTTCGCGGTGCCCTCGGCGAGGGCCCTGACCACGGGCGTCCTCGCGGGCGTGTTCATCTACTGGGGCTGGGACACCGCGTTCTCGGTCAACGAGGAGACCGTCGACAGCACCCGGATCCCCGGCCGGGCCGGGGTCCTGTCCACCGTCCTGCTCCTGGTCATCTACGGGCTCGTGTCCACCTCGGCGCTGGCGTTCGCGGGACCCGGCACCTCGGGCATCGGCCTGGGCAACACGGAGAACTCCGACGACGTCCTCTCCGGGCTCGGCAAAGCGGTGTTCGGGACTGGCGGAACGGGACTGGTGCTGTCGAGACTGCTGATCCTGATGGTGCTGACCTCCGCGCTGGCCTCCGCCGAGACCACCATCCTGCCCCTGGCCAGGACCGTCTTCTCCATGGCCGTCCACAAGGCGGTCCCCTCCCGGTTCGCGCGGATCCACCGCAAGTACCTCACCCCGACCTGGGGGACCGTCGGCATGGGGGCGGCCGCGATCGCCGTGCTGCTCCTGTTGTCGTCGTTCAGCCGGAACGTCCTCGCCGACTCGGTCGACTCGGTCGGTCTCGCGATCGCGTTCCAGTACGGACTGACCGGCTTCGCCTGCGTCTGGTTCTACCGCAAGGCCCTCACCCGCAACGTCAGGGACCTGGTCTTCAAGGGCCTGCTGCCGGGGCTGGGCGGGCTGATCATGCTCCTGCTGTTCCTGTACGCCGCCTTCGTGGTCTACGCGACCCCCGACTACGGCGCGACCACCGTCGACCTGCCGCTGATCGGCCGGACGGGCGGGGTCGCCGTCCTGGGCCTGGGCGCCCTGCTGATCGGTGTCCTGCTGATGCCGGTGGTCACCCGCGGCCACAGCGTGGCGCTCAAACTGCAGCGGAGCATGCTTCCGCACCGCCTGCCGCCGCACACCGCCGTCGACTCGGCGAGCCGCTACCTGCCCGCGGACAGCGGGTCCGGGGTGGGCGGCGACTGGTACGACGTCATCCCCCTGTCGGGAGCCCGGGTCGGCCTGGTCGTCGGGGACGTCCTCGATCACGGTCTGGGTGCCGCGGCCACCATGGGCCGCCTGCGCACGGGGGTGCGCGTCCTGGCCCGGCTGGACCTGGCGCCGGACGAGCTGCTGTTCCGCCTGACCGACCTGGTCGAGCAGACCGCGCAGGAGGGCGGGTCCGGACCGGACGGCCGCAGGCCGCACGCCGTGAGCTGCCTGTACGCCGTGTACGACCCCGTCTCGGGCAAGTGCAGCCTGGCCCGGGCCGGGGAACCGGCGCTGGCGGTCACCGAACCGCACACGGGTGTCGTCACCTGTCCTGAACTGCCGCCGGGACCGCCGCTGGGAATGACCGGCCTGCCCTACCAGAGCACGGAACTGGAGTTCGCGCCGGGCAGTGTCGTCGCCCTCTTCACGGAAGGCCTGCTGCAGGCGGCCGACGACCGCGACGCCGGGCTCGCCCAGCTGTGCCAGGTGCTCGCCGACGCGGGGGAGCCCTTGGAGACGTTGTGCGACAGGGCGGTGACCACCCTGCTGCCCGGGCCGGTGGACGTGGACGCGACCCTGCTCGCGGTCCGCACACGCCGGCTCGACCGGAACCAGTTCGCCGAGTGGGCGCTGCTGCCGGACCCGGCCGCGGTGGCCACCATCCGCGCAGCCGTCAGCAAGCAGCTCGGCGACTGGGGACTGGACGAGCTGGCCTTCACCAGCGAGCTCATCGTGAGCGAACTGGTCACCAACGCCATCCGCTATGTCGGCGGGCCGGTCCGGGTACGTCTGATCCGCGACCGGAGCCTGATCTGCGAGGTCTCCGACACCGGCCACACCTCGCCCAATCTGCGGCACGCGGCGAACGACGACGAGGGCGGCCGGGGCCTGTTCATCATCGCCCAGATGACCCACCACTGGGGTACGCGCTACACCGCCACCGGCAAGACGATCTGGACCGAGCAGGACCTGCCGCCCCCGGACGGCCGGTAGCGGGCTACCGCGCGCGGTTCTCCAGGCAGTCGTCCAGCCAGTCGAAGACGCGCTGTTCGAACAGCGCGCGGCCCGTCGGCTCGCAGTGCAGGTGCGCACCCTCCTCCTCGGTGAAGCGCACCAGGTGCTTCGGGCCGGGCAGCAGGTCGTACAACTCCCGTGCGGCGCCCGGCCAGAAGTGCTCGCCGTCCGGGTCGGTGATCAGCAGCGGGGTGGTGATCCGGCGGGCGACGGGCGTGACGTCGTACCGGGAGACCTCCGTCAGCAGGTCGAACGGTGAGTCGATGCCGTACGGCCTGGCCCGCCAGCGCCACAGCGCGGCCAGGGCCGGGTCCTGGCGCAGGCCCTCCCCGATGAAGCCGTCGAAGGCGGCACGGTCGCCGGACTCCCACAGCGCGCGCAGCTCGGGGCCGAGGTTGTGCCACCAGCTGTCCGCGACGCGGACCACGCCCGGGTCGGCCACCGCGGCGGCGATCCGGTGCTCGAAGGCGAGGGCGCGCGGAACCCAGTAGCCGCCCTGGCTGATGCCGGCCAGGGCGATCCGGCGGGGGGCGACGTCGGGGCGGGACAGGAGGAAGTCGACGACCGGGGTGATGACCTTCTCCCAGTCGGGGCGGAAGGGCACCGCGCGTTCGAACAGCATCGACTGCTGGCCGGGGCCGTCGAAGAGCAGGACACGGTAGCCGCGGGCCACCGCCGGCGCGCCGAGCAGCGTCCAGGCCGAGCTGAGCGGGCCGTCGCTGCCGTTGTTGACGATCAGCGTGGGCAGCGGCCCCGAGCCGCCCGGCGGGCCGACCAGGTACCCGGGCAGTGACATGCCCTCGTACGGGACCGCGACCGGCTCGGCCGGCGGGTCCCCGGTGCGCAGGAAGCGGTCGAGACACGCGCGGTGCTCGCGGAACACCTCGGCCGGCCGTTCGCCGGGACCGGCGACCGCGTCCGCGCCCACCAGGGCCGTACCGAAGTACCCGGCGGCCCGCAGCCAGCCGTCCCGGGCGCTCACCGTCCGTCCCCCGGCCGCTCCGCGGTCCGCCTGGTCCCGGACCCTGCGGCCCAGCTCCGCCCAGGCGGTGAACCACGCCTCCCCGCCGCCGCCCGCGTCGGCGACGGCGGCGGCCGTGGCCAGTACCTCGCCCACATCGGCGCCCCGGCGCCAGGCCGAACCCAGGGCGAGCCGGATCTCGTAGTCGAACTGGACGTTCTCGCTGAAGCGTTGGTTCATGGGCCGCTCCCCAGGCCGTACCGGCACACCGCCGACCGTCCGGACCGCATGTTCACGCTAGGAGCCTTCCGCCCGGACCGCACGACAGGCGGGGTACGGCCCGGTGGCCGCACGATGGGGGAGGAGCGGGTGAGCCGCGAGACCGGGCGGGAGGAACCCCATGGTTCAGCAGACGGCGCGGAAGGCCCCGGCCGGGAGATCCGTCAGCGGGGGAAGCGTCTTCCTCTCGTTCGCCCCGTGGATCATCTTCGGGGTGGTCGCGAGCCCCAGCACCTGGGAGTACGCGGCTCTCGCCGCCCTGGTCGCCTCGGTCGTCCTGGCCGGGCAGGACCTGCTGCACGGCCACCTGCGCGTGCTCGACATCACCGGCATCGTGTTCTTCGCCGTGCTGTCGGTCCTCGCGCTGGCCCTGGAGCGGGGGCAGCTCGCCTGGCTGGAGACGTACGCGCAGGTCATCTCGAACGGGCTGGTGGCCGTCGTGGCGCTCGGATCGCTGTTCGCCGACCCGTTCACCGCGCAGTACGCCCGGGAGCAGACACCCCGCGAGGTGTGGGACTCGCCCGTCTTCCGGCACATCAACCGGGTACTGACGGCCCTGTGGGGCGTGGCCTTCGCCCTGATGACGGTCTCGACCTGGCTGGCCGTGCGGTACCCGTCCCAGGACGACTGGTTCAACTGGGTCGTCCCCATCGCCCTGCTGGTGGTGGCCGTGAAGTTCACGGCGCGCTACCCGGAGGCGTACAAGGCCCGCAGGGCCTGACCGGATCCGGACGGGCGGTCCGTGCGTCTACCCCGGTATGGATCTGCAGAAGCCGCCGTCCCCGCCGCCTCCGCCGGGGCAGCCCGAAGGATGCCTCGTGGTCGCCGTCCGCCTGCCGGTGCGGATCGTCGTCCTCGTCCTCGTCGTGCCCGTGCGGATGGTGTGGGACGTCCTCGTCGTCGTCGGGCGGCTCCTGCGGGACACCGTGCTCAGGCCGCTCGGGCGGGCCCTGCTGTGGACCGGCAGGGCCCTGTTCGTGTGGCCGTTGGTGGGCCTGTGGCGGTACGTCCTGGTGCCCGCCGGCAAGGCGCTCGGATGGCTCGGCCACGTCCTGCTCGTCGTACCGGCGCTGTGGTTCCACCGCCACGTCCTCACCCCCGCCGGGCACGCCGTCGCCTGGCTGACGCGCGGGGCCGTCGCCGGGCTGGCGTGGGTGTACGCGCGTGTGCTGTGCCCGTTCGGACACGCGCTGGCCTGGCTGCTGAAGGGCGCCGGCGCGGTGCTGGCCGCCGTCGGGACCGGGGCCCGCACGGCCGTCGCCGCCCTCGCGCGGTATCTGTTCGCCCTCCCCGCCCGATGGCTGTACACGTGGGTCCTCGCACCCGTGGGCCGGGCGCTGGCCTGGTGCGCGCGCGGGCTGGGACGGCTGCTAACGCTGCTGGTCACCGGGGTCGGGCTGGCCCTGTACTGGACCGCCCGCGTGCTCCTCGTCCTCCCCGCCCGATGGCTGTACACGTGGGTCCTCGCACCTGTGGGCCGGGCGCTGGCCTGGTGTGCGCGCGGGCTGGGACGGCTGCTGGCGCTGCTCGTCACCGGGGTCGGGCTGGCCCTGTACTGGACCGCCCGCGTGCTCCTCGTCCTCCC